>JBKPSC010000246.1:0-15409 GCA_046734915.1 Acidobacteriota bacterium | reverse complement strand
TGTCGGCATTGACCGCGGCAACGATGCCGAGGGGAATCGCTACCAGCAGGGCGACCGCCATCGAGGCGAGCGCGAGCTCGAACGTGGCGGGCATCCGTTCGGCGATCGCCGACACGACGGGCTGCTCCGTTCGGAGCGACGTGCCGAGATCGCCGCGGACGGCGCCTCCCAGGAACGACGCGTACTGCACGTAAAGAGGACGATCGAGACCCAGGCGCTGGCGAAGTGCGGCCACGTCTTCCGGCGCCGCCGCGTCGCCGAGCATCACTTGCGCCGGATCGCCCGGAATGAGGTGGATCAGCGAGAACACGAGCGTTGCCACCCCAAGCAAGACCGGCACCGTGAGCAGCAATCGACGCAACAGGAAGCGCGCCACCAGTGGCGTCCATCATAGCGCCCACGCACTTAGTCAGACAGCCCGAGCCGCGACAGCATCTTGGTGAGACCCTGACGAGAGATGCCGAGCTCCTGGGCCGCTTGCGTTCGACGCCCTCCCGCGCGTGCGAGAGCCGCACGGACGAAGCGCTCCTCGAAGCTGCGTCTCGCTTCGTCCAGACGCAGCGCCGGCGGTGGCGGTCCGCTGGTGATATGCGGCGGCAGAGCGCCTGGCGCGACCAGGCCGCGCCGTGGCGCGCGGACAGCCAGAGCGGCCAGCACGTTCTGCAGCTCGCGGACGTTCCCTGGCCACGGGTATCGCGTCAGCGCTGCCACCGTTGCCGCACTGAGCAGGGCGCGGCTGTGCGCACGGGCGGCGGCCTCCTGCCAGAAGCGCTCGATGAGCAGCGGCACATCGTCGATGCGCTCGCGGAGCGCCGGCACGGTGATGCGAACGACGTCGAGGCGGTAAAGCAGGTCGGGTCGAAAACGTCCGTCGGATACCTCTTGCCGCAGGTTGCGATTCGTGGCCGCCACGACTCGGACGTCGACCCGCCGTGGCAGATTCTCGCCGACGCGCCGGATCTCGCCCTCCTGGAGCGTGCGAAGCAACTTTGCCTGCGCGCGCAGCGAGAGCTCCCCGACTTCGTCGAGAAACAGTGTCCCGCCGTGAGCCTCCTCCACAACCCCGGTGCGCTCGGCCAGCGCACCCGTGAACGCGCCCCGCGCGTGCCCGAACAGCTCGGCTTCGAAGAGTTCGTCGGGCAAGGCCGCGCAATTGACGGCGCAGAATGCGCGATCACGCCGCGGGCCGCTGCGATGCAATGCACGGGCGACGAGCTCTTTCCCGCTGCCACTCTCGCCCTCGATCAGGACGGCGAACGGGACCGCCGCTGCCCGCTCGATCAGCTGGCGCACGGCGGTCATCGCGTCGCTCGCCCCGACCAGGCCGTCCGCTGGCGGCGTGCCACTCGCCAGCTGGCTCATGATCGCCGCGAACATCGGTGCAGCAACAGCCGCTCCCATCAAAAGCAGCGCCTCGACACGGGCCTGATCCGGCGAATGGCCGGCGGGCCATCGCGCCAGGATCACGCCGGAGGGCCGGCCGCCATAGCGGACGGGCATACCAGCCTCAGCGCCGGAGTCCGCCGGCTGACACGCTATGAGCCGGTCGGCGGCGAGCACGCGCGCGGCCAGCCCCGGGTCGAGCCGCGCGCCGTCGGCGGCCACCGCTTGGAATCCCTTCCCGTGCGCGGCAACAAAGGCAACTGCCGCCGCACGCAGCTGGACTCTGACGTGCTCACAGCCGACCGTTAGTGCCGTCCGCTCGTCGGTGGCAGCGTGGGTCTTCTCCAGCACGGCGCACCAGTCTGCGCCCGTAAGCGCCCAGCCACCGTGTTTTGCCGCCGGAGCGAACAGGCGCAAGGCGGCCAACCCGGTGGACGTCGAAAGACGTTCGACAACGGCGTCACTCTCGACACCGTTCAGCAGGTCGCGGAGCAAGGTGATACGAGCCCGCACGGTGGCGGGCAGCGGCATCGCGCCTAGGCGGTTAAGGCGCGCCAGCAGTCTTGCTCCCGCACCCGTGCGACCGCCGCGTCTGTTCGCTTCGGCGACCACGAGACGCGCGCGCAGCGCCATGAGCGGATCGCGCGCGGCCCGGGCAGCGATCACAGCCTGGCTGACGTCGGCCGTCACAGCGTCGTAGTCGCCAGCAACGAGATGCGCGAAAGCAGCCGTGTACGCCGCACGGGCCATCAGGCCTCCATTTCCTGTCCGCTGTGCGACGCGGACGGCTTCGGCCGACTCGAAGACCCCGCTTCGAGTGGGACAACCCGAGGCTGCGCGCGCGGTCGCAATGGCAACCGCGGCGAGCTGCCCGTCGCCGAGCGACTGCCGATCGACGCTGGCGACGAGCGATCCGCTCTCTTCATAGCGGCCCTGCCAGAACAACCCTCGAGCCAATGCCAGAGTTGCGTCCACGAGCAATTCGGCGCGATTCCGTCCACGTGCGGTCGCCACGGCGCCACGGAGTACGACCTCCCCGTCGACGAGCATTCCGGCGTCGATGCATGTGTGTCCACACTGCACGGCGATCTCGAGCAGCCCATCGTCGTCTCCTGCGGCGTGGGCGTTGGCGCGAGCTTCGTCGAGGGCTCGGCGCGCCTCGGCCACCTGGCCGCGGCGGAGCCGTGCCCGGGCCAATGACAGCAGACCCTTCGCCGCGGTGGCGTGGTCTCCGCGCCGCCTCAACGCCCCCGTCGAGCCGAGGATGACGCGCGACGCACTGACGTGACTGCCCGCTTGCAGACGCCGCTCGGCATCAGCCAGCCGGTCGCGAAGGGACGCGACCTCACCAGCCACTGGACGAGACGATGGAGCCGCGACCTCGTACACCGGTGGCGACTCTGCGGCGCGACGCGGAAACGCGAACACACGAGAGGCCTGCGCCTGTCGTGAGACGTGAAGGCTGCAGGCGAAACGAGCCGGGCAACCCCGGGACCGCGCTGCCAGCTGTCTCAGAACGGGTTGGTGAAGGGCCGCCAGCGCGTGCGGCCGCACGGCACCGACGAGCGCGTCTTGCGAAACGGGATCGAGCCGCAGGTTCTGCAGGTGTGGCACTTCGTCTGACGAGGTAAAGATCAAGACGTGCGAACGCGCCACACGGATGCTGGCGTCCAGCCACCGACGCCAGCCCATCGCATCGCGCGATTGGTCGACGTGCTCGCCGCTCTGAATGATCGCAATGGTGCGTGCCTGAAGGAGCGACCAGATTGCGGGATTGCCCACCGACGCATGAACCGGAACGATGCCGTTTGCGCGCGCCAATCGCGCAAGTTCGCGCACGGCGACCCCAAGGCCGGCACCGCGTTCACTCCATAGCGCGATGGCTCGTGGTTCCCGTGACTCGACGTCGGCCAACAATTCACCGATCGCGCTGACCGCCTGCCGCGTGATCGACTCAAGCGCGAACGGACGAACGTCACGATCCGAGACCGCCTCGTTCCGATCGCACCCGCGCTCGAGACCAGACGGCGCGTCGGGCACGACGACCGGCAGATTGCCCCAGACCGCCACCAACGGATCGCGGGTGATGGACAGATGGCTGACGGTCAAGAAGTCGTCGCACGTGATGCGAGCCCTCAGCGCAGCCTCGCGCGATCCACCCCAGTCGGCGCCGGCACGCCACGCTTCGAAGCGCCGCGTTTCGCCCAGCCGCCCGTAATCGAGAAGCCTGGCGATGGACGGGTGATGCAGGTGCGCGTAGCGGCCACAGCGCAGCGCCCATTGGAGCTGTTCGCTCGGTCCGCCGGCACTCGTAATCATGAGCCGCACGTCTTCTCCCGACGCGAGATCGCGTCCGTGCTCTGCGAACGATTGTTGCGAGTGTGCCTTCTGCCGGATCTGCGCGTCCTCAACGATGAAGCGATCGGCCACGAGCCGCATGAGCGTCATCGATTGAGGTGCAAGAAACGGGACGCGCGAAACCCGTCGCACGTCGTGGCGCGCGCGTCCGGAGGCCGCAGTTTTTTCGGATAGAATGACTGCCGGATGCTGCGTTTTCTGACCGCGGGCGAATCGCACGGACAGGCTCTCATCACGATTCTCGAGGGCATGCCCGCCGGTCTGACGCTGGATTTCGCCGCCATCAACCGAGACCTGCGCCGGCGTCAGCTGGGGTACGGTCGAGGCCGCCGGATGGCCATCGAATCCGACCATGCCCAGTTTCTCAGCGGCGTGAGGCACGGCGTCACCACCGGCGGGCCGATTGCGATGCTCATCCCGAACAAGGATTGGGAGAACTGGCAGCGCACGATGGCCGTCGAGGCGCCGCCAACTGCCGAGACGCCTGGTGTCGATCGTCCGGCCGTCACGCGGCCGCGCCCCGGACACGCGGACCTGGCCGGCGTGGCGAAGTACGGATCGAGCGATGTCCGGAACATCCTCGAGCGGGCCAGCGCGCGTGAAACGGCGGCGAGGGTGGCCGTGGGAGCGGTCGCGCGCCAGCTCCTCAAGGTGATTGGCGCGGAGCTCGCGAGTCATGTCGTCTCGATCGGATCGGCTTCCATCGGCGATCCGCTCGCCGTGACGTTCGAGGAGGCGCGAGCCATTCCGGACGACTCGGCCCTTCACTGCGTCGATCCCGTCGCGGAACAGGCCATGATGCGTGCCATCGACACCGCCCGCGAGGCCGGTGACACGATGGGCGGCAGCTTCGAAGTCATCGTGCGCGGACTGCCGCCTGGTCTCGGCAGCCACGTGCAATGGGATCGAAAGCTCGATGGTCGACTCGCCCAGGCCTTGATGTCGATTCAGGCGATCAAGGCGGTCGGCATCGGGCGTGGACCGGATGTCGCCGCCCTGCCCGGCTCGCGCATCCACGACGAGATTCTGCCGCCGCAGGGAGCGCCGGCGTCGGAGCTGGGCGTCATCCGCCCGACCAACAACGCCGGCGGCCTCGAGGGCGGCATCACCAACGGCGAGGATCTGCGGGTCACCGGATACATGAAACCAATTGCAACGCTCATGAAGCCGTTGCGATCCATCGACATCACGACGATGGAGGACAGCCCGGCGGCGATCGAGAGAAGCGACGTGTGTGCGGTCTCTGCGGCTGCGGTGGTCGGAGAAGCCATGGTGGCCATCGTGCTGGCGCAGGCGGCTCTCGAGAAATTCGGCGGCGACTCGGTCGAGGAAGTGGCCGCCAATTGCACGAGCTTCCGCGCCCGACTGGCTTCGCGGTTTCAGGTGAAGGTCGCGTCCGGCGGAGGCGCACCGGCCTAGCCGATGCTTCGTCCGATTCTGAAATACGGCGACGCGGGCCTGCACGCCAAAGCGGAACCGGTCGCGGCCATCACCCGAGAAATCGACCGCCTCATCGACGACATGATCGAGACGATGTACGCGGCGCCGGGCATCGGCCTCGCCGCGACGCAAGTTGGCGTGCCGCTGAGGATTTTCGTCATCGACATTTCGCTGGGACGCGATCCCGGCGGTCTGATCACTTTCGTGAATCCAGAGTTCGTCGAACGGGACGGGATGCAGCTCGAGGAAGAGGGCTGTCTGAGCGTCCCCGGATTCAATGCAACCGTCGTACGCCCATCGCGTGCCGTGGTGAAGGGACTCGATCGCCACGGCGAACCGCTGCAGATCGACGGCAAAGATCTGCTGGCGCGGGCGTTTCAGCACGAAATGGATCACCTGGACGGCATGCTCTTCGTCGATCGGTTGCGCGGCATCAAGCGCGATCTCATCGTCACGAAAATCAGGAAGCTGACTCGCGCCGGGAAATGGTGACGCCGCTCCGGATCGTGTTCTTCGGCACGCCGGATTTCGCCGTTCCAACGCTCGAGGCGCTGCAGGCCTCATCGCACCAGGTCGTGAGCGTAGTGACCCAGCCGGACCGCCCTAGAGGCCGCGGTCAGAAACTCACAACGGGACCGGTTAAGGCGCGCGCGGTCGCTACGGGGTTACCGCTGTTGCAGCCCCCCTCACTCAAGGACCCGGCAGTCCTTGCCGCGCTGGGCGAGCTACGTGCTGATCTGGGAGTGGTCGCGGCGTATGGGAAGATCTTGTCGGAAGCGGTCCTTCAGATACCGCGCCTGGGGATGATCAACGTGCACGCGTCGCTGCTGCCCAAGTACCGGGGGGCGGCACCGATTCAGCGCGCGGTCGCCGACGGTGAATCGGAGACCGGTGTCACCATCATGCAGATCGTCAAGGCTCTCGACGCGGGTGCGATGCTGGCCGCAGTACGCCGGCCGATTGGCCCCAACGATACGAGCATCGAGGTCGAATACGACCTTGCGCGCCTGGGGGCGCGCCTGCTCGTGGAGGTCGTCGATCGCCTCTCATCCGGGCCGATCGTCGGCGAACCGCAGGACGACAGTCACGCGACCTACGCCCACCGGTTGACGAAAGAGGATGGCCTCATCGACTGGACCCGGCCGGCACAGGCGATTCACGACCTCGTGCGAGGCATGCAGCCATGGCCGAACGCCTACTCCTTCCTGGACGGCCACCGGCTGATTCTGCTGCGAACGACAGTGGAACCCGCCGGCAGCGCTGCAGTGCCAGGCACCCTCCTCCGGGCCCGCGGCCAGGATCTCCTCGTTGCGACCGGGCATGGCGCGCTTCGCCTGCACGAGCTGCAACCGGAAGGCCGGCGGCCGATGGCGGTTGCGCCATTCTTAGCTGGCCATCCGGTGACTGAGGGTTCGCGCTTCACGAGCTCGGGATGATTGCACCGGCGCGGCTGGCTGCTTACGAGTGCCTTCTGGCGCTGTCGGCCGGGCGCGGTGACCTGGCGACCACTCTCGAGCAGGCGCGCCTGCGGCTCGATGATGCGCGCGATCGCGCGCTTCTGACCGAAATCGCCGTCGGCGTTCAGCGCTGGCGGGCCCTCCTCGATCATCTCGTCGCGTCGTTTTCGCGTCGGCGGCTCGATCAGCTCGACCCGGAAGTCGTCGAAGTTCTTCGCCTCAGCGTCTACCAGCTGCTCTACCTTTCGCGCGTGCCGGCGGCCGCTGTCGTCGACGACGCGGTGAAACTGGTCGGGCGTTCCGGGAAGAAGAGTGCCGGCGGCTTCGTCAACGCGGTGCTGCGGTCCATCTCGCGCAAGCGCCTCGCCCTGCCGCTGCCAACCCGGCCGCTCACCACGAGCGACAAGGCGGCCGCCGTCGACTACCTGTCCACGACGCTCTCTCACCCGCCATGGCTGGTGAGGCGATGGCTGGATCGCCTGGGTTTCGAGGCCACCGAACGCTGGCTCCAGTTCAACAACGCGCCTGGCGCGCTGACGCTTCGCGCCAACACCATCCGCATTACTGGCGAGGCCCTGCGGGCCAAGCTCTCGAGTCGTGGCCTGCACAGTCAACCGGCGCGATATGCCCCGGATGGACTCCTGATCGATCGCGGCGATCGTCAAACGCTCGCCGAGCTCGACAGCCTCCAAGGGCAGTTCGTCGTTCAAGACGAGGCGTCCCAACTGGTGACCTTGCTGGCTGGTCTGCACCCTGGACGTGATGTGCTCGACACATGCGCGGCACCCGGCGGGAAGACGACGGCTTTCGCCGCGGCCGATCCGACGGCACGGATCGTCGCCTGCGACGTGCGCAACCGCCGCATTCAGGTTCTGCGTCGCACGATCATCGAAGCGGGAGCCGTCAACGTCCGTGTCGTTCAAGCCGATCTACTCCAGCCGTTGCCGTTCGGCCGGGTCTTCGACTGTGTGTTCGTCGATGCGCCCTGTTCAGGTCTCGGCACGTTGCGCCGCGATCCAGATCTGAAATGGCGTCGGCAGGAATCGGATCTCGGCGAACTGGCGCGGCGGCAGGGCCGGATGCTGGCGCACGCCGCAAGCGCCGTCAGGCCGGGTGGCCGCCTCATTTACGCGACGTGTTCGAGCGAACCAGAGGAGAACGAGCAGGTGGCGAGGAACTTCGAACGGCGTGGCGGCTTCCGGCGTATCGATGCGCGAACGGTTCACCCGGCGCTCGACGCCTCGCTCGTCGATGCGGAAGGCGCGCTGCACACCAATCCCGTCGCGCACGATCTCGATGCCTTCTACGGCGTGGTCTTCGAGCGCATCGCCTGACGCACTGCCGACCGGCTTTCCCACCCTCCCTGACTTCCCCGGCCGACGCGCGTGCCTTCCCCGCCTTCCCTGCCGTGTAGTACCCTCGTAGCGGCATGGCTTTCGGTACCCGCGTCTGGAGCGCGGGCAAATTTTTCCTCGTGTTGGGCGCGCTCGCGGTGACCTACATCGTGTTCGCCGCGGCCTCGATGCGCGTGGCCATCCGCGCCCGCGAGGTCAAGGTGCCAGATCTGACCAATCGCGCCCCGAACGAAGCGACAGCTCTGGCCAACGAGCTCGGGCTCACGGTGCGGGTCGATGAGGTGCGCCGCCCGGACCTCAAGATCCCAGCTGGCCAAATCCTCGGCCAGGATCCGGCACCTGGTCTAACGACGCGAAGGCAGCGCAGCGTGCGCGTTTGGCTCAGCGCAGGGCCACGTGCGTTGTCGGTCCCACTTCTGACCGGAGAGACGGAACGGGCCTCGCAACTCCGGCTGTCCCAGGAAGGCCTCGAGCTCGCCGGGTTGTCCGAGATTCGATCGCCGTCTTACGCCTCAGATGTGGTCGTGGCCCAGGATCCCGCAGCGAAGAGCGGTGCGTCGCAGGTGCGCCTGCTCGTCAATCGCGGCCAGCAGGGCGCCAGCTACGTGATGCCCGATTTGATTGGCGTCGAGGGTGAGCGCGCGGCCTCCATCCTTCGAGACTCGGGCTTCCGCGTCGCGGTCGTCGGATCGGTGCCCTATCCAGGCGTGGCGGCCGGCATCGTCATCCGCCAAAGCCCGCAAGGCGGCTTTCAGATTTCCGACGGCGAACCCGTATCGCTCGAGGTCAGTCGATGAACGTCCAGGTGGCTCCGTCAATCCTGTCGGCGGACTTCGCTGCGCTGGGCGCTGCCGTGGCCGCGGTCGAGCGCGGCGGCGCCGACCTCATTCATGTGGACGTAATGGATGGTCACTTCGTCCCCAACATCACGATCGGGCCTCCTGTCGTCAAATCGCTGAAGCGCGTGGCGCGCGTGCCGCTTGACGTCCACCTGATGATTACCGATCCCGATCGGTACATCGACGACTTCGCCGCCGCGGGAGCGTCGATGATGTCCGTTCATGTCGAGGTGCTGCCGCACCTGCATCGTACGATTCAGGCAATCAAGGCGCTCGGGGTGAAGGCCGGCGTCGTGCTCAACCCGTCCACCCCGGTCGTCGCGCTCGAGCAGATTGCCGGTGACGTGGACTTCGTGCTGGTGATGTCGGTGAACCCGGGTTTCGGTGGCCAACAGTTCATTCCGCGCAGTCCGCAGAAGGTGGCCGAGGTCCGGGCGGCCCTCGATCGGGCGGGGAATCAGCGCGCGCCGATCGAGATCGACGGCGGCATCGACCTTCGAACGGCCCCGCAGGTCGTCGCCGCCGGCGCGCGGATTCTCGTCGCCGGCAATGCCATCTTCGGAACTTCTGATCCGGAACAGGCCACGCGCGATCTGAAGGCGGTCGCCGCCACTGCCTTCGCCTCTTCGGTTTCCGCCAGCCGGTGATCCCACGCCACTCGACGTCGCGGCTGCGCGTGCGCTACGCCGACACCGATCAAATGGGCGTCGTCTACTACGCGAACTATCTGGTGTGGTTTGAGATCGCCCGCACGGATCTCCTCCGCCAGGCCGGATGGACGTACAAGGAGATGGAGGCGGACGGATTCTCACTGCCGGTCATCGAAGCCCACTGCGAGTATCGCCAGCCGGCGCGGTATGATGATCTCATCGACGTCGAGGCCCGCGGTGCGTTCGTGTCGCCCGTGCGCGTCAAATTCGATTATCGTGTGCTGCGATCCGACGTCAACGTGCTCCTGGCCGAGGGCCACACCGTCCACGCGTCCCTGGATTCCAGCGGACGTCCCCGCCGATTGCCGCAAAGAGCGCGCAGCATCTTCGCCATCCAACCGGGAGAGGGCCCGTGAAGGCATTCGTGACTGGCGTGGCCGGATTCATTGGATCGACGCTGGCCGAGCGGTTGGTCAGGGACGGCGCAGACGTCATCGGCATCGACTGCTTCGCGGATTACTACCCTCGCCCGGCGAAGGAACGCAACCTCCAGCAGCTGCGCGAAAACAAGCGCTTTCGTTTCTTCGAATCGACGATCCAGGCCGCCAATCTGAATGCGCTGCTCGCCGATCGCACTCACATTTTCCATCTCGCGGCCCAGGCCGGTGTGCGCAAGAGCTGGGGAACCGACTTCAACGTCTATACCGTCAACAACATCGAAGCGACCCAAGTCCTGCTGGAGTCGTGTGTGGGCCGGCCCATCGAGCGACTCGTGTATTCGTCGAGCTCGTCGGTCTACGGAGATGACGTTCCGCTGCCAATGCGAGAGGATGCGCTGCCCCAGCCGTTGTCGCCGTATGGCGTGACCAAACTGGCCGCCGAACAGCTGTGCATTCTGTACTGGCAGAACTTCAAGGTCCCGACCGTCTCGCTGCGATACTTCACGGTGTACGGGCCACGCCAGCGCCCCGACATGGGCTTCCACAAGTTCCTTGCGGCCGTGCGTCGTGGTGAGCCCATCCCGGTCTTTGGCGACGGGGAGCAAACCCGCGACTTCACCTACATTGACGACGCGGTTGAGGCAAACGTGCTGGCGGCCGGCCGTGGAGCCCCCGGTGGCGTGTACAATATCGGTGGCGGCTCGCGAGTGAGCGTGAACGAAGTGCTCGCAATGATTGGCCGCGTGTCTGGGCGAGAGCCGAAGCGCACCGATCTTCCCGCTCAGAAGGGCGACATGCGCCATACGTTTGCCGACACGACCCGGGCCAGAACAGCGCTGGGGTTTTCCCCCCGCGTCGGATTGGAAGAAGGATTGACCGCCGAACATCAATGGCTCGCCAGCATTTCATAGGCAAGACTCCGCCATTCTCGCGGCTCGCGGCCGTCGTCGTCCTGGTCGCAGCCCTCGGAGCCGGGTGCGGACCGAAGGGTCGTGGCGCCATCCCACCCGGGACCGCTCAGCCCGATCAGTTTCTGTTCGACCGCGGCAACGAGCTGCTCAAGCAGAAGAAATGGCTGACCGCCCGTGAGTTCTTCAAGCAGCTCACCGAGACGTACACGCAAAGTCCGCTTCGGCCGGATGCCAAGCTCGGCATCGGTGACACCTATCTGGGCGAGGGCAACACCGAAGCGCTGGTCCTGGC
Organism: Acidobacteriota bacterium; assembly: GCA_046734915.1. Classification (GTDB taxonomy): domain Bacteria; phylum Acidobacteriota; class Vicinamibacteria; order Vicinamibacterales; family CAVVIG01; genus VFZL01. The sequence goes on along the minus strand of JBKPSC010000246.1, from coordinate 4,284 downwards.
GATTAACGAGTTCCAGGAGTTCCTCTCGTTCTATCCGACCAACCGACGAGCCGACTACGCCCAGTACAAGCTGTCGATGGCGCACTTCCGGCAGATGCGGGCGCCGCAGCGCGACCAGACCGAGACGCGCGACACCATCCGCGAGCTGGAGGCCTTCGTTGCCCGTTATCCGAGCAGCGATCTCCTGCCGGAGGTGAAAACCAAGCTCCGGGAGGCGAAAGATCGTCTCTCAGAAGCCGACTACGAAGTCGGCGTCTTCTACTTTCGACAGCGATGGTATCCGGGAGCGATCGATCGCCTGAGCACTCTGATCAAGAGCGACCCCGAGTACACCGGCCGCGACGGCGTTTACTTCTATCTGGCCGAAGCGCTCACGAAGGTCGCTCGGCCTGCCGAAGCGCTGCCGTATTACGAGCGTCTGGTAAACGAGTTCGAGGCGAGCGAGCACTTGGACGACGCCAAGAAACGCATCGAGACCTTGAAAGCGCAGACGGCCAAGGGACCGACCACGCCGTAACGGCCGCTACCCGACCCGCCTCCCGCTTCGCTGCTCGCGCGCCACGGCAATGTCGGTGACGCGCGGCGGCTGCAGACTGAATCGCCGGAAGTAGTCGGCCGCCGATACGAGCGCGGTCACCAGCACCACCCACATCGCCGCATGGCCGACGATGACGAAGAACGCGCCGTGCCGGGCGAGGATCAGCGTCAGGATCGCAACCACCTGCGCCACCATCTTGATCTTGCCGAGCTGTGACGCGGCGATGGCGACGCCGCGCGAGTAGAAGAGGCTCCGCAATCCCGTGACCGCGAACTCGCGGCCGATTATGATCGCGACCATCCACGCTGGCGCGGTGCCCATCTGAACGAGCGAAATGAATGCCGCCGAGGTGAGGAGTTTATCGGCAAGCGGATCGATGACTTGCCCGAGCGGTGTGACTTGCTTCCGACGCCGTGCGACGTAACCGTCGAGCCAGTCGGTGATCGACGCGACAGCAAAGATCGCGGCGCCGACGACGTCTTTGCTGATGCCAAGGATCATGCGTCCTTCGAACTTCGTCAACAGCACGACCACCAGCAGCGGCACGAGAAAAATGCGCGTGAGCGTGAGGAAGTTCGGGAGGTTCATACGGCCTGGCCGCACTGGACTTCATGATAACATCCCTGATTCGTATGAAGGCGATTCTCCTCGCTGGAGGAAAGGGTACGCGCCTCCGGCCGTTGACGATTCACACTCCCAAGCCCATCGTTCCAATCCTCGAAAGACCGTTCCTGCATTACCAGCTCGACCTCCTCAAGCAGGTACCGGAGGTCGACGAAGTGATCCTGAGTCTGAATTATCAACCGCGCCGGATCGAGGAGATCTTCGGCGATGGATCCGACACCGGCCTGAATATCCGATACGTCGTCGAACCGGCGCCGCTCGGCACGGCCGGCGCGGTTCGCTATGCCGGCGAGTCGCTGCACGATTCGGTGGTGGTCTTCAACGGCGACGTGCTGACGAACGTGGACCTTGCCGCTGTCATCGCGAAGCACCGTGAGCGGAAGGCCCGCGCCACGATCGTGCTGACACCGGTGGAGAATCCATCAGCCTACGGCCTGGTCGAGACCGAACCCGACGGGACGATCCGGCGATTTCTCGAAAAGCCGGATCCCGATCAGATCACCTGCGACACGATCAATGCCGGCATCTACGTTCTCGAGCCCGACACGTTCGACCGTATTCCGAAGGACACGCCGTGGTCCATCGAGCGCAGCTTCTTCCCGTCGCTCATCGAGCGCAACGAAACTTTCATCGCCGTGACCCATCGCGGCTACTGGATTGACATCGGAACCCCCGAGAAGTACACGCAGGTGCACCGCGACATCATGGATCAGCGATACCGGAGCGGGCCGTTCGCCGATGACGCGCACAAGGTGTACGTGGCGCCAAAAGCGCGGGTCGAAGACGGTGCAATACTCGAGGGTCCGTGCTTCGTCGACGAGGGCGCGGTCGTGAAAGGCGGCGCGCGAATTGGCGCCTATAGTGTCGTCGGGCGTCAGTGTCACGTCGACGATCACGCCGTCATCGAGCGGTCCATCGTGTGGTCGGGTACGCGGATCAGCCAGGAAGCCGTCGTGACTGGCGCCATCCTGGGTCGCCAATGCCATATCGGCCGCAACGCCCACGTCGGCGTCGGGACCGTCCTCGGCGACAAATCGACGCTCACTGAGTACAGCCGGGTCTAGGCTGACGCCATGCCGCTTCATCTCGATCCCGACATCTTCAAAGCGTACGACGTGCGCGGTACGTATCCCGATCAAGTCAGCGAGGATGCGGCACGGGCGATCGGCGCCGCCTTTGTGACCTATCTGAAGGCGCAGCGAATTGCCGTCGGACGCGACATGCGGCTGTCCTCGCCGGCGCTCGCTGCGGCGTTCATCGATGGGGCGACCGCGATGGGCGCCGACATCGTCGACTACGGGATGATTCCGACCGACATGCTGTACTTTGCCGTCGCCACGGATCACCTCGATGGCGGCGTGCAGATCACCGCCTCGCACAATCCCAAGCAATACAACGGGATGAAGATGGTCCGGCAGGAAGCGCTTCCGCTGTCGGGCGACGCCGGCATCGGCGACATCCGCGACATGATCGCCGCCGACAGACTGCCACCGCCAGCCGCTCGTCGCGGATCGGTGACGACCCGCGATGCCCTGGCGGCCTATGTCGACCACGTCATGTCGTTCATCGATCCGGCGGTCGTTCGTCCATTCAACGTGGTCCTCGACGCGGGGAGCGGCATGGGTGGGCTCGTTGCGCCGCATCTCTTCGACCGTCTTCCGTGTAAGACGACGCGCTTGTGTTTCACGATTGACGGCCGCTTCCCAAACCATGAGGCCAACCCGCTCATCGAGGAGAACCGCGTCGACATCACTGAACGCGTGATCGCCGAGAAAGCTGACGTCGGCATCGCCTGGGATGGGGACGCCGACCGGTGCTTCTTCATCGACGGCACCGGCGAGTTCGTCTCGGGCGACTTCGTCACCGCGCTGCTGGCTGAAGCGTTTCTCCTGAAGCAGCCGGGCTCGACCGTCATCTACGATCTGCGAGCAAGTCACGCCGTCCGCGACGTCGTCGCGCGGTACGGCGGGACGTCACACATGAACCGCGTCGGGCACGCGTTTTTCAAGCGCCGGATGCGCGAGACCAACGCCGTTTTCGGCGGTGAGGTCACCGGGCACTACTACTTCCGCGACAATTTCTACGCCGACAACGGCTTCATCCCAGCCCTGCTCATTCTCGAATTGATGTCGAAGAAGGGGCAGAGCCTGCGCCATCTTCTAGAGCCGCTTCGTGAGCGGTATTTCATCTCAGGTGAAATCAATACCAAGCTTTCGAGCATGGCCGCTGTGCCGGCGAAGCTCGAACAGGTCGCCGCGCACTACAAGGATGGCCGGCAGTACACGCTGGACGGCCTTTCCGTCGAGTACCCGGACTGGCACTTCAACGTGCGACCCTCGAACACCGAGCCGCTGCTCCGCCTGAACCTCGAGGCCAGGAAGCCGCAGTTGATGGCTGAAAAGCGCGACGAGATTATCAAGCTCATTCGAGCCTGAGAATGCAGAATTCAGACTGCAGAAGGCAGAATCCAGAACGCCGAACGCTGGTCTGTTGCCCTGGTTCTGGTTTGCAAGAAGTGTTGAGCAGCCGTAAGATAATTCTGCACTCTGAATTCTGCATTCTGCATTGGCAGAGACACGAAAAGCGGGCTTAGCATAGTGGTAATGCCCTGGCTTCCCAAGCCAGTTAGACGGGTTCGATCCCCGTAGCCCGCTCCACTAACCCACTCCCTCACAAGTACTTTCGACCGTCGCGTTCTGCGTCTCCAGAATATCTCCAAACGTTTCGAGGTCCGGGACGCGGGATTCGCGTCCGTCGAGCAATCGGATCGCCTCCTCCGTTGCTGCCGGACTCAGATGCATGTAGCGCTGCGTCGTGGACAGGTCTGCGTGGCCAGCCACTTCCTGGATGGCCCGCGCAGGCGCCCCTTTCATCGCCAGGTGCGAACAGAACGTATGCCGAAGGATGTGGACACCCTGGGCGATACCGGCGACGCGCTGAGCGCCGCGGACTGCCTTGATGACACGATCGCGCGTCATCGCTGACCCGTCCGCCAGGCACAGCACGCGGTCCGAGCGCAGATCCCGGCGGGAACCCATTCGGCGCCGCAGCGCCCCAGGCGCTCTTCGACGTCCGCCTGCTCAAGAAGGGAAGCGAAGATTACTCTCCGATCCTCGGAGATC
>JBKPSC010000245.1:0-21570 GCA_046734915.1 Acidobacteriota bacterium | reverse complement strand
CGACGGTCGTGATCGCGGTTCGCGATCTCTTTGGCCTGGCAATCGCCTCGGCCGACGTCGCGCTCGAACTGCCGCCCGACAAGAAGATCACCGCTCTCACCAACGACCGCGGCGAGGCCACGCTGGCGCCGGTGCCCCCGGGCACCTACTCGATCTCGATCGCCTCGCCTGGATTTGAGCCGGCTTCGATCCAAGTGACGGTCAGAAGTGGGGGACGCGTCGCGCGCGAAGTGCAATTGCGCATTGCCGGCATCGTCGAAGAGATCAACGTGGCGCCAAGCGACGAGGATCGCCAGCTGAGCGAGGCGTTCACCAATACGTTGACGCCCGAGCAAATCGCCGACTTGCCCGACGATCCAGACGAGGCGTTGGCGGTTCTTCAGCAGCTGCTCGGCAGCGACATCGAGCTGAACGTCAATGGATTCGTCGGCGACGCGATGCCGCGCGGGTCGCAGATCCGCGACGTCCGCATTCGATGGAACGGCGGCGCCGATGGTGGGCCGCAGGTCGAACTGCGAACGCAACCCGGCGGTGACCGCTGGTGGAACGACTTCAGCTTCAGCCTGCGAGACGAGGCATTCAACGCCCGCAATGCGATGGCCGCCACACGGCCGGTTGGTGGTACCCGCCAGTTCGGCTGGTGGATCAACGGACCTCTGGTCCGCAACCGCACCGGGTTGTCATTCGCGCTGGATCGCTCCGAGGGACTCGACCAGCAAGCCGTTCGCGCGGCCCTGCCCGACGGCACGGTTGTCACGCGGCTGGCCTCGCAGCCGAGTACACGCTCGGGAGTCGAGCTCGAGGTCGAGCACGTGATTAACGGTGCCCATGAAATCCGCGCAGCATTCAGGCACAACATGACTCACGCGCCGAACCAGGGAATTGGGGAGTTCGATCTGCCCGAGCGCGCCTTTGCCCGCGACCAGTCGGATGGCGGTCTGCGCTTGGCCCACCGCGCGACGTTGGGGCGCAACGTCGTCAACGACAGCCGGCTGATGGTGAACTGGAGATCGAGCGAGTCGCGACCCAGGACCGAGGCGCTGGCGGTTCGCGTTCTCGACGCGTTCAATGCCGGCGGCGCTCAGGTTCAAGGTGGACGGCAGTCGCGTCAGATCCAGTTCGAGGACGAGTTCAAGCGTTCCTTCGGCCGCGCTCATCAGCTGAACATCGGCGCGATCGCCACACACGCGATCTATCACGGCGATGAGATTCGCAATGCCGGAGGCACGTTCACCTTTACCAGTCTCGATACGTATGCGGCCGGTCAGCCGAGCACGTTCACGCAGCGCGTGGGCAACCCTGACTTCGCCTACACCATGAGCCGCATCAGCCTGAGCGCGCAGGACGACTACCGCGTCCGGCGAAATCTGATGCTGCACTTCGGCGTTCGCCAGGACATGCAGACGCATCTCGGCGATCGCCTGAACCTGGGCCCGCGTGTTGCCGCGAGCTGGACGCCATTGCCGTCGTGGAAGACGATGCTCAGGGGACACTTCGGGGTGTATTACGTGTCGTTCGACGCCGGACTCTACGAGCAGACGCTGCTGGTCGATGGCATCAGGCTGCACGACGTTGTCGTGACCGCGCCGAACTATCCGAACCCGTTCACCGGCGCCTCCGGTCCCATCAATCGTCCGCCAAGCGTCATTCGAACCCAGTCCGACCTGTCGATGGCGTGGAATCGCCGATGGTCGGTGGGTGTCGAGCAACCGATCGGATCGAGCCGGGTGCGCTTCACCTATTCGCGCCAGGTTGGCGGCGATCAGTATCGCAGCCGGGACGTGAACGCGCCGATCGATGGCGTTCGTCCGGATTCCGCGTTGTGGAACGTGACCGAGATCGCGTCGTCGGCGTGGACCTTCAATCAGTCGATTGAGGTCTGGGCGTCGTTCAACTATCAACCCCGGCGTCTGTCCTCGACGATGAGTTATACGTTCGGAGAAGCCCTGAACGAGACCGACGGGCCGCTCATGCTTCCTCCGGACAGTCGCAATCTGTCCAACGAATGGGGGCCGTCGCGCCAGGATCTCCGTCACCGCTTGAATGGCTCGCTGAACACTCAGCTGTGGTACGGCTTCCGGCTCACGGGCAATTTCCGGGCGCAATCATCCGCTCCATACACCGTGACGACCGGCGTCGACAGCAATGGCGATGGCGTCAACAACGAGCGGCCGGACGGCGTCGGGCGGAATTCAGCGCGTGGCGAGCCAGCAGCCTGGCTGGATGGCACGGTGACGTGGGGCCGCGACGTCGGCCGGCGCGCACGCTCGGTTGCTCCTGCTCAGGACCAGCCCGGTCGCAAGGCGATCGCGACGCAGGTGCCCCTGTACCACGTCGAAATCTTCGTGCGTGGCCAGAACCTGCTGAACGCCGTGAATGCGCAGAGCTTCAGCGGCGTGTTGGTCTCGCCATTCTTCGGCACGATGACGTCGGCCGGGCCGCCGCGCCGCCTGATGCTGGGCGGCAAGATCGCGTTTTAGCCGCAACAGAAGCGCCCCGGAGGGCGCTCAGTCGCACCGCAGCGAGGTCATCGGCTCGATGCGTGCGGCGCGCCAGGCCGGCACGATGCTCGCAAGGAGAGCGACGCCGACGAGGAAGGCGCTCGCCGTCGCGACTGGCGTCACGGAAGTCGCCGACACGCCGATCAATAGCGTCTGGAGAAATTGAGCGAGCGTCAGTGCTCCGGCGACCCCCATGACAGTTCCGACGGCGGCCGGCAACAGTCCCTGGCTCAGGATGAGTCGCATGATGCGCCCCGCGTCGGCACCGAGCGCCATGCGGATGCCGATCTCACCCAAGCGTTGCGCGACCACCTGCGACACGAGACCGTAGATGCCCAGCGCTGCGAGAAACGTCGCTGTCGCACCGAGCAGGAGGACCAGTGTCATCTGGAATCGGCGGTCAGCTAACGAATCGTCGACGATACCGTCCATGGTCCGAATGGCCGTCACCGCGAGCTCTGGATCGAGCGAGCGGATGATGTCGCGCAATGCTCCCTGAACTGCCGCCGAATCAGACGTCTTCACCGCCAGCGCGGCGTTGCCGGCGAAGCTCTCCGTGTACGGCACGTAGAGCGTCAGCACCGGCGCCTGGGTCAAGCTCACCCCGCGCACGTCGCCGACGACGCCGACGACCTCGAACAGGGGAGAGTCATCTGGTCCGACTCGAAAGCGCTTGCCGAGCGGCTCCTGATTCGGCCAGAGCCGTTGCGCGGTGGCGCGTGACACCAGGGCGACCCGCCGTCCGACGTCGCTGCTGTTCAGCAATCGCCCGGCGTGCGGCGGAATGCCCATGGTCTGGAGATAGTCTCCGTCGATCGACAAGACCATCCCGCTCGGCCGCTGCTGTCGCGGCAGCGTGCTGCCCTCGACCATGATGGCGCTGTTCGAAAAACCTGTCAGCGGCAGCCGGCTCGTCACGCCCAGCGATGTGACCCCAGGCAGCGACCGGGCGCGTTCGGTCAAGTCGCGCACGAATTGAAGGGCCTGCTCAGCGGATGGATACCGGGCCTCCGGCAGGTCGAGGCTGGCGGTCACGACGCGATCCGCATCGAACCCGCGTTCGGTTGAAAGCACGTTGAAGAAACTGGTCACAAGGAGCGCCGCGACGATGAGGCAGACGACGCTCCCGGCGACTTCCGCGGTAACGAGAGCGGATCGAAGGCGACTGGCCGATCGGCTGCCGCCGGCCGCCGTTGACGACGTCCGTAGGAGTTCGCTCGGCGCCGTGGCGGCGAATCGCATCGCTGGAATCATGCCGACGAAAACGCCCGCGGCGAAGGTGACGGCAAAGGAAAAGAGCAGACTCGGAGTGTCCAGACCCGCTTCATCGAGCCGCGGCCAGTCAGCCGGAGCGTACGACCGGATGATGGGAACGAGGACCGCGGCGACGCCGGCGCCCACCAGTCCAGCGCAGAACGCCAGAACGAGCGCTTCGGTCAGCATCTGACGCATCAGCCTCCCGAGCGAGGCGCCCGCGGTGCGCCGAATGGCGAATTCACGTTGTCGATGTGCGCTCTGGGCGAGCAGCAGGTTCGTCACGTTGACGCAGGCGATGAGAAGCACCAGCCCCACGGTTCCCAGCGCGAGCTGCATCGCCGTGCGTGAGCGGCCGGTCAACTGGTCGGCCATCGGGACGAGAGCGGCGCGAAACTCGGCTGGTTCCGGCGCGCGCCGCGCGAGATCCGCCTGCACGGCGTTGAGCTCGTCGAGCGCCTGTCGAGGTGAGACACCTGGCCGCAGGCGTCCGAGCGCGACGTAGTTGAAGCTGCCGAGCGGTCTCAGGTCTCTTGCTGTGGCCGCGAAGGGTTTCCACAGGCGGGGCTGGCCGATGTCCACGGGCAGGTCGTAGAAGTGATTGAGTCGGGCGAGGTTGAATCCTTCGGGCAGCACGCCGATGACGACATGGGGGACACCGTCCAGACGAACGATCCGTCCGATGACCGATCGATCGGCGCCGAACTGCGTCGTCCAGAGCTCGTGCCCGAGCACGACCACGTTGTCACGGCCCGGGACGTCCTCGTCGTCCTGAAACCCGCGGCCGAGCCGCGGCTCGACGCCGAGCAGCCGAAACAAGCTGGGGCTCGCGCGCGCGGCCGTGAGATTCAGCGGGTTGCCGGCCCCGGTGAGCGCGTACGACGTGGGGCCGAGTAGCGCGAGATCGGTGAACGAGGAGGTTGAGGACCGCCACTCGTTGAAGTGCAGTGCGTTGACCGGAATCAGGGGCCGCGTCGCCGCGAAGGCCGGGATGACTTCGTGGATGACGTACAGGCGCTCCGGCTCGGGATAGGGGAGGGGCCGAAGCATCGCCGCGTTGAAGACGCTGAAGATGGCCGTCGTCGCTCCGATGCCGCACGCCAGCGTGGCGATTGCCACGGCGGTGAAACCCCAGCGCTTCCGCAGCATTCTGACGGCGTGCCGGAGGTCTTGTCTCACCTGATCGATATGTGCGCCGGCCCGCGCGTCGCGGACCTCCTCTTTAACCTGGTCGAGCCCGCCGAGAGCGACGAGCGCCTGCCGGCGCGCGTGGTGTTCATCCAGCCCGCGCCGTTGCAGTTCGTCGGCGGTCAACTCCAGATAGGCGCGGACTTCGGCGTCGAGGTCGGCTTCGACGCGATCGCGCCGGAACAGATTGCGCAGAGCCCGGGCGAGAACACGGACGGGCGACATCAGGATGCTCCTACGACGTCTCCGCGATTGCCGAGGCCATGGCCGCGGCCACGCGATGCCAAAGGGCCGTGGCGGCTTCGACCTGCCTCCGGCCGGCCCTGGTCAACTTGTAGTACTTGGCGCGCCGGCGGTTTTCGGATTCGCCCCACTCGGCGTCGAGCCAGCCCTGCTCCTCGAGGCGGTGCAGCGCCGGAAAGAGGGAGCCGGGCTTCACCTCGAACGCTCCCCGGGTCAGCTGCTGGACGCGCCGCGCGATCCCCAGACCGTGGTCGGGACCGAGCCTCAGCGCCCGCAGAATCAGAAGATCCAGCGTTCCTTGCAACAGGCCGCCTTTGGGTGCCACACCGCGCTCCTATAGAAAGACGATATGAATCATCGCCGCGCTCGTATCGAATGTCAATAGGAGAGGTGCTTGGTTCTTAGGTCTTAGTTCTTGGTGCTGGGTGCCCGGTGAGAGCGGGCGATCAGCCGCGGTCGAGTGGCGCCGTATCGCCGTCGACGGCGCCGCTGATCTCCAGGTGATCGAGATTCTCTTCGACGATGTGGAACGCGTCGTCGCCGATGTCGCCGCGATCTCGCATGGCGAGCACCGTTTGCCGGGCGGCGGACAAGGCGCGGCCGCGAAGCCGATCGTGCGCGGTCGCGTCGCTGACGCTTGCCGCGGCGGCCGCGCCGCCGAGGCTGGACTGCAGCTCTTCGCGGACCGCGGTCGCCGGGCGCGAATCGCCATGGACGTCGAGCGTCGCGAGGGCAGCCTCGAGCGCCCGCGCGTTCGCCATCGCGACCTCCTGTCCGACCGGATCGTCGTCCTTCAGATGGACGGCATTCAGAACCGCTTTGAGGGTGAGTCCCTGCAGGATGAGCGTCCCCAAAACGACCGAGAATGCCGCGACGATCACGAGGTCGCGGAATGGGAAGGGGCCGCCATCCACCTGTGACGGCAGCGCCAGAGCGGCTGCCAGCGTGACAATCCCGCGCATCCCGCACCAGGCGACGACGATGCCGTTCGCGGTACGCGGCGGCAGCATCGATCGCGGCTTCCGCGGGGCACGGCGCCTGTCCGCCCACCGCATGAGGCCGGCAACGGTGAGCACCCAGACGATTCGGACGCCAATCACCGTCACGAGCACCGCAGCCGAGAGGGTCAAATACCTTGCGCGCGCCACCGGATCGAGCTCGGCCAGAATCGGACGGACCTGGAGACCGATGAAAACGAACGCGGCGACATTCAAGACGAAAACCACCGTTTCCCACACGGCGTACGACGGCAGCCGCATGCGCGCAGGGGTTAGGTATGGCGCATGGCGGGCGGCGACCATGGCGAACGCCACCATCGTCAACACTGGCGAGAGCTCCAGCCGCTCGGCGATGACCCAGATGCCGAAGGTGCCCAGGAACTGGAGGATGATCGCGGTCGGGATGTCGCGGACCGGTGCGGTTATCCACAAGAACAGCCGCGCCAGCAACGGACCGACGATGAGACTGCCGACGACCGCGAGCAGGAACGCCGGCGCGACCTGGCGCACGTCGAGACCGTGTGCAACGACGGCTCCGACTGCCAGCCGGTAAATGAGAAGGGCCGTTGCATCGTTGAGGAGGCTTTCCCCTTCCAGAATGACGAGCACTCGATGCGGAACGCGGACCTGTCCCAGCACCGCAGTCGCCGCGGCCGCGTCGGGAGGCGCGACGATCGCGCCGAGCGCAATGGCGACCGCCCAGGGCATCGACGGCACGAGCACATGCGCCAGCCAGGCAACCGCTGCCGTCGTCACGACGACCGCTCCCACGACGAGCGCGGTCAGCGGGACCCAATTACGGCGGAGATCGCGCGGCGAGGAGTCGAACGCCGCGTCGAGCAGGACCGGTGCGACGAAGAGCGCCAGCGCCAGGTCAGGCTCGAGCGTGATCATCGGCGCTGACGGAATCAGCGCGAGACAGGCGCCGGCCAGCGCCAGAAACGCGGGATAGGGCACCCCGAGGCGGCGCGCGAGTGCCGCGAGGCCGGACGCGACGAGCAGGACAATCAGCAGTGACTCGAAGGCGAGCACGCATTCACCGGCGGTTGCCGTTGGTCAAACGGTTCGTGTTCCTCGCGATGCATTCGTCGTTGCCGGGGTGTAGCTGGGGCGATCTCGTGAATCTCGCGGCACAGGCGGAGGGCTTCCGTGGGATTGGCCGGCTCGGTCTCCGCCAGAACAGCCAGGGACTGTCTCGCTTCGACATTCACGACGTCCCGCGCCAGCGCCGTGAGCAGATGTGTCCTCGCGCTCTGGATGTCCTGCCGCGCCATCGCGATCGCGGCGAATCCCAGCGACGGCGTCGTCGATTGCGGCGATCGTTGGTGCAGCCGCTCGAAGAGCGCAGTCGCCTCTTGATATCGCTGCAACGAGATCAGCGTGACGCCGAGCTTGCGGTAAATGACTTCCTCCTCGGGCCGCCGCCGGAGCGCTTCGGTGTACTCGAGCTCGGCATTGCGGCCATCGCCCGCCGACTCCAACGCCTGACCGAGCATCAGGTGTGGCAGCCAATGATCCGGCGCCAGATCGCGGGCTTCCTCCCAGAGACCGATTTCGCTTCCCCAGACCGCATTGCGCACCACCGTCCGTGTGCCAAGAGAGAGCAGGATCACGGTCAACGCGATCTTGGCGGTCAGCTCGAACGTGTGGACATGAATGGTCCAGAACCGTGCATGCAGCCAGGCGGCGCCGACGCCGATGGCCATGAACAGTCCACCGCAGGCGAGATAGATCCGGTGCTCAGCCATCGGTTCTCCGTGATCGAGCATGACCAGTATCGCCGAAGGCACGAGCATGAGCAGAAACCACCAGAGACCGAGGCTGACTCCACCGTGCTCCCGGCGGCTCGCCCAGGCCACCCAGGCGACGGCAGCCGCGGTGCCAATCGCCCCCAACGCCCGCGGGTGCTGCAATGTCGTCGGCGGCACGGCGTGAAAGATTGCCTGTGCGGTTGGCATGAGGACCAGGGCGAGATAACGCCTGAGGACGTCGAGATTGACCAGGAGCAGGCTCCACTCCAGCGGGACGCTGGCTGGACGTTCGATGAAGAGCAACACCAGCAGGCGAACACCGCCGACCGCGAACGCCAGCCCGACGACCGCGGCATGCAGGCGAACCAGCCGCCGCCGTCGGGTGGCGGCGTCGGCCGGCAGCACCAGACGATCGTAGAGGAGCAGCACGAACGGAAACATCACGGCCACTTCCTTCGATCCCAGCGCGCCGGCCCAGAACACGATGGTCAGAAGCCACCACGCGGCGCCGCCCTTCAGAAACCAATGCCGCGCTGACAGCAGCGCTGAGAACACGAACACGGCGCACAGGAGTTCAGACCGCCCGCTGATGCAACCGACAGCCTCGGTCATGACCGGATGCACGGCGAACAGGCTCGCCGCGACGAACGCCGCCACGCGCGGACGGATCGCCGCGTTGACCTCGAGCCCGCCGCGCTTCGCGTCCTGAATCAGCCGCAACGTCAAGCGGTGGAGCAGCAGCGTGTTCAGGACGTGCAGCAGCACGTTCGTGACGTGAAAGCCGAAGGGTGCAGCGTCCCAGATCGCGTAGTCGAGGGCGTAGGACAGGTTCACGACCGGACGTGTCACGTCGCCGAAGAGAATTGTGGCGAGAGCCGACAACTGCCGAATCGTGGCGTTGTGAACGACGACACGATGATCGTCATAAACGAACGGGTTATCGAGAGCGTTGAAGTAGACCAGGCCAGCCAGCGCCGCGACGAATAGACCTGCGGCAGTCGGGAATGACGACGAATCTTGTTCGAGAGGAAGATCGCGCTCGAGATCGCCGGACTGCACGTGTCATTTTATCATTCGGGTCTTCTGGCCACGGCGACCGCGCCGAACAACGCGTAACGCGCTGGGCACGGCCGACAAAAAATGCGCAGATTCGGATCGGGTCGGACGCTGCGATGAAGCCGGCAAGCGGCAGGAGCAGCGCGTCGAAGAACGCTACCGGACTTCCACGCTGTCGATGGTCCAGTCTTCCGTGCCCTTGCGGAGACGAAACGTCCACTGACGTCGATCGACCCGAGGCGTTTTGCTGCCGGTTCGCGGGACGTAACGCGACGTGCCGCTGCACGACGCCTGTGCCAGCGCACCGTAGATGCCGATTTCGCAGCGATCGAATGACATGCCCTGTTGCTCGAGCTGCGCGAATGCACGTTCGAGCGCACTCGAATTGACCTTCGGCCACACGCTGCGGGCCGCGGCGGCATCGAGACGCTCGTACGCGGCACGGTAGCGCCCCAGCACCCGCTCGACGGCCTGGATATCAGCCGCGCGCGTCGACGACGGTATGGCCGCCGCGGCAGCGGCAGGCGACGAAGCCGGCGCTTCTGCAGCCGATGGAGAAGCCGATGCCGGCGGATTAACGACGGCAGGCGCCGGTGGCGAAGGCGAGACAGGCGGCGGCGCTGCCCCGGCAACGACTGACTCGGGCGCCGGCATGGCCGGAGGGTTGATCGCCGGTGGAGGTGCGCTCGGGCTCGCCGCCGGAGCATCCGCCTGCGTTCGATCGACGGGCATGTTGACCGCTTCACGCACAGTTGAAGCCGCCGGCGTTTCCGTCGGACGCGACGACGGAGTCGTCACGTTGGGCTCGCTGGCCGCGCGAACGGGGGAAGGCGTCGGCGCCACGGGCAGGCGCGATGGCGGTTGGACCACGGCCGGTCGGGGCGGCGTCGTCGACACCACCGCCGGAGCCCCTTCAGTGCGAGCCGGTGGCGCGGCGGGTGTGTCAAGCCGCGCCGCTTGACTTGCCGTCGAAACCTCCGGCGCTCGACTCGCGGTCGGCATGTCTGGTGGTTGACTTGCGGCCGAACTCTCCGGCACGCGTGCCACCGGTGTTTCCGAGATGCCTGTCGTGGCGACGGTGCGATCCGGATCGGGTGCCCTGCGGGTCGCGGCCTCAGTAGACGATGCTTGGGAGAGGAACGACTGGACCGGCCAGAGCGGGCCGGTGATCCAGATGAGGCCGGCAACGGTCCACACGAGCACGACGGCTACCGTGAGCCAGCGGACGTTCGATTGACCGGGTACATGGCCCTTGACCTGCCGGTCGCCGCCCGTAGGTTCCGGGCGAAGCTGGATATCTGGCATCCTTCCCGGAAACTGCGCCGATTGCAGCGCCACATCAGCGGCCTGCAGCGGCAGGTCTTTCAAACGCTTCGTCGCAGGCCGTTGCGGCAGGGGCGGAAGTTCGAACGGGTTGGCCGGCTGCTGCACCTGAACGTTGGCCTGCTGCCGCGCCTGGATATTGGCCGGCTGCCGTGCCTGGACATTGGCCGGCGGCGCCTGGACGGTACGCGGCGGAGCGACAGTCGCGGTGGACGGTAGTGCCTCTTCCCCCTCGGACTCAGTCACGGGGAAGAGCTCCGTGATCATCCGCGCGGCTTCCGCTTCGCGTTCCGGACTGTGACGTCTGGCCATATCAGCGATACGAGTAATCGAGCGTCACCACGGGCATCCACGAGGCGTTGAGACCGACGTGACCGAGCGGGTGCAGGACATTTGCCGTCAGCAGCCACGTGCCGGCGATGTTCCACTTTACGCCCGCCACCGCCACGACGCGATCCCGCGTCTCCTGAAGACTGCTCAGCCGAATCGTGCTCACGCCATTCAGCGTCGGATGCGGCTGCGTCGTATCAACGAGACGATCGAAGTCGTTCAAGCGTCGTCCGTACGTTTCGCCAACCAGGGTCACTCTCGGCGAGGCGACATAGGTCACGGCTCCGGCATAGTCGAGCTCCTCGACGATGCCACGGAACGAATAGCCCACGTCGCCGTGAAGACCGATGCGGTCTCGTTCGACCGATCCCATCAGTCGCGGTCTGAGGCTGACCTCCCCAGCGCCGAGCAGGTTGTCTTCGTTGCCGGTCGGCAGTCGGGTCTCACCGCCAACCGCCAGTCCGGTCCCGCCCTGCCCGAGGAAATTGTACTTCGCCTGGAAGACGATATCGCCAAGACCGACGGACGAAGCTGAACCGGTCGCCTGGACGAAACTACGGCCCCGATACGTGTCGACGCGCTCGCCGCTCAGCGTGACTCTCACTATGGGCACCGCGCCGCTGATGTCGAGCCGGTCCGTGACGCCGTAGTTGGCCGAAAAGATCGTCGCCTGTGACCGGATTTTCAGCGTCACCGTCTCGACGTCGAACGGCTGTTGTTCGCCTCGAAGGCTGCTGGCCGTGGACACGAGCGTGCCGTCGCGAAGGTTGCGGCCGTCCAGCGTATCGAACGACGCGGTGCGCACGGTGAGCGCGAACGCGGCCTGTTCCTTGCCGCCCGTCAGCGACCGCTCGGTGAACGACGGGCCGAAGCTTTGACTGGAACGCGTCGCGGTCCCGAGCGCCGGGTCCAGCCGGTAGGTGAACGGGCCCGACGCCGACGTGATCGGCATCGTGCCGAGCTCGAGCACGAAGAAGTCGGCGATGGTATCGAGCGTCGCCTGGGCGGCCTGCTCATCCCGGACGAAGTCGTCAGTTGGAATCGAACGGTTTTTGACCAGGAACGAGAGAACGTCGCTGATCGTCTGAGCGCCGGCCGGGCGGCTGGTGACGGCGATCACCACTAGTCCGGCCGTGAAGCGCGCCACGCTGCGATAAACGTGTGAGTTGGATACAGAGGTCATCGTTTGAGGTTTAATTCTGGTTCACCGTAAACGTGCGACCGGCGATCGTGAGCGTGGCCGAGCGGGGTCCGCCCGAGGTGCGCTGGTCGACCGTGTAAGCGACCGTCCCGTTGCCAGATCCGTTGGCTCCCGAGGTAATCCGAATCCAATTCGGATTGCCGTTCACGGCAGCGGTCCATGTGCAGCCGGTCGTCGTTGCGACTGCGACCGTGAAATTGCCGCCGGCCTGAGGAACGGTCTGGCTCGTTGGAGGGGTGAGCGTATAGGTGCAGGCGCCGGCCTGCATCAAGGTGAACGTCTGGCGCGCGATCGTGATCGTGCCATTGCGCGCCGCGCCCGTATTCTGACCGGCTGTGAACGTGACCGAACCGTTACCCGTACCAAGAGCACCGGCCGTCACGGTGATCCACGAGTCGTTGCTCAGCGCGCTCCAGGTGCAGTTCCCCGGCGCGCTGACGGCGATGGGGTTGCTGCCGACGCCGCCGACGGCGGCGATCGTTTGACTATTGGGCGAGATTGAGCCCGAGCAGGCAACGGCCTGATTCACGGTGAACGTGTGTCCGGCGATGCTGAGCGTCCCCGTGCGCGCCGCCCCCGTGTTGACCGCAACGTTGAAGGTAACCGTTCCGTTACCCGTGCCATTGGCACCCGTAGCGATCGTCAGCCACGGCGTGTTGCTGGAAACGGAGGCGGTCCATGTGCAGCCGGCGCCGGCCGTGACCGCGACCGTGCCTGAACCTCCTGACTCGGCGATCGATTGACTGTTCTGGGCGATGGTGACACCGCACCCTCCGGACTGGTTCACCGTCAGGAGTTGACCAGCCACCAACAAGATGGCAATGCGAGTGGGACCGCTATTAGCCGTTGCGGTCACCGAGAGTGTGCCATTGCCGGTATGCGGTGTGGTGGGAGCGAGCGTGAGCCACGCCTCATTGCTCGAGGCAGTCCACGAGCAGGTGGCGTCGGTCGTGACGGTAATCGCCGTTCCAGCGCCACCGCTCGCGCCGATCGTCTGCGTCGTGGGTGCGACGGTGTAGTTACATGGTCCGGGAATGGCCGCCTGCGCCACGCTCACCGTCTGATCGCCGATTGCCAGGGTCGCCGTCCGCTCGCTGCCGGTGTTGGCGGCGATCGTCAGATTCACCGTGCCATTGCCGGTGCCGCCTGCCGGCGCTGCGACGGTGATCCACGAAGCCTGCGTTGTCGCCGTCCACGAGCATCCGGCAATGGTCGTAATGGTGAGCGAGGCGCTGCCACCGTTCGAGCCGACGGTGACGGCGGCAGGCGACACTTCGATGCGGCACGGCGCCGCGTCCTGCTGGATGCGCGCGTGCACGTTGTTGACGACAATGTCGCCCTGGCGAGGAGAGGGCTGGGTATTCGCCGCGGCGCTGAACTGGATCTGGCCGTTGCCTTGACCGGACGTCGGTGTCAAGCCGCTGATCCAGGACATTTCCGTCGACGCGGTCCATGCGCACTCCGGCGGCGTCGTAACCGTGACTGTGCCGGCTCCGCCGGCCGCACCCAGATTGCCGGAAGGCGCGAGCGAGACCGCGCACTTCGATGGAGTGGGATTCGCCGGAGTGCTCGTCTCGCTCGATGTACACGCGGCCGCGAAGATCGCCACTGAGGCCGCGATCAGAGCAAGTCTGAGACGCCAGCGGCGCATGGTCAGCTCAACCTTGCGGAAATTTTCCGAATCCGACACACCATACCTCGTCGATTCGACGCATCTGCCACTCACGCTCGACAACGTGATTGATACGCACGCGCGGTCGCGGTTGGCGTCAGCAAAAAAGCAAGGCAGGTGCCAGTGCGCGCAGCTTTGGCAACTAGCTTATGACCACTGGCGGTTGCGGGCAACATGATCCAAGGATCACTATGATTGTCTGCGTGACAAAGGACTTCGTATGTCCATCAAGTTCGTCGCTCCGGTGGACGAGCGCATTTTGATCGGAATCGACGCGAGTCGGCTCATGCTCGCGGCGCGAGCCGACTCGTTCGGCCGTCAGTAACCCATCGCGTATCCGGTTCTCCTCGGATCTCCGCCGGCCGTCATGGCACCGGTCTTCTGATCGATACGGATCGTTTGCATGTGTCCCAGACTTCCCCAGCCTGTCAGCACTTCCACCTGGTGTCCCATCGTGCGCAAGGCGGCGATCGTTTCCGGCGGCACGCGATTTTCGATCTGCACGACGATCTCAGAGCCTGGCTTGTAGAAATTCGGCTTGGCGTCGAGCGCGAAACGCGGCGCTTCGATGGCTTGCTGGACGGGCAGCTCGAAGTCGATCAGGTTCACGAGCATCTGAAACTCGGTCTGGCCGATGGTCTCGCCGCCCGGGGACCCGAACACGAATGCCAGCTTGCCGTCCTTGAGGACGATGACCGGAGAGTTGTTGAGGATGGGAATCTTTCCGGCACCTACGTAATTGACGTCGGTGGGATAAGGCGACGTCGAGCCGAGGCGCATGCCATTGTTCAAGAGGAGGCCGGTCGAGCCGACGACCACGTTGTTGCCGAAGAGGCCGCCGAGCGTCGGTGTGCAGCCCACAGCGTTGCCGAAGCCATCGACGATGGAGAAGCTCGTCGTGTGCTGGACCGGATCGTACGCCTCCTCGAAGGCCTTGTTGTTGGCCGCCTGCTGCTGCGCCGCTGTAGCCGACACGCCTGCCGGTGTGCCCGCCTCCGGGTAGGGTCGCGCCTTTGCAGGATCGATCAGGCCGCGGCGTGCCGCCGCATACGGCTTCGACAGCAGACCGTCGGTCGGAACGCGCGTGAACTTTGGATCAGCCACGTACTTATAGATGTCGGCCTTGGCGATTTTGATCGCTTCGATCTCGGTGTGAATGGCTTTCGCCGATCCGGCCCCGAATGCCTTCATGTCGAGGCCCTCGACGAGGTTGGCCTGCATCAGCACTTCGAGCCCACCCCGGGAGGTGGTCGGATTGCTGTACACGTCGTGCCCGCGATATGTCGTCTTGATCGGCTCGGTCCACTGCGGCTCGTAGGCGGCGAGGTCGGCAGCCGTCAGCAGACCGCCGTTCTGGCGGAAGAAGCGATCGAACTCCTGCGCAATGTCGCCCTTGTAGAAGCGATCGGCCGCCGCTTTCAACGCCGCGGACCGCGAAGCGCCCTTCGACTTCGCCTGCTGCTCGGCGTCAACCAGCTTCCGCAGCGTGGCCGCGTAATCGGGGTTCTTCAGCAGGTCCCCGGCTTTGAGGGGCTCGCCGCCCGGCAGGTAAATCTTCGCGGTCGTCGGATACTTCGACAGATTGCTCCGGCCGCGGCTGATCGACTGCGCGAGCATCGGATCGATCGGGTAGCCTTTCTCCGCGTACTCGATCGCCGGCGCGAACACCTCAGCCAGGCTCATCGTCCCGAACCGATCCAGGGCAGACAGATAGCCGCCCAGGTTCCCGGGAACGATGCCAGCCTGCATCCCCGCGTTCAGCGTCTCCGGCGTCATCTCCGACGGTTTCAGCGCCTTCGGCGCTGCGCCGGTCATCGCCAGCGAGAGCACTTTGCCGCTCTTCTTGTCGAACACCGTCATGAAGCCATTGCCGCCGATGCCGTTCATCTCCGGTTCCGCCAGGCCGAGCATGGCGCCGACGGCGACAGCGGCATCAAAGGCGTTCCCGCCCTTCAGCAGCATTTGGAGGCCGGCTGAGGATGCGATCGGATGGCCGGCAGCGACGAGGCCATGGAGCCCGGTCACTGCGGGTCTGGTCTGGACGCGACGGTCGGTCGCGGGAGCTTCGGCAGCCTGCTGCTGAGCACGAAGCCTCGTGGGGGTGGTGGCACACGCCACGATCAGAGCGGTCGAGACGATGATCCGCAGGCATCTCACGCGGCACCTCACAAAAAAACGAACAGAGAGAGTATACGGCGGGTGGCCGGCTATTGCTGAGTCGCATCGCTTCTGGGCCCGGCGGCTCATCCGAAGAGCGAGAGCCTGCAAGCGAGCGACATTTTTCGTAAAACGCTACGGCCGCCGTCGCCAATTCGTCCGACCGGATCGGCCGCTCGTCAACGCGATCACCTCGCCGGTTGGCAATGCCGTGAGTGCACGCGGCGCAGTTGCCATATTTGGCGTAAATCGGGAACTGTTTGCCACGTGATGGTGGCGACGCGTGATCGCGCCGCGTGGCGCGAAGCGAAAAACAGTTGATCTCAGTGGCTCGCCCTTTGCTTCGCCGCGCCTGGAACGCGCGCGAACGTTGGGTCTCCCTCAATCTTCTAAGCACTCCGGACGAATCCACGGCCTCGCCGCGGCGATCGTCACCGCGATTGTTGCGAGTGGCGTGGGCTGCACCTCGTCGTCAACGAACACCTCCTCCGGACCCTCGCCGGTGAAGTGCGGAGTGTCGTTGGCGATGTCCCCGTCGTCCATGGGGCCGAACGGTGGCTCGGGCAGTGTGTCGGTCTCAGCTCAACCGGAGTGCGGGTGGCAGGCGTCCACCAGCGCCAACTGGATCACCAGCCTGACCCCCTCGTCCGGTCAAGGCAGCGGTCAGGTGCAGTTCGTGGTTGCCGCGAACCCCGATTCCGCGGCACGACAGGCCGACATCACGGTCAACGGTGAGGCCGCACGGGTCAGACAGGACGCAGCGCCCTGCCGGATCGAGCTCTCGCCGCGCGATCCTGCGGTAGAAAGTGGCGGCGGCACCGTCGTAATCGCGGTCGCTGCGGCGACGGGCTGTGCCTGGACCGCGAGCAGTGATGCGAGCTGGGTCACGGTGGCCTCGGGAGCCAGCGGGTCAGGCAATGGCACGATCCGGCTCCAGGTCGGCGCGAACGCCGGCGACGGCCGTTCGGGCTTGGTCACGGTCGCCGGTCAGACCGTCACGGTCCGGCAGGCCGGTCCGTCATCGCCGACGCCGTGCAGCTTCTCCTTGGGCGTTACCGTGCAGCAGATGCCGACTTCCGGCGGTACCCAAACGGTCGCCGTCAGGGCGGCTGCCGGATGTTCGTGGACCGCCGTGAGCAATGTGCCGTGGATCACGGTCACCGGCGGCGCGGCGGCCGCAGGCGACGCCACGGTCACATACGTCGTGAGCGCGAACCCGGATACGGCTCCGCGTACGGGAACCCTGAACGTTGCCCAGAACGCCTTCACCGTTATCCAGGCGGCGGCCGGTCCGGCCTGCGCCTACACGCTCAACCCTACCAGCCGCGCGTTCCCTGAGGGTGGCGGCCCAGGATCAATCGCGGTCGCGACCACGGCGAACTGTGCCTGGGCCGCGACGGCCGACCAGTCGTGGGTAACGATCACCTCGGGCGGCACCGGCAGTGGGAACGGCACCGTCAATTTCAGCGTGGCCGGGAACTCGACGAGCGCACGGGAGGCGCATGTGACCGTGGCCGGTCAGGTGTTCACGGTCACGCAGGCCGCGGCGACCGTGTGCACGTATTCCCTCAATCCGCCCAGCCGCTCGTTCGGTGCAGCCGGAGGGACTGGAACGATATCGGTGTCGACGAGCGGCGGATGCCAGTGGACGGCTTCGCCGAGCGAGACGTGGGTCACGATCGATTCCGGCGGCAGCGGCAACGGGAACGGGACGGTCAACTTCCGCGTCGCGGCCAACACCGGTGCGGCGAGAGACGCCAGCGTGACCATTGCCGGTCAGGTGTTCACGGTGAGCCAGGCAGCCGCCGCGCCGGTCTGCTCGTATTCGATCGACCCGACGAGCCGGGCGTTCGGCGCCGCCGGGGGGTCGGGCACGATTTCCGTTTCAGCGCCGGGCGGTTGTAACTGGAACGCGGGCAGCGATCAGTCATGGGTCACGATCGGCGGCAGCGGCAACGGCAGCGGCAACGGCACGGTCAACTTCACCGTCGCATCGAATGGCGGCGGGGCCCGCGAGGCCCACGTGACGATTGCCGGTCAAGTGTTCACGGTGAGCCAAGCAGGCGCCGCGCCGGTTTGTTCGTACTCCATCAATCCGACCAGCCAGTCGATTGCTGCTTCGGGCGCCACGGGAACTTCCATTGCCGTGATGGCTCCAAACGGCTGCAACTGGACCGCCCAGAGCCACGCCGGCTGGCTGTCGATCACGTCGGGCGCGAGCGGCAGCGGCAACGGAACGGTTCTGTTCAACACCCAGTCGAACAACGGCAACGCGCGAACCGGCACACTGACGGTCGCCGGCCAGACATTCACGGTCATGCAGGCTGCGCCCTGTGCGTACTCGATCAACCCCACCCACCGCGACTTCAACGAAGACGGCGGCACGGCGACCGTGGCGGTCACGACGTCGGCCGGGTGCGCGTGGACGGCCGTCAGCAATGATTCGTGGATCATGATCCTGGCCGGGACGAGCGGCAGCGGCAACGGAACGGTTTCGTATCGTGTGGCGCAGAACAGCGGCGGGAAGCGACGTGGGACGATGACCATTGCCGGGAGAACATTCGACGTCGACCAGGATCGAAACTAGCTCCCGCCCCGCGTCGCATGATCGACACATCAGATGTACGGTTTTTCGATCTCCTGCTCAGAACGGGAGTTCGCCTTCACTGCGCGGAGCGCGGTGATCGCGACGGCGATCCGATCCTCTTCATTCACGGCTGGCCGGATTCGTGGTTCTCGTTCAGCCGCGTCCTGCTGCGGATGCACCGCCGCTTCCGTTGCGTAGCCGTGGATCAGCGCGGTTTCGGGGATTCCGATCGGCCGGAATCCACCTACTCGATTGCTGAATTCGGCGACGACATCATCGCCGCGCTCGATGCGCTCGCGATCGACAGGGCGGTGCTGGTGGGGCACTCGTTTGGCAGTTTCGTCGCGCGCCAGGTGGCGATTTTGACTCCCGAGCGGGTTCGCGCGTTGATCCTGATCGGCACCGGCTTTGTCGGCTCGAATCAGACGACGCGTGAGGTGCAACACGCTCTCCGCGATTTGCCTGATCCAATCCCGATCCAGTTCGCCCGGGATTTCCAGTCGAGCACGGCGTATCGTCCTGTGCCACCTGACTTCTTCGACCGGATCGTGACGGAAAGCCTGAAGCTGCCGCCCCGTCTCTGGCAGCGCACGATGGACAGCCTCGTCGAGCACGACGATACGCAGCACCTGGCGCAGATCGCGGTTCCCGCGCTCCTCCTCTGGGGGGATCGCGACGCGTTGTTCTCGCGCCGCGATCAGGCAAGCGTCATCTCGACCTTGCCGGCGGCGCGGCTGGCGGTCTACGAAGAAACCGGCCACTGTCCGAACTGGGAGCGGCCCGAGCAGGTCGCCGCCGACATCGTCGACTTCGTCTCACGCCTCTGATCGCCCGGTCACGACCGCCGTCCTCATGCCGCTGGTTTTGGTGGCTTGACTCCTTCTTTAACACGTGTTACAGACTAGGCGTGCAGCTTGTTCAGCGAGCGCGCGCGGCCGGCCGGATGCCGGTGAAGACCGTGCCGACGACCAACAGGTGGGTGCTGCTCGCGCTTCAGCTCCCCGCTCAGCCGTCGAACGTCCGGGTCAAGACCTGGCGACGACTGCAGCAACTGGGAGCGGTGCCGGTCAAGCACGCCGTCTATGTGCTGCCGAATTCCGCCCAGGCCGTCGAGGACTTTGCCTGGCTCCGCACCGAAGTCGAGAGTGCCGGCGGACAGGCCACCGTATTTGCCGCCTCGGCCGTAGACGATGTGGACGAGGCCGACATCATCGAGCAGTTCAAGGCCGCTCGTGCCGCCGACTTCAAAGAGCTGATGAACGGCATCCGCCTGTTCAAGCGGAAACGCGGAGCTCGCGGTGCGCTCGCGAGAAAGGAACTGCGTTCGATTCGTGAGCGCTTCGACCACGCGAAGGCGATCGATTTCTTTGGCGCACCAGGCTCGGCGGATGCCGAGCGCGCGCTGGCGTCGCTCGAGGAAGAGCACCGTCGATCGGCACCCGAGCCACGACCGACGGCGTCCGATGAACCGATCGACCGCCGACAGTACGAACGCCGGGTCTGGGTCACGCGGCCGCGGCCTGGCGTCGATCGGTTTGCGTCCGCCTGGCTGATTCGGCGGTTCATTGACACCAACGCGCGGTTCACGTTCGCTGCGACGTCAACGGCCGTCGGCGACGCCGTGGCGTTCGATATGTACGATGGCGGATTCCGACACGAGGGCGAGCACTGCACCTTCGAAGTGCTCGCCTATCACTTCCGCATTGTCGATCCGGTCGTTCGCCGGATTGGCGAGATCGTTCACGACGCGGACCTGAAGGACGACCGCTTTCATGCGCCGCAGGCACCGACCGTGGCCGGGCTGGTCGAGGGACTGCGGGCGTCCATCGCGGACGATCAGGAACTGCTTCGGCAAGGCATGGCCATGTTCGAGGCGCTTTATCACGGCTTGAAATCGTCGCCTGCGCCTGGTCAGGCGGCTCGCAAGCGGGGTCGCCGATGACCCGTCGGGATCCCCACACCGGTGAGGGCCCGACGCCACCGCGAGGCCACGTCACGATCGTGCTGGCCATCGCGGTTGTGATTGCGGGCAGCTCAGGGTGCCGTTCGCCACAGCCGCCCGTGTCCTCCGCGCCGCCAGCCGGGGAGTTCGTCGGATCGGCGGCGTGCGAATCGTGTCACCGCGACATCTACACGAGGTGGAAAGACACGTTGATGGCCAACGTCATCCGCGATCCGCGGGCGCATCCCGAGGCCGTTCTCGGTGACTTCTCCACACCCAACCCGTTGGTCACGTTCCGCCCGGAGGACGTGGCCTTCGTCTACGGCAGCCAATGGAAGCAGCGGTATTTTTCGAAAATCGGCGACGACTACTTCGTCCAGCCGGCGCAGTGGGATGTTCGGAACAAGGTATGGCGCCAGTACTATGTCCGGCCGGGCACGGACTGGTGGACGCGCGTGTATCCCGAGTCGCAGACCGAGCGCCCGACCGGTCCGCTGTGCGACGGCTGCCATTCGGTGAACTACGACATCAAGACAAGAGCGGTCACCGAGTGGAACGTCGGCTGCGAGAAGTGCCACGGACCTGGCGGCACCCATGTCCAGAATCCCGTCGCGGCGACGATCGTCAACCCGGCGAAGCTCGACGACGCGCGTGCCGATGATGTGTGTATTCAGTGTCATTCGCAGGGGCAACCGCGGGCTAACCCAATCGATGGACGCTATTACGACTGGCCAGTGGGCTATCAGCCCGGCGCGCGTCTCAGCGATTACTGGCGCCTCGAAGAGCACCATCTGGGCGAGGAGACGTTCACCCATTGGCCCGATGGCACGGCGCACAAGAACCGGATGCAGGGCAATGATTTCGTGCAGAGCCAGATGTCGCTCAAAGGCGTTCGGTGCTACGCCTGCCACGACACTCACGGCACGAAGCACGAGGCCGACTTGCGGCTGCCGGGCAACGAAGTGTGTCTGCAGTGCCACAACGGCGTCATGCAGCCCGGTCCGCGCGGCTCGATCGAGTACCACACGCAGCACGCGGCCACGAGCGAAGGCAGCAAGTGTGTTGCCTGCCACATGCCGGCCATCGCCCAGACAATTGCCGACGTGAGCGTCCGCAGCCACACCTTCAAGTTCATCTCGCCCGCGGTCTCGGAGCGCCAGAAGATGCCGAGCCCGTGCCTGAAGTGCCACACCGACAAGTCGAACGAGTGGGCGCGTCAGTCGCTGGCGTCGTGGCCGAGCGTATCGCCCTGGCGAGTGGCGCAATAGTGGTCGAGCCGCGAACGCTCGTGGAAGTGACGAGACTCCCGAGTTGGGCGCCGAACCTGCACCCGCTCGTCATTCACTTCCCGATTGTGTTGCTCATCG
>JBKPSC010000244.1:0-8556 GCA_046734915.1 Acidobacteriota bacterium | reverse complement strand
GCCTATGTCTTCGTGTTCGGCCGAGATCTCGGGGCAGCCAACCCGATGGCGTTTGCCGCCATGAAGTGGGCGGGTGGGCTTGCCGCCGCCGGCTCGCTGGTCGCGTTGGGGGTTCTCTTCGTCGCCGCCGGCGATCCAGCCCGCGTCGGCCGCACGCTGGCGCGCCTCGCGCAGGTGCTGCCGTCGGCACTCGCCGGTCTCGTGGCGCAAGTGGCGGAAAAATTCGCCACCGGACTTGGCATCGTCAGGCGCCCCGGGCGGCTCATTGTCGCGCTGCTGCTGTCGCTGCCGCTCTGGTTCTGCATCGCGACCGGCATCTGGGCCGCCATGCAGGCTTTTCACATCGCCATGCCGTTCACCGGCTCCTTCCTCCTCGTGGCGATCCTCGTGATTGGTGTGGCCGTGCCGACACCCGGTGCGGTTGGCGGATTTCACGAAGCGACGCGCATCGGCCTCACCATGTTCTTCGCGGCGCCGAACGATGCCGCTGTCGGCGCGGCGATTGTCCTGCACGCCTTCAGCACGCTGCCGTCGTTGCTGCTCGGACTCGCCTTTGCGGCGCAGGAAGGCATCAACTTCTCACGCATGCGCCAGCTGGCCGAACACCCGGAGCCGGGGCGCTCCGCCTAAGTCATGAAGTGCCCCTACTGCGGACATCTGGGCGACAAGGTCGTCGACTCGCGTGAGAGCAAGGAAGGCGAGGTCATTCGCCGACGCCGCGAGTGTCTCGACTGCGGCAAGCGGTTCACCAGCTACGAGCGGATCGACGAGATCCCCTACATGGTGATCAAGAAGGACGGCAGTCGCGAGCGATTCGATCGCCACAAGCTCATTGGCGGACTGCTCAAGGCGTGCGAGAAGCGGCCCGTCAGCGTGGCGGCACTGGAGGGCATCGCCGACGCTGTCGAGGCCACGCTGCAGGATCGGCCCGAACGCGAGATTTCCACCAACGACATCGGCGCCTTTGTCATGGAAGAATTGAAGCGACTCGACAAAGTCGCCTACGTCCGGTTCGCCTCCGTCTACCGCCATTTCCGCGACATCGGCGAGTTCATGAGCGAGCTGAAGGATCTCTTGAACGCGAAGGAGTGATCGCGCTTCACTGGAAGGCAGGTCGATGGCCGCCTCAGTCACGCCCCTCTTTCCGCGGTCGACCGGCGGGCCGCTGCGCCGTCAGGCAGGTGCGCGGCGACCGTTCTGGGACAGCCCTCGTCTGATCCTGCTCGGCATCGCGGTCCTCGGCGTCGCGCTCGGCGCCACGCTGACGGTGGCCAGTCGAAGCTCCGCCTCGCCGGATTTTCTGACCGAGTTCGTCCTGTATGCCCTTTCGGCGGCAGACCTCACGATGCTGGCCGCGTTGGCGTTCGTCCTGGCGCGGCACGTCGTCAAGCTCGTCGTCGAACGGCGGCGCGGACGGCCATTCGCCAGCCTTCGCGGGAAGCTGGTCGCGCTGTTGCTCGGCATGACCGTCGTGCCCGCGGTCCTCGTGCTGGCGGTCGGCAGCGAGATCATCCGGACGAACATGGATCGCTGGTTCAACGCCCCGATGGACGAGATCCTGACGTCGGCGAACCAGCTGGCCACTGACTACTATCGGGAGCGCCAAGCCCTCGTGGCGCAACAGGCCGAACGCGTCGCCCGTGGGGTTGGACGTGAAGTGGATCTCTCCAGCCCGGATCAGCGCGTGCTCCGCGATCTGCTGCTCTCGGACCTGGCTTTGTCGCACGACGTCACATTGCAGGTCTACCGTGTGCGGCCGGCAACGGCGGACAGCGCCTCGGATCTCGAACCGGTCTTCGATGTGACTGGCGATACCCTGCCTGCCGGCTACACCCGGACCGTCGCCGATCAGCTCGCCATGCAGACGCTGACCGGCGCCGGCGACTCATACGTCGTCGAAACGACAGGCAGCTCGGGCCAGCTGCTCCACGCAGCAGCCATCGTTCTTGGAGCTACGGGGCAGCCCGCCGGAGTGGTCGTTGCGACAGATGTGCTGACCGCGGAAATGACTGGCCGCTCGCAGCGAATGACCGAGGCGTTCGAGCACTACAGCCAGCTCCGCACACTGAAGCGACCGCTCACCGGCGTGTACCTCTCGTTCTTTCTGATGGTCACGCTGATCATTCTCGTCGGGGCTCTCTGGATGGGACTGTACCTCGCCAAGCGCATCACGCGGCCCGTCGAGCTGTTGGCGACCGCCGCCCGCGAAATCGGCGCCGGCCGTCTGGACCAGCGCATCGAACCGGAGAGCGATGACGAATTCGGCGCGCTGACCGAGGCGTTCAACACGATGGCGGGAGAGCTCGCGAAGACTCGACGCGATGTCGATCAGTCCACCGAGGCTCTCGAGCGCCGCCACATGGAAGTGGAAGCGCGGCGTCGCTATGTGGAGACGATCCTCGAACGGATTGCCACGGGCGTCGTCTCGTTCGACGCCGCGGGAACCGTGACGATGATGAACGGATCCGCCGGGCGACTGCTGAGTCTGAATCGCGAGACGGTGGGTCTGCCTGTGCGGGCGGTCTTCGGGCGACCGGATTTGCAACCGCTCGGCCGTCTCGTCGCCGGGGGCGGGCAGGTGAAGACTGAACCGGCGTCGCAGGAGGTCGCGCTGTTGCGCGAGGGTCAGGAGCTTCACTTGGCTGCGGCGGTCACACCTTTGGTCGGCGACCTGGGCGCGCCCGAAGGCGCCGTGCTCGTCCTCGACGACGTGACGCCGCTGATTCGAACCCAGAAGGTCGCCGCGTGGCGCGAGGTCGCACGGCGCCTGGCGCACGAAATCAAGAATCCGCTGACACCGATTCAGCTCTCAGCCGAACGTCTCCGGCGCAACTTCGCCGGCGGCCCCCCCGGCGCGCAGGCGCTGGTCGACGAATGCACCGGGACGATCGTCGGTGAGGTCGAGTCGCTCAAGGGACTGGTGGACGAGTTCTCGCAGTTCGCCCGCATGCCGGCGCCGCGCACCGTGCCGACCGACCTGCACCGCCTGATTCCCGACACGCTCGCGCTTTACAATGGGTTGTTTACCAACGTCGAGATAGACCAGGCGTTCGCTCAGGACGTGCCTCTCGTCCGCATCGACCCGGAGCAGATCCGCCGGGTAATCATCAACCTCGTCGACAACGCCGTTGAGGCGATGGAGCGCTCCGGCCGTATCGTCGTGGAGACGTCGCGCGACGTCACCAATAAGATCGTCCGCGTGGTGGTCGCCGACAACGGGCCAGGTATCTCGGCGGCGGAACGAGAGAAGCTCTTTCTTCCCTATTATTCGACGAAGCGGCGCGGGAGCGGCCTTGGACTGGCGATAGTCCGGCGCATCATCGCCGAACACGGCGGCAGCATCGACGTGAGCGACAACATTCCGCGCGGCACGCGCTTCACCATCGAGCTCCCGTGCTGAGAGGGCGCTGCCGGTGAAGCCCACGATCCTCATCGTCGACGACGAGCCGGGCGTGCGCACGGCGTTGACCGGCGTGCTCCGCGACGAGGGTTACACCGTCGAGGCGGTGCCGAGCGGCGAGGCGTGTCTGGAGCGAGTAGTCCAGGGGACCGTCGATCTCGTGCTGCTCGACGTTTGGCTCCCGGGCCTGGATGGTCTTGCCACCCTGGCGCGCATGCGCGAACGGCAAGTCGACGTTCAGGTCGTGCTCATCTCGGGTCACGGGAACATCGAATCGGCCGTCCGCGCCATCAAGATGGGCGCCTTCGACTTCGTCGAGAAGCCGCTCTCGCTGGAGAAGACGGTGCTCGTCGTGCGCAACGCGCTGCGCCAGCGCCGGCTCGAAGCCGAGAACCGCGCGCTGCGGGCGCGCGTCGATGCGCCGCAGACGATGGTTGGTGAGAGCTTCGCGATGCGCCGGCTTCGCGAGCAGGTGGCCATGGCCGCGCCGACGAACGGGCGCGTCCTCATCTATGGCGAGAACGGCACGGGCAAGGAACTCGTCGCGAGGACGGTCCACGCGATGAGCCATCGGAAGGCCGCAAACTTCGTCGAGGTGAACTGTGCTGCGATTCCAGAGGAGCTCATCGAGAGCGAGCTCTTCGGCCACGTTCGCGGTGCCTTCACTGGCGCAGTGTCGGACCGCCGGGGCAAGTTCGAGACGGCGGACGGCGGCACGATTTTTCTGGATGAGATCGGCGACATGAGCCTGAAGACACAGGCCAAGGTCCTCCGCGTGCTGCAGGAACAGACCATGGAGGCGGTGGGCGGCACGACGCGCATTCGCGTGGATGCCCGCGTGCTCGCCGCTACCAACAAGGATCTGCAGGCTGAGATCCGGCAGGGGAATTTCCGGGAGGATCTGTATTTCCGCTTGAACGTCGTTCCGATTTTCGTGCCGCCACTGCGCGAGCGCCAAGAGGACATTCCTCTGATGGCGAATCACTTCATGGCGGAGTTCGCTCGCGAGTACGGGCGCCGGCCCAAGCAGCTCGATCCCGAGGCGATTGCCGTGTTGCAGGAGTACAGCTGGCCCGGCAACGTTCGTGAGCTGCGGAACGTCATCGAACGTCTGGTCATCATGGTGCCGGGCGACGCGATTGCCGCCGCGGACCTCGGCTTTCTGGAGACAGTGGGACCGCGCTCGATTTCCACTTCGGATGGCGGAGCTCTACGGCCGACGCTGCACGAGGCCCGCGAGCGTTTCGAACGCGATCTCATCCTGCGGACACTGGCTGAGCAGCAGGGTAACATGTCGCGCACTGCGGAGGTTCTGGGCGTGGAGCGCAGCAACCTGTACCGCAAGATGCGCACGTTCGGCATCGCCCCCTCCCGTCGCCCAGACGAGGAGACGCTCTAACCGCGAGCCGACCGTATGGCCGTCTCGAGCCGGACTTCCAGAATCTGATCGCTGGAAAATTCTTTGAGCCTCAGCGCTTCCGCCGTAGTGCCAGCGAGTGCCGCGCGCGGGACCAGGCCGACGATTTCACTTTCAAGAACGTCGACGCCGTATTGCCGGGCCTGTCGATCGATGGCCTCGAAGGCAGCCGCCGGAGGCGTGCGCCGATAGTCGGTCAGATTCATCGAGACTTGGACGATGCCACGGGACGGGAGCCGGAGACCGAGGGCTTTGACCGCCGGGAGGCCTCCGTCGCGTTCCCGAACTGCCGACGCAATTCGGCGCGCCAGGTCGATGCGGTCGCTGTCCAGGTTCACGTTGAAGGCGATGAGCGCTGCCCGCGCCCCGATGGCGATGGCCCCGAATGTCGGGTGTGGCACCGCCGGACCAAAGTCGGGCCTCCAGCGCGGATCCTGGAGCTTGATGACCAGAGACTCGAAGCCGCCGCGTCTGATTTCCTCGAGCTTCCGGCGATGCGCGGCAGTCGCCGCCTCTTCATAAAGGAATACGGGTATTTCGAAGGACCGTGCGACCGTCGAGCCGACTTGACGGGCCAGACCAACACAATCGGTCATCGAAGCACCGTCGAGCGGGACGAACGGCATCACATCGACGGCGCCCATTCGTGGATGCACGCCCTGGTGCGCCCGCAAATCGATGAGCGAGACCGCCCGTTCGATCAGCGCGAGCGCCGCCTGCTCCAGCATCTGCGGCTCGCCGGCGAACGTGAAAACCGTCCGGTTGTGCGATCGATCCGACGAACGATCGAGCCACAGGACCCGCGGCACCCGCTGCACCGCCTCGGCCAGAGCGTCGATGACGTCGAGACGCGACCCGTCGCTGATGTTCGGGATCGATTCAATCACGTCGTAGTGTCCGCCCCGGCCGCGCCGCGGCACGCAAGTGGCGGCAGGCCAATGATATAATCGCCCGGCTCACCGTACAGCCCAATGTCTGATCCACTTCGCACCGATCCCGCTAATGACGTCCCATCGGGCGAACGTGACGCAAAGATCGAGCAGCTCCTACTGTCAGGCCTTGATCATTACTTCGACGGCGAGTACGACCAGGCCATCAACGTCTGGACGCGGGCGCTCTTCCTCGATCGCGGACACGCACGGGCTCGCGCCTACATCGAGCGCGCCCGGAGCGCGTTAGCCGAACAGCAGCGCGAGTCGGAGGAGCTACTTCAGCGAGGCCTCGCGGCCTTCGATCGCGGTGCCAGTGCCGAGGCGCGACGCCTGCTGGAAGCAGCGATAATGCGAGGCGCTCCGCGCGACGAGGCGTTGTCGGTGCTGGATCGAATTCACCGCCTCGATCCGGCCGACGCCGCGGTCCTGACCTCCGACGATGCGCCAGACGATCGGCCGCGCCGCCGCTCCCCATCAGTCGCTCGGACGCTGCAGGTCGCGGCGTGGATCGTCCTCGCTGCTAGTGTGGTTGTCGCCGCTTTTGTCAGCGCGGGAACCATTCCACTCGACTGGCTGTGGCTGCGAACCCAGCAGCCGCAAACGGCGGTTCCACAGCTCGCGCCGGCCGCAGCCGATGCCGGACCCACGGTGCCGCGGCGGGGAGAACGGGCGCTCAATCGGGCGCGCGTGCTGGCGCAGAACGGCCATTTGCGTGATGCGTTGACGAACCTCGAGCAGGTGACGATCACCGACGAGGAGAAGGTCGATGCCGACCGTCTACGCGCGGACATCCAGCGGCAACTGATAGCGCTCGAACAAGCGAGCGGAGACAATCCAGCGCCGCCGGCCGGACCGGCGGGCCTCACTCCATGAAATGTCCGAAATGCGGATACCTCGGCTTCGAACAGGCTGAGCGCTGCCGCAACTGCGGGTACGACTTCGCCCTCACGACCACGCGCGTCACCCCGGATCTCAGCTTGCGCGAAGCCGAGCGCGATCTCCGCGCGTTCGATGATCTCGAATTGATTGACGCGGCGGCGCCGCAGCGCGAGGCGAGCGCAGGTGCGGCAACCGTCCTCGCCAGCGCCGTCGAAGCCCGCACGGCGGCTGACATGGGCGAGCTGCCGCTCTTCGGAGACGACGTTCCATTGATCACCAAGGCCTCGCCGCCGCGGCCGCCGCTGGCGGTGCGCCGCGCGACTCCGGAGCTTCCGCGGGTGCGGATCGAGCGCGAGCGCGCGACGTCGTTCGAATTCCAGGAGGCCGAGCTCGAGATGCCGTTGGAGGCGCCGGTGAGCCCGGCCGTCCGCGCCAGCTCCCCCGAGTGGTCGGCGGCGGGCGCCGGCACCGAGCAGCTCGCCGGCTTGGGCGCGCGATTCGTGGCCGCGGCCATCGACCTGGTGTTGCTGACGCTCGTAGACGTGGCGGTCGTGTATCTGACGGTTCAGATTTGCGGCCTCGCACCCGACGAGTTATCGCTCCTGCCGATCGGCCCGCTCGTCGCGTTTCTGGTCGTGCAGAACGGCGGATATCTCGTCGCCTTCACAGCTGGCGGCCAGACGATCGGCAAGATGCTCGTCGGCATTCGGGTGGTGCCCGCCCAGCGCGGCGAAACGCTCGACCTCGGGCGCTCTCTGGTGCGGACGGTGATCTGGAGCCTCCTGGCTCTTCCCGCCGGACTCGGGCTGCTCACCGCATTCTTCAGCGCCGAGCGACGCGGGTTCCACGATCGCTTGGCGGGGACCAAAGTCGTTCGCGCCGTTCCGGCCTGAGCCCCCGCCTCTCTCATGACTGGCCTTGCGCTCGCGATCGCTTCCGCTGGAGGCGTCGGCTACGTGCCGTTCGCCCCGGGCACGTTCGGCTCCGCGGTTGGTCTCGCCCTGTGGGCGGTCCTGCCGTCGACGCTCTCATCGCAGCTCATCGCCGTCGTTCTCGTGTTCGCCACCGGCACCTGGGCGTCGGGCGTCACCGAGCGTCACGTGCGCTCGACCGATCCGGGCATCGTCGTCATCGACGAGGTGCTGGGCATGCTGGTCACGCTTCTCTCGAATCCGGTCGGCTGGACCGGCGCGGCGCTCGGCTTTTTCCTGTTTCGCGCATTCGACGTCGTCAAGCCATACCCGGCCAATCAGTTCGAACGCCTGCACGGCGGGGTCGGCATCATGGCTGACGATGCGATGGCCGGGGTGTATGCCAACATGGCGCTGCGGCTGGCGCTGCTTCTCACGCCTGCCGGGCTGCTCTGACGCACCGGATCATGAAAGCCATACTCATCGCGGTCGGCAGCGAGATGCTGACGCCGTTCCGGGTCGATACCAACTCGTTGACGGTCACCGAACGTCTGAACGCCGTCGGCTACGGCATCCGCATGAAGTGTGTGGTCGGCGACGACCTCGACGAGCTGGTGCGCGTGCTGCGCTCGGCCGCGGACTCTGTCGATCTGGTCGTCTGCACCGGCGGTCTGGGTCCGACGGAGGACGATCTCACTCGCGACGCGCTCGCCCAGGTGCTCGGAGTGTCGCTCGAGCTCGATGAGCAGATTCTCGATGGCATTCGAACCCGTTTCGAGAAGCGGGGATTGCGCATGCCTTCGATCAACAGCCGGCAGGCGATGGTTCCGATCGGCGCCACGGTGCTGCCCAACGCCAACGGCACTGCGCCGGGCCTCGTTGCCGTGAAGGACGGCACCACGATTGTTCTGCTGCCCGGGCCTCCCCGCGAGATGACGCCGATGCTCGACGCCCTCGTTCGCGACAGGTTGAGCCTGGCGTCTTCAGGCGGCCTGTACCGGCGCGTCCTGAAGATCA
>JBKPSC010000243.1:0-25724 GCA_046734915.1 Acidobacteriota bacterium | reverse complement strand
CAGTCTGAGACGCCATGTGGAGCAGATCGCGCACCTCTTCATCGGTGGTTTGGGAAAAGTCGTGATACGACTGACCGACGGCTGCAAAGCGATCGGGTGCACGGGCGCAAACGATCTCGTCGGCCACTTCTACAAAGTCTTGGCAGGTCTCAGGCGAGCCGACCGGCACCGCGACGACAATCCGTACAGGCGCATGGGCCCGTACGGCTTCCACGGCCGCCTTCATCGTCGAGCCAGAGCGAGCTGGAGCGTCGCCAGCGGAGGTGTCGCGCTGGGCACGCGCCAGCCGATCTCGTATGGAGGTGCGAGCATCCAACTTTCGAGACGGCTGAGCATATAAACATCATAGTCGCTGATCGTCAACTTCCATGTGGTGGCAGGTCCGATCGTGGCAATAGCCGAAAGGTATGGCCACTGGCATCTGGCTTCTGGCGGCGTGTCCGGAGAAGGTCTTTGCGGATTTCGCGGAAGCCTCGCTGCGTGAGTCGTGGCTCACGCAACGTCCCGACGTGGTCCTAACGGTCCTCGAGTTCGACTTTCGGATCGGAGGTGCGGCTTCGCGTATTGGGTTCCAGGCCGCGCGACGATGGTCGTCAACGGAATCTATCGGACAATCGAATACCGCTCGACCTCCGTTCTCTTGGAACATCGAGCCGCCGGACGTGCATGACGCTCACACTGCAGAGGACTGGGACTGATCTTTGGATCCCTCACGAGCAACTGACCCAGCCAGGCGCGCTGAGCGTCATGCTGCCGGCTGGCGGGGTGCGGTGGATCAGTTGAGCGTGCTGGTAGCAACGCTCTTCAGATTTCGAGTCGGCGATCATCTCTGGAAGGAAAGGGTCGAATGAAACGATGTGTCTCGGCGCTGCTGGCCTATTTGATGCCGACGTTCGCCTGCGGTTTCGTCTGACACCTGGTGCTGTTTCAGTCCTACTACGATGCGCTGGCCATGTATCGCCGCGACATCACCATCCCGTTTGGCTTCTGTCGATGCCGATCCAGGCCGCAGTCTTCGCATGGCTATACGAAAAGGTCTTGCGGTCCGCCTTGGCGTCTGTGAACGAAGGCCTTCGCCTATGGCGCCGTTGGAGCGATGCTGTCTTGGAGCTTCACGACTCGCTTTCGCGGCGACAAATGTGATGGCATCGGTGCCAGAATACCTGCGATTGAAACGGCGTTCACAATTGTGCAATGCACGCTTGTCGCATCTTTGACGGTATTGGTCTCCCTGCAACCGCCGCACACGACGCGCGCATCGGCGGTGCGGGGCAGTCGGGCCGGCCGAGGGGAAATTTATAGACGGCGATTTTTGGGGCCTCTTCGCGCGGGTGCGCAGGGACTTGCCTAGTTCGTGTGGGGACAGCGCGCGGTGGCGATAGCGCGCACCTTTTTTTCGAACGCCAGGACCCAGTTGTTCACATCGCGTGCATCGCCGTCTGCGTGAGCGAACTGCGTAACTCGCGCACCTTCGAAGAGGTCACGAATCTGTTGCGTCGAGAGTTGGGCCAGGCGACTGGCGAGAAACGCCCGCCCCTCTTCGGAAATTCGCGCATCAGGGAACGACGATCCGCCGTAAGGCAGGCTACGCATGGACACCGTGCACGCGGCTGGGTCGTCCCAGACGGCTGCATGCGACCATCCGTTCAAATCCAGCTTGAACGGACCGAACGTGCCGCCGATATCTTGAACCATCGCGAGCGGTCGGTCGCACTTCAACTCGTCAATCGACGCTTCATTCTTCGCCCGCGACGAATCCGGTTCGCCGAGACAGACCAATCGCTGGTTCTTCGCTTTGTTGTCCCAGTGGCTCAAAAACATAGCCATCAAGCGCAGCGCATCCACATGGGCACGTGTCGCACCGCCTGCTGCAGGATCGATCTTGTTCAGCTCGTTCCACGCCCACCCTCTCTCTTTGCGCGTCTCGACGCGGCGGTCGTCCGTGGATCGCTCGATCACCGCGTGGTCGAAGTCTTCGAAGCGGGAGTAGTCGAGATCGGGGAAGCAATCGTCGGGAGACGCGTTCTCGTTGACGCACTGTAGCGCTGTGTACGGATCCTTGGGACATCCGAAGCAGCGAACGCGTTCGACGACATACATCTTGTCGGTAGGGAACCCAAGTGCCGCCAGCAACCGCGACGCAGCCACTTCCGCGTAGACCTCCGCGTTGTCGGGTCCGTATTTGACTTTCACCTTCTCGCCACTCGGAAGCTCGCAATCGAACTTCGGCGTGGTACCGCCAACCCCTTGCGGCTTGAAACGGCACCGCACCTCGTCCGTCACGGCGAAGGCGCCGGGGCCGGAAGGGTTTTGGCCGAGATTGGCCTGAGCGATGGGAAGCTCAGGCTCGATCCAGACCCGTGCGCGGCGCATGGCGCCATCGTGAATGGCCTTGAATGCCGATTTTGGATTGGCTGGCGTGTGGTTGGATTGCGCGGCCAGCTCCATTACCGTGTCAAGCCACATCGTCGCGATCAGTAGAGCCATCAGCGCGCGCATTGCGGCCGACACTTGCAAACGTCGCGCCCCGCGTCACGGCAAACGCCAGCTAGACAGCTAAGCATTCGATTGGTAATAAGGAGAGCACCGAAGCTTTGGCGGAACCAATCGGCTGATGTCCCCGACAGCGGTGAGGTCGAGAAATTGCTGTTTCGATCCTGCCCCAAAGACATCGGGGCAGGTCAGAACGTGCGGTCGAGTTCGAGGGATCATCACGTCGTCCGATCCACCAGACGACGCTCCACGCGCTGGTAGTGCTCGTCAAACCCAGGGAGCAGTTGGTCGACATATTCTTTGAGTCTCGTACCGGCCAAGCTAAGCGCCGCCGCTTTCACATTGTTCCAAACTTCAAAGCCAGGGTTAGTCGACTCCCGCTGGGTAACTGATGCTAGGCCCGACTGTGAGCCAATGAGCCCTCGCCCTAAATGTTTGCGGCCGAGCGCGGCAGCCGCGAGAGCCCCGGATGCGGCGGCGACGCCGAGGAAAACGAAAGGCCGCGAACGAAACTGCTGTCGCCAGTCCGTCACGGCGTCCACCCGCCGCTCCAACTCCTGAATGTTAGAGCCCAGCTCACCACGCTTGCGATCGATGCGCGCTTCTATTTGATCTACTGTTTTATCTTGATCTACTGTTTTATCCATTCCACATTTTCCTTGATGGTCTCGAGCGTCCGTTCCGGGGTCGGACGTACCCGAGTTAGTCGCTTCTTCCCGGTAACGCTGAGCATAGCCGCGCCGACCGTCAGCGCCGCGGTGATGGCCAGAAGCGCTGCCCAAATCGGCCAAATCAGTGCAAGCGCATACGTGATCGTCCACAGCGCGAACTCGATTGCGAAGAGGCCGCTAATGCCACCTGCGATTAACCACACAAGCGATGACAGCGCCTTCGCGATCTCCGCACGAGTTTCTGTTTTGGCGAGTTCTACTTCTG
The DNA here is from genome assembly GCA_046734915.1 of Acidobacteriota bacterium. Taxonomy (GTDB): domain Bacteria; phylum Acidobacteriota; class Vicinamibacteria; order Vicinamibacterales; family CAVVIG01; genus VFZL01. Next base: position 22,295 of record JBKPSC010000243.1, on the reverse strand, counting down.
CTCGGACGATTTCCTGCACATTGCGGACAATGTCTTGAAATACATCCGACAATGACCTGTCGTCTGCCACCTGCTGCCCCCTGATTCTTCTCAGTCGCGGGTCACGGCTTGCCCAATTAGAAAGCCGAACGCGGCCGCCGCAAGCAGTGACGGACCTGGGTGCCTCGTCACCAACGCCTCGACGTCCCCTATCATGCGGTTCATATCGTGTTCTCGAACGTACATTGCTGTCGAGCTGAGGCGATCCGCAGTGGCGTGCGCGAAGTCCTGCACTCCGTCCCCTCCAGGCAGCGAATCGGCTTTGTCATGCAACGCCGAAGCGGCGGCGAAGAGGCCGGCAGCCGCCGAGGAGCGCTTGTCATCGATAGTGTCAGCGGCCGTCTCAGCCAAATCAGCGATCTTGTCCTTTGCGTCCGTGGCCCGTTCGGCGATGGAATCCACGTTTGCGAACCCGCTCTCGGAACGTTCACCAGGGTGGCTTGTCTTACTCGCCATGTCTCCTCCTTGTTCTCGTGCCGATGGCACCTGAGGACATGATGGACTTGCAGCATGGGTGCCAGTCACGTCACGCGCGAAGCACCACTGGACCCGTTGACAACGCTGATTTTGAGCAGCAGGCACTTGCCCCGTGGCGGCCGCGACGGACCGTGACCTCCTATGGGCCCACTCAGCGCGAGGCCAATTAGGCCTCGAGCCGCGTCACCGCCAGGTCAGTCGAGTGCGGCGCGACTAGTCCTCGATCTTCGCGCAGCAGATCCCCTCTCGCGCCGGATTTGAAGGATTCGAGGGTCAGCCAGAAGACGACTGGCGCGACGCGACGGTACATGAAAACGCTAGGGGTCCCTAGGGATTGCCCTGAGTCGCAAGGTTGCCACACGTCGGTACATCCAGCCGTACGTGTGGTGTTCGCGCGGTTCCCATCCTAGCGACCGTGGAATGTTCCCGGCCACGTCGACAGTCGGAATTGAAAGGGCGACGCGTTCCACCTCTGTTCCCTGGGCCGTGCCAACCGGGCGTTTGTGGTTCACGCATGGTCTCGGCGCTGATGACGCTGCGCGAGAGCCAGGGTCGAATGTGCAGCGATGGTCACGACGCCACCGCCGTAGGGGATGCCACCTAGGACGGCTCTGGTAGCAAGCGCAAGCCAAGCACAAACGGCACGCTCCAGAACCCACAGCGGCGCACACAGAGCCGACGAGAATGGGAACACCCGTGTACCCTGATCGCGGCGGCGGCCGACTTCGGCAATGACGATGGGGGCGAGAACAAACAGCGCCACAACCCACTGGAAGTGGCTGGTTGCGAGCAGCAGCATTAGAACTGGAAGCCCCGCCAGTGCCACGACTAACCGCAAGGGCCGCGCGAACTCATCGTAGGCCTGACGAACCCGCTGTGACGCATAGTGCTGAGTGCTCGGCGGTAGCCTTTGGACGAAAAGGTCCAGGCGGCGGGTGGCTATACCGCCAGCTGCCTGTACGGTGCGAACGAGCTCCAGATTCTCGAACAGCACATTGCCGTCGTATCCGCCCGTACGCTCAAGCACCGACCGCCTCATGGCCAGTGTGCCCGGCCAGTCGCCGCCTGTCATCCTGTTGATAAGAGTTCGCGCCGTGTCCACGCGCGCGTGCCATGGCAGTGGTTGGAAGTAGTTTTGGGGTCGCACGAGATCAGCTGTCTGAAGAGCGTCCAATACCTCACGCAGATTCGTTTCCGTGTAGCGCACATCATCGTCCGCCACGATGACAAATTCGTGGGACACCATAAGTAGCCCCGTCAACACGCCTCGGACCTTCCCGTTCAGGAAGCGATCGAATTTCGCATGCGGACGTAGATGCCACACCGTGGCGCCGCAGTTACGGTCAACCGCATCGAACACCGCGTCCGGCGAACCGTCCACCAGCACGACCTCGAGCACCTCGGCCAGTCCATTGACGTACGCGATGAACTCGCGAGACGGCTCAGCGCTCGAGCGAAACGGCAGCACGTAACTGGCAGGAATCACGCAAACTCAATTGCAGGCGTCATGCCGCGTGGCACTTGCGTTGCACCTTCTCTGTGGGTTGCCTCCTGGCGTCGCGTCCGATTCGTCCTCACTCGACCCGCTTTTCGAGCAGGCGAGTACTTGGGTCCCACTCGCGCTTGAGGCAGCGACTCGCTTTGGCACTCCGTGCTATCTAAGTCGTTGGCTGCCAGTCAAACGGACGGTCGAGTCGCTGGAACGCTATTTCTCTCATACGATAACGACCCGGTCCTGGCTCTCCTACAAGACGCACCCGGTCCCGCAACTGGCCAGGGAGTGGATTCGGTCGGGCCGTGGCGTCGAGGTAGCCAGCGAGGCTGAGTTCACGGCGCTTCAGGGTCTTCGCTGCCCGCGTGGACAGTTGCTGGTAAACGGGGTTGCGAAGCACTGCTGGTTGCATCGGCACTCGGTTCCCGGGCTCCGCGTCCATTTCGACTCAATCGCTGAAGTGATGGCGTTACGGTCACTGGCAAGGTCGCATGCATGGCATGTCGGACTGCGGTGCCACGTCCCTCATGAGCACGACCGCCATGACTCCAGATTCGGCGGGCAATTTGGAATGACTTCGGACGAAGTGCTCTTTGCTCGCAGCGAACTCGCCGCAGTCGGAATTGGTATCGAGGGCCTGCATTTTCATCTCGGACAAGGAGCCAGAGTTGAGCACGCCTATGCGGACTCGGTTGGCTATATGGCGCAGCTGTGCGAACGCGGTAACCTGGCTCCCGCCTATCTCGACTGCGGTGGCGGCATAGACGCAGCCCTCGACGTCGCTGCTGCGGCTACGGACCTCGCGGCGGCAGTGGTCGGCATGAAGCGTGAGTTGCCATCGGTGCAGGAAGTGTGGTTGGAGAACGGCCGCTACCTTACCCGCCAGTCGGCTGTTTTGGTCCTCAGAGTCCTCGACACCAAAGAACGCCCTGAAGGCCGTTACCTGATCTGTGACGGCGGCCGAACCAACCAGGCGCTCGATGCCGACAATGGCCCGCACCCCATCGTCATCATTCCCGATCGAATCGGCAGGTCTGTGTTGACGACAATCGCAGGCCCGACCTGCATGACCGACGATCGACTTGCGCGCCTGATGTTGCCAGACAGCATCGTTGCGGGCGACCTCATCGTCTGGTTCAACGCTGGCGCTTACCATTTGCCCTGGGAGACGCGTTTCTCGCACGGCGTCTGCGCGGTGATATGGGGCGATGCAGACGACCGCCTTTGGTTGGCCCGCGAGCGGGAAACCGCTGAGCAGTGGAGCGACTTGTGGACAGCGAGCAATTGACGAGACAAAGCCGTGGCGCCCCTTCCCGAGGCAACTTCTGCCGGTTCGACGGAAGTGCGCTTTTCCATCCGTTTGACGAAGACCCGCCGTCGCCGCTCACGAGGTTCGTCCACGACTCCTTCAGAGCGCTAGCGCTGAATGAGCGTTTTCCCTGCGTAGCGGGCCGCGCGGCGGTGCGGCAGAACGCCTATCGCTTCGGTCTGTACGAACGGTTGGGAAGCTCTTCATCCTCCGCGGACCTCGCGTGTGATCTTGCGCGTTTCATCTCCGACACTGATCTGCCCAACGAGCCGCTGCGGGCCTTTGCCGCCAGCTTCGTGGACCCCGTCCCGCGCGACGAGTCGCACTTTGAACAACTTATGTGGGCCACGCTCCAACGGTTGAGCGACATCGATACCCAACCATGGACCAGGGACTGTCACTCTGATCCCGCGGATCCGCACTTCGCGTTTAGCTTCGGAGGTACAGGGTTTTTTCTTGTGGGTCTTCATGCACGAAGCTCGCGGCTGGCGAGGCGGTTTGCCTGGTCGACACTCGTGTTCAACCCGCATGAGCTGTTCGAGCGCCTGAGACGGGAGGACAAGTACAGCCGCTTCCGGGATGTGATCCGCGCGCGTGACGTGGATCTGCAGGGAACGGTTAATCCGATGTTGCAAGACTTCGGCGAGCAATCTGAAGCGCGGCAGTATTCGGGCCGCAGCGTGAGCGACGATTGGCAGTGCCCCTTCCGCGCACGCGGTCATCACCTCAACGACAAGGAATGAGCGGATGGTTTCGCGTCTCAACCCGCAAACAGGGACCGCATTCGTGCTTTTCGCGGGCGACACTCTTCGCGTGATCGATCCCAAGGGCGAACAGGTCGCGGACCTGATCGCCTTCAGCCGCGACCCGCAACCGGCGTGGTTGTCCGCCGGCCGCACCTTCGACTACAACGAGACCCTCTATCTGACAACCGGCCACACGCTGTATTCGAACCGGAGTGTGCCGATGTTTGCCATCACCGCCGATTCGGTGGGACGTCACGACTTCCTCTACACGCCGTGCAGTCCCGAGACCTTCGCGTTGCTGTACCAACACACGGGCCATCACCCGAGCTGCCTCGAGAACCTCACAGAGCATCTGGCCCGCTACGGTATCGCTCCAGACGACATCCCCACCACATTCAATATCTTCATGAATGTCGACATTGGAGCAGACGGCCGGCTGACTATTCGTCCACCGCGTTCTCGCGCCGGTGACTACATCGAGTTGAAAGCCATGATGGACTTGATCGTCGGCTTGACCGCCTGTTCGGCAGAGATGTCGAACAACTATCGTCTCAAACCGATCGACTATGAAGTCCGGCGGGCCAAATGAGCGCCGATTTAAGCCGCCGGGAAACCTCCATTTATCCGGACATCGCTCCCGTGCCGGCTGGCGTGATTCGGCCGTTCTGGTCGATCATGATTCCAGTGTACAACTGCGCCAATTACTTGCGCCAGACGCTCGCGTCCGTTCTTCCGCAGTTCGCCCTTGACGAGACCGTTCAGATCGAGGTGATCGACGATTGCTCGACGCGTGACGATCCGGCACAGGTTGTCGCTGCGTGCGGCGACCCTCGGGTGACTTACTACCGACACCCGGAGAACGTCGGTCCGCAAGCCAACTTCACCGCCTGTATTGCGCGAGCCCGCGGCGAATGGGTGCACATTCTGCACGGCGACGATCTCGTCATGCCGAACTTTTACGCTACGCTCCGGCGCGTGGCCGAGTCGACTCCTCGCATAGGCGCGGCCTTCTGCCGAACCATCAATATCGATGGTGACGGAGTCTGGATTGACCTATCGGAACCCGAAGGCAAGGTCGCTGGTGTGGTGTTCGACCTCCTCGCCCGGCTTGCCGTGTGCAATGTGATCATGTTTCCGAGTATCGCGGTGAAGCGCAGTACCTACGAGGCCGTAGGAGGTTTTCATCCTGCTCTGTTTCATTCAGCCGACTGGGACATGTGGAAGCGAGTCGCCCTGCGGGTGCCAGTGTGGTACGAGCCGGCCGCGCTGGCAATGTACCGACAGCACCCGCAGTCGGATACATCCACCCTGATGCGCACCGGCGCCAACATCGCGGACGCGAGGCACGCGATTGCGATCGCCAGGGAGTATCTGCCAGCATTGGAACGTGATGATCTCACGCGTCGAGCCCGGCTCTACCACGGGAAGTACGCTCTTGAGATTGCAGGCCAGATGATCGAACGCGGATCCTGGAGCAGCGCCGTTGCGCAAGTGCGAGAGGCTCTGCGGTGCGGCCAATCGCTCTCGATCCTTTATGGCGTCACACAGGTCGCGTGTCGAGCCGCCTGGCGGCTCGTGCGTTCACAGTCAGAGCGGGCGAAGCCGGGCACGAGTGCGGTCGAAGGCCCATCATCGGCTGCGGACGACTGGGCTCGAGACGACGCGACATTCAACCAGCACGCGTCCGGTTAAGAACCCATCTCGCGCGCCATAGAAACAGTTGCCTCGGTTAGGCGGCCGGCGTCGGATGCGTGGAAGCGACATTCACCTACCTCAAGAAACGAAGGTTTTCAAATGAATGCAGCAGCGTTGACCGCAACGCTCACACTGGGCGCGATGAGCGGTATACGCAGCACCGCTGGGCCAGCGGCACTGGCCGCGCAAGACGGTGGCCCGCTGAGGGAATTGATGGCAGTGCTCGCAGCCGGCGAGAGGATTGTTGACAAGACGTCCTTCGTCGGCAACCGTATCGATCTGTTTCCGCTCGTCGGGCGCGCCCTAATGGGCGCTCTAGTCGGATCGCTGATCGCCCGCCGAGAACGCACAAGTATCATGCTGGCCGCTGCTAGCGGAGCGACCGCAGCGATCGTCGCTGCCCACCTCGCGTTCCGATTGCGCCAACGCCTGCCGTTTTCGAATGCCGTCAATGGCTTGCTCGAAGACGGGGTCGTTATAGGCGTCGCCGCGATGTATCGGCGCCTCGCTTAGCGGAAGGCACAATGCGAGTGGTCCAGATCTGATCGACGGCGGTCCGATGCAATCAGGAGGCGCGATCTTCGGTTTCCCGCGCTGACGAGACCGCGCCGAGCGACGACTGGCGTCGCGTCCTTTCCCGTTGCGCGGCGAAGCAGGTGGTGATCGCGGACAGGAGCAGTTCGGGGGTGAACGGCTTTCTGATGATCGCATCGTACAGCCCCGACTCGTCAGGCAGGCGTGACGGCAACGATGTCATCAGCAGCACCGCTGTGGCACGCATCTCATCGTCGCCGCGGATTCCCGCTGCGAGTTCAGCTCCGTCCATCACCGGCATCATCAGATCGGTGATGACGAGATCGACCCTGCGTTCCCGCAGGATGTCAAACGCCAGGCGCCCGTTGATCGCCAGCGTCACGTCATAGCCGTCGTCGCGTAGCATGTCGCGCAGCATTTCAGCGAAACCAAACTCGTCGTCGACGATCAATACCGAGCGACGCTCACCCGTATCGGCACTCATTCGCCGTGCCCCGCGCACAGGTCCTGTGACAGCCCGCCCCCAGAGACAACCCGCGACTCGGCAGCGAAGGTATCGAGCAGCCGGATACCGTTTTCGGTAATCCGAATTTCACGCATCCGCCCGTCGTAGTCGTCGTCGCGAACTTTGAGAATTCCCAGGACACGCCGTAGCGTGGCCTGATGTTCGATGTGCCGCATCAAGATGATGTTCTGCGTTGCCGCGGACAGGCCATTTATGGGGACTTCAATCTCACGTCCGAAGAGCATTCGCAGCTCAGTGGTGTAGATCGTCGTTACGCCGTGGCGTTCGAGCTCTTGCGCGATCGCGCTGTACACATTCGACATCCGTTCCGGAAAATCGGCGGCGCGCTCGAATCCGTCCATTCCGTCGATGACCAAGCGGTGAGGCTTCACTCGTTTTATGGTCTCGATGAGGCTTTCGCCGAGCTCATCGATCACCCCTTCGACGGGTCGATGCCAGACGATCTGTCCCTGCCCCTGCTCGATGCCCTGGCGCAAACCACCGATTCCCACGCGCTGGCACTTCGCAAGAATTGCCTCGGGATGCTCGAAAAATCCAAAGTAGACGGCGCGTTCGCCTTGTTTAATACCCGCGGAAAGAAACTGCATGCCAAGCAGGGTCTTGCCGCTGCCGGAAGATCCCAGCAGCATCGTGACCGATCCCTGACGCAACCCGCCGCGCAACATCTCATCGAGCTCTGGCACCGCAAAACCCATCTTGGCGCCACTCGGCAAAAGGCTTTCGGCGACCGGCCCGACAGGCAGAAGGGATTCGAGCCGAGGCCGGACTTCGAGCCCGCGATCGCTGATCCGAACCGAATGCAAGCCGCGCAGCGGGGCGCTGCCGCGAAGCTTCAATACGCGGATGTGCCGAAGCGGACGGAGGTCAGACAACTCGTCGGTGAGATGCAACACGCCATCCACCATCGTATGCTCGGGATAGAAGCCGGACACCCGTTCCGCGTTCGTGAGTAGCAACACTGTGCATTTGGTGAAATCGGCAAGCGCCTGAATCTCGTGAATGAACTGCTTGAAAAGACTGTCCGTCGGTGCCGACTCCTGCGCCGATACCAAACCATCGATGACAAGCAGGGTGGCGTTGTGTTTTTGCATCACCCCCCGAATGAGCGAGACGAGCGCGTCGAGACCACCCGCCTGCAACGTGCTATAGCCGCCAATGTAGTAGACGCGTTCAGGAATCGCCGCTTCGTCGAAGAAGGCCATCCGCCTCAGATGCGCGAACATCCGAGCATGTGATTCGGCGAGCAGTGTCACGTAAACCGCGCGATGACCATTCGCCGCATGATGAAAGCACATCTGATTGGCGAGGATGGTCTTGCCGCCGCCGGGTGGGCCCTGGACAAGGTAGACGCCGGCGGCGATAAAACCTCCTTCCAAGATCCGATCGAGACCGGGGATCCCAGTCGGCAGGCGAGGCGACGCTGTCTCGGATGCTCTGCTCAAGCTATCTTTGCTCCTCAGAGGCTCGCTCTGGTGCCAGGTCGATACGCCGTGGCAACGTAACGGTGAAGCACGCGCCCGCACCGATGTCACTCTCCACCGCAATCTCGCCGCCCATCGCCATGCAGACGTTCTTGACGACCCAGAGGCCGATACCAAAACCACCACTGCGTTGCTCAACACCGCGCTCGAACCGTTCGAAGATTCGATCATGCAGACCGTGCGCAATCCCAACTCCTTGGTCGCGTACCCTGAGCGTCGCCATCGTCCCCTCGCCGGCGACGGCGATGGCAATCGGCTGGCCCGCGCCAAATCTAATAGCGTTCGAGACAAGATTGCGACAGATCTGTTCCAGCCGCAGGCGATCCCACAATCCTGTGGTTTCGCCACTTGATGAGAATGAGACCGTGCAACGCGCCACGCCGAGCTCTGCTTCGAAACTATGCAGCACCTCCCGAGCGATTTGGCTCAGGTCGAGGCGCTCAAGCTGCAGGTCAATGCGTCCCGTCGACAGTCGAGAGACGTCGAGCAGACGATCTAACGTCTCGAGCAGGCGATGCAGCCGCTGTTCCATGCGACGCAGTTGGGCCTGTACCCACGAGACGGTCGGAGGATCGCCGGACGCAGCCATCTGGTCGGTCTTGTCGAGCGCCATCCGCACCTGAAACACGAGCGGAGAGATCGGATTCCGCAGCTCATGCGCCACCGTGGCAATGAACTCATCGCGGGCTCCGACCGCCTTTTGCAATTCGAGGAGGCGCGCACGAAGCGCGCCTAGCACCGTGTCGGTGGGCGCTGCACTGGCGATGCCGCTGTCGCGCTCTGTTGCGACCGCCGCTGACGGCAACGGAGCAGGAGCCAGGCCCGGTGTGATGACCATCGGAATGCGTGCCAGCACCGTAGTCCCACCTCGTGGTGTCGGCTCCAGTTCCAAGGTTCCGCCGACGGCCGCCGCTCTCTCCTGCATTCCCGACAGGCCCATTGTGTGATCGCTCACCCCGCCTACGGCGCAGCCAACTCCATCGTCCTCGACGACGAGCTCGAGTCGCCCATTGCGCGGCTCGAGGATCACATTGACGGTCTCTGCCCGCGAATGCTTGGCCACATTGTTCAGCGCCTCCTGCGCGATGCGATAAACAGTCGCCTCGACCTCCGGAGCGAAACGCTCCCCGTCCGTTAGGCCTGAGTGAAATCGCGCCCGAATCGATGAATGTCGTGACCATTCGGCAACGTAGCCATCGATGACCTTCGTTAGACCCAGTTCCTCCAGTGCGGGCGGCCTGAGCCCCCAGGCCAGAAAATCGAGGCCATCATCGACACCGGTAAGGATGGTCATCGCAGAGTCGGCCATATGTGCCAGCGTAGGCTGCACTTCCAGGCTGGATCGCAAGGCGCCCAGCACGAGTCGGAGCGAAGTCAACTGCTGGCCGAGATCGTCGTGGAGGTTCTGGGCAATTCGGCGGCGTTCTTCTTCTTGGGCAACCACCAACCGCTGCAGGAGCCGTAACCGCGCCGCGTCCGCTTCGGTACGATCGAATTCGGCGGTCGAAAGCGCTGTCGATTCGCGAAGGCGCTGCTCGGGATCGTCCGTACCCGCCTGAGACGGTTGCAGACGCCCGTGCATTGAGACGAGCGCCTTGTCGACGGCTAAAATCGCAAATCCAAGGCTCTGGCTCGGCCCGCACAAGGCACGTACGCTTGCCGGCAGACGGCGCAACGAGCCGTCAAGGTGGCGAAAGGACAGATCGCAGAATCCGGCGTGTGACACCGCCTCCTCGAGCCATGAAACGACCGCGCGACTTTGTACCGACTCAGCGGTGGGCCCCAGGATCATCGCCAGTGGCTGTCCTACCACCCGCATTGGAGGATAGCCAAGGAGATGTTCGGCTCCGCCGGTCCAGCTAACGATCACCCCATGCGCATCGACGACGATCAACCCGCACGAGGTGAAGCTCTCGACGGCCGCCCGTACCAGTGCGTCCTGCGTCACTGACTGGATAACTTCCCGCTCGACCTTCATGCCTGATGGCTCGCGTCGGCGGCAATCCGGTTGTGCCGACGGATCGATCGAGCTCGTACTACGGCCGAGCCACGTTGACGAACGTGCTCGGGAGACGCACACTCGCAAGAGGAAATGATGCCGTGACTCCACGTCTGCGGATACTGCTCGTCGACGATCATGCGACAGTGCGGCACGGTCTCAAGCTGATGCTCGAAGGTGAGCCCGACTTGGAGGTAATCGCCGAAGCCAGTGACGGCGCAGAGGCGCTGGAACGGGCGAGAAACGTGCCGGCCGATGTGATCGTCATGGACCTCTCGATGCCCGGCACCAGCGGATTGGTCGCAACCCGCCGCCTCAAGGAAGTCCGCCCTGAAGTGGCGATTGTGACGCTGACGCGCCACGCCGATAAGACGTATCTGCAGGAACTGCTGCGAGCTGGAACGGGCGGCTACGTCCTCAAGAAGAGCCCGCATCACGAGCTACTTCGCGCCATCCGCGCTGTTGCTGCGGGACAAAAGTACATCGACCCGGCGCTTACGCATCATCTGGCGGCGCCGTTCTCGCGTCAGGAACGCGCCCGCTCCAGTCGGGTGTCGCCGATAACCGATCGCGAGTCGCAAGTGCTGCGGCTGGTGTCTCGTGGGCACAGCAATAAGGAAATCGCCGCACAGTTGGGGTTGAGCGTTAAGACGATTGAATTGCACAAGGCCAACGCGATGCAAAAGCTTGGCCTGCAAGGGAGGATCGAGCTGCTCCGCTACGCGCTTCACAACGGCTGGCTGCAGGACGCCTGATCAAGCTCCAACCCGCCTATCGACTGAGCATTCTCCTCATCTCGAAGCAAAATTTTTCCCGGCGGGAGTGCCGATCCGCATCCTTCGACGATCCTTTCGACTTCAACCCGACATTCCACACCACAGGGTGACATGCGCTCGATCACCAGACCATTGGGAACTACAGAACAAGGACCTAGGGAACTGCCCGGGGTGGTACTTCGTTTGCGTCACGGATACGACGCTGATGCTAGGGCACTCATTTGAAACGCTTCCGGACGGCCGGACCGTTGATTGCTTCGTCCTCGCGAGCTCCGCAGTTGAGCTGCGCGTGATCTCCTATGGCGCCATCATCACCTCCTTGCGCACGGCGTCCCGTGCAGGGTCGCCTGGTGACGTCGTACTCGGCCACAGTCACGCGGGCGACTACAGCGTGAACCCTGACTATCTTGGCGCCGTCATCGGGCGCTATGCGAACCGCATCGCCTACGGCCGCTTCAGTCTTAATGGTCAGACTTATCGGCTCGCCACGAACGACGGGCAGCATCATCTTCACGGAGGGTTCACAGGGTTTGATCAACAGTTGTGGGCGGTTCTCGACACGCCGACCGATCAATGCGTAGCGTTCGGTCGAACGAGTCCGGCAGGGGAAGAACAGTATCCCGGCACGGTGGAAGCAGCAGTCACCTACTGCCTGAGCGCCGACAACGTCGTCGAGATACGCTACTCCGCAACGACAGACAGCGATACGCCGGTGAACCTCACACAGCACACCTATTTCAACCTCTCCGGTGACCCTACAGCAACGATCCTCGATCACGAGCTCACGATCCACGCCGATGAGTACGTGCCTGTCGATACGGGGTTGATTCCGGACGGCAATCCCGCCAACGTTGACGGCACCCCATTCGACTTCCGCATACCGCGGACCATCAGAGCCCAGCTGGCCGGCACCCACGAGCAACTGCGTTTCAGCGGCGGATTTGATCACAACTGGGTTCTGAGTCGTCACATTACGGGCCTCAAGCCCGCCGCAAGACTTCGCGACCCACGGTCGGGTCGGATTCTTGAGGTCGCCACGACTGAGCCCGGCCTGCAGTTCTATGGCGGACAAGTACTCGCCCGCGGCAATGTTCCGTCCTTAACACTTTTTGGTCCGAACGCCGGTCTTTGTCTGGAGACCCAACACTTTCCCAACTCACCGAACCGTCCGGACTTTCCGTCGACGATTCTCCGGGCAGGCCAGCGTTACGAATCGCTGACTACTTGGACCTTCTCGCTGGATTGATGCGACCCGCTGGACACTTCTGATCCACATGGCTACCGCACTCATCGCGTCAGACCGTCTCGACCTCTATGGGCGCGGCTATCCTCGCCCACAACTTCAACGCAAGACCTGGTACTCGTTGAACGGCGAATGGGAGTTTGCTTTCGATCCGACACGTTTATGGCGCGACCCCTCCGCCGTGAAATGGAGTCACCGGATCAACGTCCCGTTTGCGCCAGAATCGCCAGCCAGCGGGATCGGCAGGACGGAGTTTTCGAGCGCGTGCTGGTATCGCTCCCGGTGTGAGCTGGCGCCACGGGTGGCTGACGAACGCTGGATGCTGCACTTTGGCGCCGTAGACTACTCCGCGACCGTCTGGGTCAATGACGTCTGCGTCGGCGCTCACGAGGGTGGCTACACACCCTTTAGCTTCGATATCACTGAATCCGTGCACGACGGCAAGGTAGAGATCGTCGTACGGGCCGAAGACGACCCGCACGATCTGACTAAACCACGCGGGAAACAGGACTGGCAACCGGAGGCGCATTCGATCTGGTACCCGCGGACGACCGGCATCTGGCAGACGGTCTGGTTGGAGACGGTGCCGGCGACGCGTATTGCTCGTGTGGCCTTCACACCCGACCTTGCGCGCTGGGAGATCGGTGTGCAGGCGTGGGTGGAGGGCGTGAGGCGCGACGTCCGCCTCTGCGTGAGGCTGCGAAGCGGCGCCACACTGCTCGCCGCCGACACATATCAGGTCGTCAGCGGCGAGGTCCATCGCGGCGTCGCCCTATCAGATCCCGGCATCGACGACTCACGCAACGATCTGCTCTGGAGCCCGCACGCACCCAATCTCATAACTGTCGAGATGGAGCTCTGGGGCGAACGGGGCGAGTTGATCGACCATGTCCACTCCTATACCGCGCTGCGAGCGGTCTCCGCCCAAGGGGATCGATTTCTACTCAACGGCCGACCGTACTTGCTGCGGATGATTCTCGATCAGGGCTACTGGCCTGATGGCGGCGCCACCGCTCCAGACGACGCAGCGTTGCGGCGCGACGTGCAGCTGGCGCGTGACATGGGCTTCAATGGTGTGCGCAAGCATCAGAAAATTGAAGATCCGAGGTACCTCTACTGGGCCGACACGATCGGACTCCTAGTGTGGGAGGAGATGCCGAGCGCTTATCGCTTCACTCCGCAGGCGGTCGAACGGCTCTCGCGCGAGTGGGCTGCGGTGATCCGCCGGGACTATAGCCATCCATCGATTGTGACCTGGGTGCCGATCAACGAGTCATGGGGGGTGCCGAATCTGCCGAGCAATGCGCGTGAACGGCACTACGTGCAGGCGCTTTACCATCTGACCAAGACACTGGATCCCACGCGACTGGTGATCGGGAATGACGGCTGGGAAAGCGTTGCCACCGACATCATCGGCATTCACGACTACGACGATCATCCTGAACGCATCGCCAAGCGCTATCGCGCCGATGATGTCCTGCCACGGCTGTTCAAGCGCGAACGACCGGGCGGGCGACTTCTGGTGCTCGAAGGCACGCAGAACCTCGACATTCCGTTGATGTTGTCCGAGTTCGGTGGCATCGCATTGTCGCGGAATACCCCCAACGCCTGGGGCTATTCAACGTCCGCGACGGCCGAAGACCTCGCGCAACGCTACGAGTGCATCTTGAAGGTCGTGCGCAATCTGGCGCTGCTCGCCGGTTTTTGCTACACGCAGTTTGCGGACACTTATCAGGAGGTCAACGGTCTGCTGTACGCGGACCGGACGCCCAAAATACCGATGGGGCGGATTGCCAAGGCGACCGCCGGCGCGAGCGCCGCCCGCAGCGATGGCCTGGAGCAGCTGCAGAGCGCGGTGGACGAGCGTGAGAACCGCTGATGCACAAGCGAGCGCTACGTAAACCCGATGGCCGCGCCCTGCTGCTCTACGCCCGCCATCCGCTCCATGGCACCTTCGAAGCGCCGACGGTGAGCCTCGCTCCGCATGCTCCGAACCCGCATCTCCGTTGGCATCCCCTACGCGCCGAATGGGTCGCATATGCCACTCACCGGCAGCATCGCACCTTTCTACCGCCGCCCGACTATAACCCGCTGGCGGTCAGTAGCAGTACCGTGCACCCCACGGAGGTGCCGGCTGGCCCCTGGGATGTCGCGGTCTTCGAGAACCTATTCCCCACCTTCGCCATGACGGCGCACGCCGCGCCATCGCTTCCTGTATCAACCGCCGCGGCACGTGGCGTGTGCGAGGTGGTGGTATTCACTCAGGATCCGGCAGCAACGCTCGGCACGCTGCCGCTCTGGCATCTGGAGCTGCTGCTGGAGGTCTGGGGCGATCGATACGAGCAGCTCGGGGCGCTGGCTGAAATCGAGTATGTGTACGCGTTCGAGAACCGCGGCGTAGAGGTTGGGGTGACACTCAGTCACCCCCACGGGCAGATCTACGCATACCCGTTCGTGCCTCCGGTGCCCGCACGTGCGCTCGAGCAGGAACGGGCACACTATGAACGTAGCGGGAGTGGCCTTATCGAAGACATGGTCGCCCGCGAAGTTGTGGAACGCATCCGCCTCATCTACGAGGGCCCTTCCGTGGCGGCTTTCACTCCTATCTGCGCACGCTATTCCTACGAGGTCTGGGTTGCGCCCCGCCGTCGCGCCGGATCGTTTGCAGCGTTGACGACCAACGAGCGCCGAGACTTCGCGCGCGCGCTCAAGACCGTGCTGATGAAGTTCGACGGCATGTGGCACAAACCCTTCCCGTACATCCTGGCGTTTCATCAGGCTCCGACGGACGGTAAACCGCATCCAGAAGCGCATCTCCGCGCCGAGTTCTATCCCGCGTATCGCATGCCAGGACGACTGAAGTACCTCGCTGGGAGCGAGATCGGCGCCGGCCTCTTCACGGCTGACACCGCACCGGAGGAGACGGTCAAGGAACTACAAGCGGTCGAGGTCGACGTCGATGCCTGACGTCGCGACGGCGGATGCGCCAGGGCGGGTCAATCTCATTGGTGAGCACACCGACTACCACGAAGGCCTGGTGCTACCGACGCTCATTCCCCAGCGGACGCGAGTGCACCTGACGCGTCGCCACGACCACCGGATCCGGGCGTTCAGCGCTTCCTTGCACATCGCGGCGGAATACGAGGTTGGTCACGAGACGCCTGGTCGCGGCTGGCTCGACTACATCCAGGGAGTGACCGCCGTGCTGGCCCAGACCGGAACGGCGATACCTGGATTCGACCTGGAGATCGAATCTACCATCCCGATGGGCGCCGGCGTTGCATCGAGCGCCGCCCTCACTGTGAGCCTCCTCCGGAGCCTGCGAACACTTCTCGTGCTCGACTTGGAGGACGCTGCGTTGGCGAAGCTGGCGCAGGCGGCAGAAACCGCATTTGTTGGCGCCCCGGTCGGCATCATGGATCAGATGGCAGTGAGTGTCGGGCGCGATGGCGAAGCGCTGATTCTCGACACGCGCAGCTTGGCCTATCATCGGCTGCTGCTGCCGAGTGAGATGGAGCTCATCGTCATCGACTCGGGGAAAGCTCACCAGCACGCGGGTGGCGGCTACATAACCAGGCGCGAGGAATCGTTCGCCGCGGCGGCGCTGCTTGGAGTGCGGGTGCTGCGCGATGTCGACATCGACGATCTCCCGCGGTTGTCCGCATTGCCACCACTGCTGGCGCGCCGCGCCCGTCACGTCATCACCGAAAATCGCCGTGTACGCGACGCAGCCGCGGCGTTGCTGCGGGGCGACCTGACGACATTGGGGTCGCTCTTCGCCGCATCGCACATTTCGATGCGCGACGACTATGAGATCTCTGCGCCGGACGTGGATGCTCTGGTGACCCTGGCGCAACATCATCCATCGATCATCGCCGCGCGCATGACTGGCGGCGGCTTCGGTGGTGCCGTGGTGATGGTGGCGAAAAGCGGCACCGCCGTTGCGGCAGCTCGTGAAGTTAGCGAGGAGTACACGCGAGTGCGGCAACAGGCCGCGGTTGTGCTAGTCCCCATTGATGCCTAGACTAGCATCACGGCTGAGCCGATCGCCGTCTCCACTATGATCCTGGCGCGGACAGACGGTGAGGGTGCGGTGCTGCCGAGAAGCGTGGCGCAACTGGCACGGCTGGCCTATTGTGCTGGCCGATGGCGGGTCTCCCGACGTGTTCGGCTCGCAGTTGTGCGACATCCCTGAGTGCGTGTGCGACGGGCCGTCGGAGTGGTACCGCAGATTGCCGCCAGCATCAGCGGCGCGCTCGCCTGAGGAGCCCCTTTCGTGCTGTACGCAGACCGGACAAGTCGAGTTCTTCGCCGAGCTATCGAAGACTTCGTCGCCCGAAGTCTGGACACCGCTCGCGCGCCGTCTGTCTGGCGGCGCATGCGACGGCAGGCTTCCGCACACATCCCCCGCATCAGCAAGTGACTGAATCCACGATAGCCGACGCTGCGGCGAAATCCTTGGTGTCGTCGGAGACTTCTCGTACGGTCCGTTCCTCATACCGTGTGGCAACGCAGCTCGGTTGCGTGCCCGTCCCACGTCGCGTGGAGTGGCCGCACTCCACCTTCGCCGTGGCGGCACCCCCTCGGGTATTCACTAGCGATGATAGAGGGCCACTATGAATGCGCGGTCGATAAGCGACGTGAAGATCGCGCCGAGCGCAGTCGGGAACTGCAGCTCTGCAACAACATCGAAGGTTTGTCGCTCGGTAGGGTAAGCATTCACTCACGACACGCCTGCCTGCTGACCCAGTAGGCGGCATCGGGGTAGGCGGGCGATAACCCGGCCTCCCCGACGACTTACGAAAGACTAGATCTCTTCAACGGTCTCATCGTCGTCTTCGGACCCGTCCTCGTCTTCTTCACCTTTCTCGTCGACTGCATCAATACTCTCAACATCGCCGACCCCGGCGTCGTCGACCTCCGAAGCCTCGTCCAGTGGGCCGGGCACGAACTCCTCGTTGGGAATTTCCTGCTTGAATCGCCCGTTGTCATCACCATCAGCCATCAGATACCCCCTCATCAAGACGTCGTTACTCACGATGCGTGCCAGCACGTCTTCTGGAGGTGAGCACTCGGCAAGAACGGCGGGACGGACCAACCGGGGGAGTTCCCTAGGATCTCCTACTCGATTTCCCTGCCCGGCCCGATGCCACCTATCGCACCGCGAGGACCCAGGAACTCACGTTGCAACGGCACACGAATCGCTCACACCTTTCGCCCGAGGATTGACGACGATTTTTATTTAGGCACATTTCTTGGAGTAGCCCGGACATGTCGAACTCATTAGGTCCCGAACACGGAAGGGATCTGATCTGCTTCTCTCATCTTCGGTGGAACTTCGTTTATCAGCGCCCACAGCATCTGATGACCCGCTGCGCTCAGGACCGGCGCGTCTTCTTTTTTGAAGAGCCCGAATATGTTCGAAACGTGAGGCCCCGTCTTCAGATTCGATCGGCCGGAGACGTGACGATCGTCGTCCCGCAGCTATCGGAAGAATGCCTTGATACCAATGAGGAGCAGCGGCTGTTAGTCGACGAGCTGCTCCAGCACGCCGACATCCGTGATTTCCTACTTTGGTACTACACACCGATGGCGCTCGCATTCACGCGGCATCTCAATCCGACGGCGGTAGTTTACGATTGCATGGACGACCTGTCGGCCTTCAAGAACCCGCCGACCGCTTTACGTGCGCTCGACGCTGAGCTGATGCGTCGCGCTTCTCTTGTCTTGACTGGTGGGCAGTCGCTTTTCGAAGCTCGCCGGCACTTGCACCACAATATCTACCCATTTCCGAGTAGCGTCGACGTCAATCACTTCGCCCAGGCCCGTCTGCTCGACACAGATCCGCCGGACCAGGCGCGGATTCCGAAGCCGCGCCTCGGATTCTTTGGCGTCATCGACGAACGAATGGATTTGGCTCTCCTCGAGGGTATCGCCGACGCACGGCCGGACTGGCAGCTCGTCATGATTGGACCAGTCGTCAAGATCGATCCGGCCAGCCTGCCTCAGAGCGACAACATCCATTTTCTTGGTGGAAAAACTTACGCAGAACTGCCGCACTACGTCGCCGGGTGGAACGTCGCGTTGCTGCCGTTTGCCCGGAACGAGGCTACCCGGTTCATCAGCCCTACTAAGACGCCTGAGTACATGGCGGCCGGCAAACCGGTGGTCTCGACGTCTATCCGGGACGTAATCCGACCCTACGGTCAACAGGGTCTGGTGCGGATTGCCGACGATGCGCCGGGATTCGTGCGCGCGTGCACCGCGGCCATGTCCGAGAACAGCGTGAATAGGGAACGACAGGCCGATGCATTCTTGCGACAAACCTCGTGGGACGGCACGTGGAGCCGAATCCGTGTGTTGCTCGAGTCTGCGAGCCGCCCGAACCCTTCACATGCGGCGGCGGAGGTTGACGCTGCCGCTGTCTAATCCGTGCATACCAGCGAGGCTCTCATGTTCGATTATTTGATCATCGGCGCCGGCTTTGCCGGCGCAACAATCGCGGAGCGCCTCGCTTCA
Organism: Acidobacteriota bacterium; assembly: GCA_046734915.1. Taxonomy (GTDB): domain Bacteria; phylum Acidobacteriota; class Vicinamibacteria; order Vicinamibacterales; family CAVVIG01; genus VFZL01. Next base: position 3,459 of record JBKPSC010000243.1, on the reverse strand, counting down.
CATGCCGGCAAGAAGGTGCTGATTTGCGACAAGCGCCCACACATCGGCGGCAATGCCTACGATCACTACGATGAGGCCGGTGTCCTGGTCCACAAGTACGGACCGCACATCTTCCACACGAACTCACGCGACGTTTACGACTACCTCTCGCGATTCACGAAGTGGCGTTCATATCAGCATCGCGTCCTGGCCCGTGTCGATGGCCAGTTACTGCCGATCCCCATCAATCTTGATACGGTCAATCGTTTGTACGGGACCAGGTATACGTCTCTTCAGCTCGAAGAGTTCTTCAAACGCGTCGCGGAGCCAGTCGCGCAAGTCAAGACGTCTGAAGACGTCATCGTCAGCAGAGTCGGGCGCGAGCTCTACGAAAAATTCTTCAGGAATTACACGCGCAAACAATGGGGTCTCGACCCTTCGGAACTCGACGCCCAGGTGACGGCGCGCGTGCCGGTGCGCACCAACCGTGATGATCGCTACTTTACCGACACGTATCAGGTGATGCCACGTAACGGTTACACCCGCATGTTCGAGCGGATGTTGTCACATCCCAACATCAAGATTCTGCTGAACGCTGACTACCGTGAGGTCGAAGGCACTATTCCTCACAGCGAGGTCATTTGCACCGGACCGATCGACGAGTTCTTCGACTATCGCTTCGGGAGGCTGCCCTATCGCTCGCTCGATTTCCAATTCGAGACTCGGAATGTCGCTACGGCGCAATCGGCGCCGGTCATCAACTATCCAAACGAGAACGCCTACACCAGGGTAACCGAGTTTAAGTATCTGACCGGGCAGGAACATCCTAAGACGACACTGGTCTACGAGTTCGCAACGGATGTGGGAGACCCTTACTATCCTGTACCGCGTCCTGAGAACACCGCCCTGTATCGCCGATATCAAGAACTGGCCGCGGCGACCAACGGCGTGCACTTCCTCGGGCGTCTCGGCACCTACAAGTACTACAACATGGACCAGGTCGTCGCGCAAGCGTTGACGCTGTACACGAAGATGGCTGCTGCGTTGAGAGGCGATGCTGTGCCGCGGCGCGAGATGGTGAGCCTGGCATGAACGACACGAGTCGGCATCGTCCCATCGAGTGGTGGGGCGGCGTTGAATGCACGGTCAACCGCGTGGGCAACCGTTGGTTCAATCAGCTGGTATGGTCAGGCCACCAATGGCGCGATGACGATCTCGAGCGCTTCGCGGACTTAGGCATGGCCGCGATACGCTACCCCGTGTTGTGGGAACGCCTGGCGCCGGACAGCCTCGATCACATCGATTGGCGCTGGTCGGACGCGCGACTAGCGCGGCTCAAAGAACTCGACATCCGACCGATCGTGGGCCTCGTGCACCACGGCAGCGGTCCCGCCTACACGTCGCTGCTCGATCCGGCCTTTTCTTCGAAATTGGCGCGCTTTGCCGAGGCCGTCGCGCGACGCTATCCCTGGGTCCAAGACTTCACCCCGATCAACGAGCCGCTGACGACGGCACGATTCAGCGCGCTCTACGGGCATTGGTATCCGCATCAGCGGAGCGCCGCAGCATTCGTCCATGCGCTTACGAATCAGGCTCGCGCCATCGTCCTGGCGATGCGAGCCATTCGCGCGATCATTCCTAAGGCGCGGCTGGTCCAGACCGAAGACTGCGGCAAGGTCTTCGGCACGGCAGCCACCGCGCCTCAGGTGGCCCACGAGAACCAACGGCGCTGGCTCACTTGGGACCTGCTCACGGGCGCGGTCGGAAACGAGCATCCGCTGTACCGATTCCTCCGCCGGTCCGGCTTCACTTCCGATGACGAAACGTTCTTCAAAAGAGATATCTGTCGTCCAGACGTCGTCGGTCTCAACTATTACCTGACGAGCGATCGCTATCTTGATACGAGGGTCGAGTCCTATCCTCCTCATACCCATGGCGGCAATGGCACGATATGTTATGCCGACGTCGAGACCGTGCGCCGGCGTCCAGAGGGGATTGTCGGTCACGAGGCGCACCTCATCGAGGTCTGGGAGCGGTATCGCATTCCGGTTGCGCTGACTGAGGTGCATCTGGGCTGCACGCGTGAAGAGCAGCTAAGGTGGCTGTATGAAGCTTGGACGGGCGCGCATTCTGCCCGAGCGAACGGAGCCGACGTTGAGGCCGTCACCGCCTGGGCGCTGCTCGGATCGTACAACTGGAACTCGATGGTCACGATCGACGCCGACCACTATGAGCCCGGCGCCTTCGACGTCCGGGGGCCATCGCCGCGTCGTACCGCCGTTGGACGACTGGTGACCACGCTGGCGGCCGGACAAATGCCGACGCATCCATTGTTCGACGTGGCCGGATGGTGGCGGCGACCAGAGCGGCTCACCGTCCGGCCGGGACGGCTCGCTTCGACCGGCCTGTCGGCCGATCGTCCGGTGCTCATCTGCGGCGCTAGCGGCACGCTTAGCCGCGCCTTTCAGCGCATCTGTACGCTGCGCGGTCTGCCCATGCAGGCGTTCGGACGCACCGAACTCGATATTACCGACGACACCGCCATCGACAGTGTTATTCGCAGGCTTCATCCTTGGGCGATTGTCAATACGGCGGGATACGTCCATGTCGACGAATCAGAACGACATCCCGAGCTGTGCCTTCGCATCAACGCCACCGGCGCGGCCAACTTGGCGGCCGCCTGCCGACGGCGCGGTCTGCCCCTGGTGACATATTCTTCCGACCTGGTCTTCGACGGCACCAAGGGCAAGCGCTACGACGAGACTGACACACCATCCCCGCTGAACGTCTATGGGGCCAGCAAAGCCGAAGCGGAGAGACGGGTGCTGACCGAGCTGCCCGAAGCGCTCGTCATTCGCACTAGCGCCTTCTTCGGTCCGTGGGATGAGCATAATTTCGTCGCACAGCTGTTTGACGCGCTCGACCGAGGCCAAACGTTTCTGGCGGCGCATGACGCGGTGGTGTCGCCAACCTATGTTCCGGATTTGGTGCACGCTTCCCTCGACCTACTAATCGATCAGGAACGCGGCATTTGGCACCTGGCCAATGACGGCGAGGTCAGCTGGTATGACTTCGCGATTTGTGCCGCGATCGCGAGTGGGCGCCCTGTCGATCTCGTCGCCCCGGTGAACACCGGGAAATGTGCTGGCGCCGCCGCCAAGCCCCGATTCACACCGCTGACGAGCTGTCGCGCGCAACTCCTCAGACCGCTTGAGGACGCATTGTCGGCCTTTCTCGGTGAAATGCACGATCGTCAGTTTGAGCGACAACGATCCGCGTCACAGTGACGGGAGGCGCGGGTTTGATTGAAAACGACTGGGGGCTCCCCCGCCGATCCCAGCTCGAGCGCCGGTGACCGCACGCTGGGACCAGCTGGTCCGACGACCCCCGCGGCGAATAACTTGCCGCCATACTCGCTCGACGACACCCAGATGAACGCCATCGAGCGTCAGCGTATCCTAGCGAGTCGCGGTCTGCGTG
>JBKPSC010000242.1:0-5984 GCA_046734915.1 Acidobacteriota bacterium | reverse complement strand
GCCCGAGCCCGCGCCGCTCGATGCCGGTGCGAAGGATGGCGAGGGTCGTATCGATGGCCGTCCGCACGTGGCCCGTTCGGCTGCGGCGAACGCCGCCGCGAGCGAACGCCAGCATGCCGCCAAAGATGCGGCGGCACACCTGCAACGACTTCTGAACCTGATCCAGGTCGCCCTCGAGCACCGTCCGATCGCTACGGCCCGTGCGCACGTCGCGAAGCATCTGCTGCACCAGGGGCAGCATGGATCCGAGGGCGTTGTTGACGTCGTGCGATACACCGCGGGCCAGTTCGGCCATGGCGTGACGCCGCTCCGCCGTGAGCATACGCGCTTCGAGTGATTCGGTGCGATTCAGGCTGTCGATGGCCTGCGCCGCCTGCGAGCGAAAACGCTCGACGAGCTCGGCGTCGTACCGCGTCAGCCGGCCCGCGTGCCGCGACGCCACCTTCAGCACGCCGAACACGCCGTCGCGTCCGACGAGCGGCGCGCAAAGCAGGGACCGCTCGCGCCAATCGTCGGCGGCGCTCTCGTCGCTGAAATCGACCCACTCCGCCAGATACCCGACCGGCCGGCCACCCCACTCGTGCCACGTGCCCGCTCGGCGATCGAACCCGATGATCTGACCGACGTCGAGGATCTGCTTGACGTCGTCTCTCAGCGCCAGACGCTGGCCGATGCGGGGGCTCTTCGCCTTGGTCCAGGCAATCTGCTCGGCGGCAATCTCCATCGCGTCGGCCGCCGCGTCGCGGATGAGCAGCGCCGACGAATGGTCGTACCGGGTCAACGATCGCAGCCCGTCGAGGATTTGATAGAAGAGATCCTTCGGATGCAGCTGCTCTCTGATCTTGCGGTCGATGCGATCGCGGATCTCGAGCATCCGTTCGCGGTCGAGCTGATGCACGGCATCGGACGTGATGCTGGCGACGCGGGCGAGCAGACGCTTGTCGTAGCGGGTGAACGGCTTGTCGTGGCGCATGAACGCCAGCGCGGCCCAGGCAGTACCCCGGCGGCGGACGGGGACGATAGCGATGTTGTCGGGTCTGGGCGGGCGTTCGACTCTGATGAACCGCGACAGAAGGTCCAGATTCCAGGTGCCCGCCTTGGGCACCGCGAAGAGGATTTGCGCGTCGGGTTCGGATTCACGAGCTACGGCCACACACCCGGCGTCCGCGGCGAGCGTGTCGCGGGTCTCGCGCAGCACGTAGCGTACCGCGTGCTGGGGCGTCTGGACCTGCTTCAGGTGCGTCGACAGCCGGTCGAGAAACCTGAACGCGTCGAGTTCCTGCTCGGGAGACAGCATGTCGGGGCGAAGGGCGATCATATGACGAACGCCCGCCCGGACAGAAGCACGTCAGAAGCGCACGAGATATGAGGCCTTCATCAGCAGGCCGCGCTGCGTGGTCCGGTAATCACCGGCCCCGTTGTGCCACTCACCGTCACGGAAATCGCGCCGTTCGATGAGCGAGCCGTAGCCGATATATCCAACTGTGCCCGGATTGAGCTCGTAGGACAGCAAGAGATCGGTCAGGACGCGCGATCGCGAGCTGTCCCACTGGGCTATGGCCCGGACGAACAGTGCGTGCGTGAATTGATAAATCGTCTTGCTGTTCACGATGTCGAGGGTATAGACGCGCTCGCCGGTGCTCTGCCGATCGAATCCGACGTGCTCGTGGGAGAAGGTCTGCGTCAGACGGCCGTTTGGCTGCACGGTGAAGCCGACGCGGAACATGTGCGAATCGCCGGCGAACGGGTCGGTCGGATCGTAGAAGACTGCCTGGCCGGATTCGTGGCGTCCCTCCAGCTTCAGCCAGCGGAACAGCTGCACGTTGCCCCAGGCGCGGAAGCGCCCGCGGGGAAACTCTTCGTGCGCCCACGTTTCGAAGCCAAACGTCCGATCGACCCGGAGAAAGCCCTGGCGGGTGAAGCTGAAGCGCGCGCCGAGGATCTCGAGCAGATCGCGTCCGCCGGCGATGCGATCAGTGCCGCCCTGCGTGAAGGAGAACGGCGCGACGCGCCGCAGCCACGGATACCGTTCCTTGTCAGGGTAGAAATTGCGCTCGCCGTAGATCCAACCGCTGGTAATGCCGACCCGATTGATGAACGCCGTATCCATTTGGAATCCGGTGTCATAGTGTTCGGCCGCTCCGCTCACGGCGATGACGCGCGTGCTGTATTGGTAGCCGATGTTGGCGCCGACACCGGAGACCGGCTGCCGCTCTTGAAGCCGGCGCGTGTGTGAGCCCAGAACGAAGCCGGTCAGTCGCTGGGTGTTGGACACCCGCCAGGAGAAGTCGCTGCCCACCACGCGGTTGTAGCTGCCGGCGAACTCGACGTCGGTCAGCAACGCTCCGGCGTAGTTGCTCGGGCCCAGGCTGTACTGCGCCCGTGCGACGTTGACCAGCCGATCGCGCCCGGCATTGACATCGTCTGACGGCAGCGAGTGTCCGAAGGCTTCGTCCGAAGCGGTCAGTGTCCCGAAGGTCACGCGGCCGATGCTGCCCGTCAGCTTGGCGCCGACGACCGGGTCGATGATTCGGCGGGTGTGAACGGCGGTTTGCAGGCTGTTGTCGCTGTACTGGCCCGTGCCGGCCAGGGCAAAAATTCCCGCACCCTCCATGAAGAACGGCCGCTTCTCGGAGTAGAAGACCGGGAAGCGCTGGTTCACCTCGACCTGATAGGCATCGCTCTCGACCTGACTGAAGTCGGGATTGAGCGTCGCGTCCAACGTCACGGTCGGCGTCAGGCCGATCTTGGCGCTGATGCCGGGATCGCTGCGTCGATCGGTCCGGCTCCATTCGCTTGGCGTTTCACGGGTCTGCCGTTGTGCGACGGCGAGGCTTGGAATGAGATCGATCGGCGGGCGCGGCTGCAGCGTGGGAAAGACGAGCGCCGCGTGCTTCTCGAAGACCCACTTGCCGGGCTCGAGCGGCGGCCAGGCGACGGAGACGCCGGATCGGCTCACGCGCCGCCAGAAGAGAATGCCCATCCTGGTGTTCGCGCCGCCCTTGAACCGGATGCTTCGCAGCGGCAGCTGAATCTCGACGGAGTAGCCGGTGTCCGTCAGGTGACCGGCGCTCTGCCACACCCAGTCGACCGTCCAATCCTCATTCGCGGCGACGCTGTTCAGCAGGTCGAGCTGCACGCCGCTCGGATTCACCATCATGTGGTAGGAGAGCTGACCGGTGCCGAGCGCGTCCAGGCTGAGGCCGACCCAGTCGTCGGCGTTGATGTTGTCGCGTCGCGCAACCGATGTCTTGATGCCTGACGGATCCGGGTCGTCGCATTTGAAGGCGAAGTACAGATTGTCGGAGTCGTAGGTGATCCAGACCTGCGTCTGCTGGGCCACCGTATCTCCATAGAGCGGGTTGTAGGAGGACCACTCCCCGGTCGGCACGGCGGCCGACTGCCAGACCTGATCGTCGAGGAGCCCATCGATCTGCGGGGGCGTCGTCGTTGCCTCGACTCGAATCTCCGATCGCGGTTCAGGCGTCTGGGCAGCTGCCTGATTGTCGATGGCCAGCACAGCCACGAGCGCGATGGGCAACGTCTTCAGCATCCCGTCAGGAGGTGAATACCGTCGCCAAAGCGGACGGTTACAATCGGTTGCCGGCGTTCGCTTACGGGAGTCTGCGAGGAGTTACGGGTGATGACTGGTCGAAGTTCAATCGTGGCGTGGGCAATCGCGCTTGGCGCAGGCCCGAACTGTTCATCGAGGTGTATCGTCTGGTGCGCTGGACGTGATGAACGTGGCAGGCAGAGTCACGTCTCTGCCTGCCGAATTGGTTAGCGGATGACCACGCCGACCGAGGCTCGCCAATAATGGAAGCTGCCGAGATCGGTCGATGAGATATCTTCTCCGGTGAAGTTCCTGAAGTACCGAATGTCGCCCCGCAGGCCGAAGTGATCGTTGAAGTAGCCCATGGCACCGGCGCCCGCGTTCCACCCGAAGTCGTTGTTGGATTGCGACACGTCGAAAACTGTTCCGCCGTCAATCTGGCTCCGGATCAGGCCGACTCCGGCGGTCGCGTACGGCCGGAAGCCGCCGCCATACTGCCCGCCGATAGGGATGCCAACGATAAGGTTCCCCATCACGTCGATGACTGTGTTATTGCCGAAGTCGTTCTCGGTGCCGAAGAAGCTCGGGCTGTACCCGAACGTCGCCTCGCCACCGATGATGCCGGCGCCCATCCACCCGGCGCCGACGCCGAACGAGCCGCGTCCGTCACCGATGTCGCTGCCGAAATTCACGCCTGCCCACGGGTTGAAAAAGCCATCCGCTCGAGCATTCGAGGAGGCCGCTACGCATATCGCGGCCGCCAGCACGCCCGTCTTGATGAGCCGTCGCATTGTTCCTCGCTCCTTTCGACGGGTTTCCCGTCGAAAGCTACTCCTGCAAGGCCCGTTCTCTTGCGCCAGTAGCTGAACAATGAACACGCTTTGCCAATCTGAGTCACCAGTTACCCACTCACGTCGACGGAAGGGCTCGTTTTGCGTCGACCGACCCGCGGAATCGATGCCACAGGGACGATCTCGTCCGGCGATGGTTTTGCTGAGGCAAGCCCACACACAGTCGAGCGCGATGCGCTCTCGGAGGGACTCATGGATGCACCACTGAATCTCACGCCAGCTCGCGGCCCCTCGGTTTGGAATCAGCCGAGAGCGATTGACGAACCGTTGCGAGCGGCCGCGGCGGCCACTGGATTCCTTCTGTTGAGCGCCGGCTTTCCTTACCGTTCACGAGCGGCCCGGATCACGGGCGCTCTCGGACTGATCGGGCTGGTGTTCGGAATGCGCTGCGATCGGCGCGTGCCCGCGGCCGTCGTGTCGATGAAGAAATGGCTGTCGCGCGACGACAAGGTTGAAGCCGAAGTCGATCGCACGCTGGCAGAATCGTTCCCGGCGAGCGATCCGCCGGCGCGATGACGGCAACGCGACCGCCCTCTACAACCCGGGGGAACGCGACTCGGCGCGCCGCTTGGCGTCTTGCCGTCCGATCAGGCCTGAATCGACGATCTGGCCGGTGCGTGAAATCGCGTTGAACGCCATTTCGTCCTCGAAGATCTCGACGGCGAGGAACACCTGAGTCGTGTCGACGATCTTGGCCGAAAACGGCATGTTGGCGTCGGATCCGCCCCGGCGCAGCTGTCCACCGGAACCAGCCACGAAGTAGACGATCCCGTTCTGTGGCTTGACACGCTCATAGATGTGATCGTGTCCGGTGAAGACGACGCTCACGCCGTGCTTGATGAAAAGCGGTTCCAGCGTCTCCCGCAGTTTGAGATCCGAACCGTGCCGTCCTCCCGACGAGTAGAGAGGATGGTGGAAGTACACAATCTTCCAGTTCTCTTTCGAACTCTGTAGCGTGTCTTCCAGCCAGCGAATCTGCTCCGGCTCGGGATAGGTGGTTTCGAGCACGATGAATCGGACGTCCTGCTTGGGCGCTTTGAATGAGTAGTACAGGCGACCGTCCATGTTGAACAGCTTGTAGTAGCGCTGCTCGCGAGCGTCGTGGTTGCCGAGAGACGCGTAGAACTTGACGTCCGCGTCGAGCAGCGCCTTGTACGGCGTTTCGAATTTCTTCTTGAAGTCCTGCGGACGTTCGCTGCCATACAGGTTGTCACCGACGAGCGCCACCAACTGAAATGGAAACTTCCGGTGGAGTGCGGCCATCCGCTCGGCCAGCTCGTACTGTGCCCGCTCCCCGGTTCCGAAGTCACCTAGAACGCAGAACTTGAGCGATTCGGATCGATTCGGCAGGGCGGTTGTTTGTGCGGTTTGCGTGGGTGGTGCCCCGGCACGCGCAGCCTGTGCCGCGGCGGCGACGGTACCGGTGGCCGTGTTGCCGGCCCACGAGCCGGGCCTGGCCAACAACAGGGTGGCGAGCGCAAATGAGCAGACGAGGCGCTGGCTTTTCAACATGACGGTTATCGCGGCATCGCCCGAGGCACGAAATCGACGACGATATGCGCCGGCGGGTCGAGCAGAAT
>JBKPSC010000241.1:0-7084 GCA_046734915.1 Acidobacteriota bacterium | reverse complement strand
CGTGCGCCTGTGACCCGGCAAGAGTTCGGGGTTCCCGCCGTTCCCCAATCTGCTGGCGCCACATCGCGTAGTACAGCCCCTTCAACGCCACCAGTTCGTCGTGACGCCCGGTCTCGACGATGCGCCCACGCTCGAGGACGTAGATGCGATCGGCATGGAGGATCGTGGACAGCCGGTGGGCGATGAGCACGGTAATCGCGCTGCCGCTCGAGGCGACATCCCGAATGGTTTCGACGATGCCCTCTTCGGTGAGCGAGTCGAGCGCCGACGTCGCCTCGTCGAAGACGAGCAGGTGCGGACGCCGGAGCAGCGCGCGGGCGATTGACAGACGCTGCTTCTCGCCGCCCGACACCTTCACGCCGCCCTCGCCGATGACCGTGTCGAGGCCCTTATCGGCCCGTGCGAGGAGGTTGTCGCAGGCGGCCTTGCGGAGCACCTCGAGGCACTCGGCATCAGTGGCCTGCGGGTTGACGAAGAGCAGGTTCTCGCGAATGGTGCCCGAGAAGAGCTGGGTGTCCTGGGTGACGAATCCGATGCGCGCGCGCAGATCGTTCAGATCGACCTCGGTTCCAGCAATTTCGTTGTACATGATGCGCCCGTCGCGAGGCGGGTAGAGCCCGACGAGCAGCTTGACGAGCGTCGTCTTGCCGGCGCCGGATGGCCCGACGAAAGCGATCGTTTCTCCGCGCGCGACCTGGAACGAGATGTCGCTGACGGCCGGCATCGATGCCGACTGGTGCTGGAAGCTCACGTGATCGAACGACAGCCGGCGCAGGTCGCGGAGCGGCTGGGGATGCTCCGGCCGCGGCTCCTTCGGAATCCTCAGAATCTCTTCGAAGATGTTCAGCGACGCCTCGGTTTCACGGTAGACGTTGATGACGTTGCCGATCTCCTGAAGCGGGCCAAAGATGAAGAACGAGTAGATGAACAGCGAGAAGAACTGCCCGACGGTGATGGCGCGGGTGTAAATGAGATAGAGCATCAGGAACAGGATGCTCGTGCGGAGAAAATTGACCGCCGTGCCCTGGATGAAGCTGAGACTGCGCAGGTACCGCACTTTCTTCAGCTCCAGTTTCAGGATCTTCGCCGTGGTTCCGTTGAGGCGGTCAATCTCCTGCCGTCCGAGGCCGAGGCTCTTCACCAGCTCGATGTTCCGCAGCGATTCGGTCGTCGATCCCGCGAGCGCGGTGGTTTCGGCGACGATGACTTTCTGAATCTGCTTGATGCGCCGGCTCAAGACCGAGCTGAGCACGCCGAGCAGCGGCACCGTCAGGAAGTACACCGGCGCGATGATCCAGTGCACCGAGAAGGCGTACACGACGACGAACACGATGCCAACGAGCGACGTGAAGAGCACGTTGATGCTCGTCGTGATCAGCTTTTCGACGTCGGCGCGGACCTTCTGGAGCCGGCCGAGCGTCTCGCCGCTTCGCTGATCCTCGAACACGGAGTACGGCAGCTCGAGCGAGTGCCCGATGCCGTCCGAGTACATCCGCGCGCCAAGACGCTGGGTGATGACGTTGATGTAATAGTCCTGGAAATTCTTCGCTACGCGCGAGATGAACGCCACGCCGACCGCCGCGCCCAGCAGCAGGCTCACGCCTCTGAAGAACTCGCCGGTCGTGTACTCCTGAAAGCGCGTCGCGTACTCGTCGATGACGTGCCTGAAGATCAGCGGATCGAGCAGCGAGAACACCTGGTTGATCGTCGCCAGGACGAGCGCGAGGACCACCAGGCCGCGATACGCGCGCAGGTAGGTAAAGAGGAGGCGCATGCTTGGTAACTCAGTAGCTCGGTAACTCAGTAGCTCGTGGCTCGTGACTCGTAGCTCGGTGGCTCCAGTTGCTCGTGGCGCGTTACTCGTTGCTCGGTCGCTCAATCGCTCGTGGCTCGTTGCTCGTTAGCTCGGGGCGCTCAGGAACTGAGTAACCGAGTACCGAGTCACGAGTACCGAGCGACGAGTACCGGGCAAGCTCTCTGAGTATGACACTGGCGCCATTCACGCGCAGAATCGTGCAGGGCCCGTTGACAGCCCTTCGGGGACAGGCGACCATCGGATCGTGGGGCCTCGTTTGCGCCCGTTTTGCCGCACCAATTCCACCGGTCGTTGTGCTGCACGCGCCTTCGTGTGCGCCGGCGTTGTCATCTGCGCCGCGGCGAGGGGCGCCGCGCAGACACCGCCCGATCGTCCGCCGACACCCATCGAACAGGCGCTCATCGAGCACTGGTGCCGCGTGCCCGGACAGGCCAGGGCGCCTGCGGGTGTCTACGAGTCGTGCCTGAGCGCGCAGCTGGCAGCGCTGCGAAGCGACTTCGGTCCTGATCTGCAGAAGCTCTTGGCCGCCGAACGTAAAGCGATCGACAAGAATTGCAGCGAGATCCGGACGCTCGGCGGCCGCGATGAATACATCGGCTGCCTCGCCGGACAGCTGACGACCGTTCGCAGCGCGCGCGGGCTGCCGTCAGTGTCGGCGCCTGCAGCGGCAGGGCCCGTTACGCCGGTTGACATCGCCCCTCTCGCCGCCGGCGCGCCGGTCACGGGCGCCGTGGCCGCACAGACGTCTTCATCGATGTCGATGCTGCTCATGTCGATCGCCTTCGTCGCCGCCGCCGGCGGAGGCGCTTGGGTGTGGCTGTCGAAGCGATCCTTGCGCTCGCCACTCCACGTGTGCCGCGTCTGCGGCACCGATGTCTCTGAGGGAGATTTGTGCGCGGCCTGCCGTCACGAAGCCGCCGAATCGCAGCGACGTTCGACGATCGATCGGGCTGAATCACAGCGGCGGCTCGCCGACGAGGCGCGTCGCGCGCAGGAGCACCTGGAGATCCTCCAGCAGGAGCAGGATCGACAGGTCCGCCAGGCGCAGGACGCCGCCCAACAGGCGGAGGGCGATCAACAGCGCGACGCGGCCAAACGCCGTGAAGAGGAGACGCGACGCTGGCAGGAACAGGCCGCAGCGGCGATAGCGCCGGCGGTCGATAAGGCGGACCACACGGTCGACGCCGACCCGCGCGTCATCCTCGGCGTCCCGCCCGAGGCCAGCCTGGACGAGATCCGGGCCGCATACGAGGCGTGCCGCGCCAAGTACGCCCCCGACCAGATCGCCCATCTCAGCCAGGATCTCCAGGATCGGTTCCGCCTCAAGGCCGCCGCCGTCGAGCAGGCCTTCCAGACGTTGACCGCCACGCAGTCAAGCTGACGTCTTTCCACTGGCGGTGGGGCCCCACCCCCACCGCGAACTGACGCCGACACTCGCTCGGATTCGCTTGTCCTCGCTCGAGCGTAGCCGCAGGCGCGCTTGAAGACCAGAATGGTGAGATAGGCGTCGGAAGGTTCGGGAACTTTTCGACCCTTCGAAGCCAATCACGTCCGAGCACGATGCCGCAGGAGCCTCTGCCCAATTCCGACGCCGTACTCGTCAGCCGTATGATCGCCGGCGACAGGGACGCGTTTGCGGCGTTGTTTCGCCGGCACGAGCGGTCGGTCTATCGTTTCGCCTTGCAGATGACCGGTGCCGGCGATCTGGCCGACGACGTGACTCAGGAAGTGTTCATGGCGCTCGCCCGCGGCGGTTCGCGATATGTTCCAGCGCAGGGCTCGCTCAGCACCTACCTCTATGGCGTGGCGCGCAACATCGTCCGGCAGCACGAGAGGCGGCGGCGCGCCCGCCAGGAGGTGGATCTCGAGGCGCTCGAGGCCGACCGGGCGGCTGCGGTGCCCGATCTGGTCGATCAGCTCACGCGAGAGCGCAGCCTCGCTGCTCTGCGGCAGGCCATTCTCCGGCTGCCGTCTCACTACCGCGAGGTCATCGTCCTCTGTGAGCTGCATGCGCTGTCGTACGACGAGACGGCGCTCGTCATCGGGTGTCCGGTCGGGACCGTGCGATCGCGGCTGAACCGCGCCCGTCGTTTGCTGTCCGATCGGTGCCGCGCGTCGCTACGCGAATCCGGCGCCGCCAGTCACTGGTCCCGTGTTCTCAGTGGAGTGTCACGATGAACGACGATCAGCTCGACGCCTGGCTCGCCGACATCGCCCGCGAGGACGAGGGCGTGACCGCGCCCGCACACGTCGAGACGCGGACGATGGCCGCCTGGGACGAGTGGCGGCGCGGCCATGCTGCCGTCGCGCCGCGGAGTGCCGGACGGCGCTGGGCGGTCGGCGCGCTCGCCGCTCTGGCGGCGTCGGGGCTCGTGGCGCTCGCGCTTCCTCGGCCCGGGCCGACGCTGCCACCCGTGCCGGCGGTTGTCGCGCCTGCTGTCGCCGACGGTCCTGACGTTCGCGCGATACCGAACGAGGCCGCGGCCGATGACGCCGCAACACGCTCACCGGCGGTGGTCGGAACCCTGTCCCCAGAGGTGCGGCCCGCAGAGGCGGCCGCTGAATCGATGCGGTTTATTCCGCTCGGCCCTGATCTCGAGTATGGGCTGCGCGGATCGTTTCAAGTGGCGCGCGTGCGGGTGCCGCGTGACGTGCTGGTCGACCTCGGCGTGCTCATCGACGGCCGTCGCAGTCGCGAGCCGGTGCAGGCTGACGTCGTATTTGGCGAAGACGGACTGGCGAAGGCCATCCGTCTTGCGCCGGTGTCGAGGAGGATTCCATGATCGTCGTACGAGCAACGATGGTGTCGGCGCTGCTGATGGGAGCCGCCGTTGCCGCGGCCCAGCAGCCCGCTCCACAACCGGCCGAGCGTCGGACGGACGTCATGATCGTGCGCGCACCGGCTCAGGGCGGCACGCCGGCGGTGCTTCCGGCACTGCCGCCGCCGGGAGCGGGCTTTGACTTCGTAACGATGCCGCTCGCTCTGCCTGGTGAAACGGTCGCCGGCGCTCCGTATTCGGCCGAGGCGGTCACCGAGATGGTGCAGACGCTGGCCGATGGCAACCGGATCGTGCGCGAAAGCAAGGCCGCGGTCTATCGCGATGCCGCCGGGCGGACCCGCCGCGAGCAGGGGCTCTCGGTGATTGGCAGCGCGGTCAACGGCGCCAGCGGGCCGCGTCAGGTGCAGATTCACGATCCGCAGGCCGGCGCGACCTACATGCTCGATCTCGACAAACGCGAGGCTCACCGTCTGCCGTCGCCGAAGATCGCGATGTTCTCGCCGGGCCAGGCCGCGGCGTCGACGTCGGTTGGTTGGACGGCGACGTTCGAGCAGGCGGTGCCGCCTCCTGCCGGTGTGAGCGGTGCGGTGATGACCGACTCGATCTTCATTCGACGAGGCATCGCCGGCGCTCCGGACGGCGGCGCGGTCGAGTCGCTGGGCACGCGGGTCATCGAGGGCGTCGAAGCCGAGGGAACGCGCTCCACGTTGACGATTCCGGCCGGCCAGATCGGCAACGAGCAGCCGATCAGCATCGTCTCGGAGCGCTGGTTCTCGCCGGCGTTGAAAGTGCTGGTGATGAGCCGTCAGACGGATCCACGCTTCGGCGAGACGACCTACCGCTTGACCAACATCACGCGCGCCGAGCCCGCGCCTGACCTGTTCATCGTCCCGTCCGACTTCAAGGTGGTGGACGCGCCGGGCATGCGCACGTTCCGCTTCGAAAAGAAGTAGGGGTAGAGTGAGGGCATCGCGGGCTTCGGCCCGCGCCGCCCTCATGTCCGCGTCGACGCGTTCGTCCTCCGTCCGGCTGTCTCCCTTCAGCCCCGAAGAGCGGCCGCGAGTCATTGCCGAGCTCGTCGGCGATGCGGAGGTGCGGGTCGCGGCAGCGGCGGAGGCCGCCGCGTCGAACCGTCCGCTCGATGCCGTTCTCGCTTCCGTACACAGCTACGCCGAGGAGATCGTTCCCGATTTCCGCGCCCGCCTCCACCACCGGCTGGCACACCGGCTGGCGAGACGGATAGCGACGGCGCTCTTCCGCGTCCGTGTCGGACACGTCGATGCCACGACCCTCGAGGGCATCCCGGCCGATGACGCCGTCGTCTTCGTCATCAATCACCGCAGCAATGTCGACTACGTCCTGGTGGCGTTTCTCGTCTCCGAGCACGTTGCGCTGAGCTTCGCGGTCGGAGAGTGGGCTCGCATCTGGCCTCTCGACACACTCATCCGCTCGCTCGGCGCGTTCTTCGTGCGGCGGGAGTCCAGGCAACCGCTGTATCGAAAGGTCCTCGAACGCTACGTGCAGCTCGCCGTGGCTCACGGCGTGACGCAAGGCATCTTCCTCGAAGGCGGCCTGTCGCGGGACGGGCGCCTTCGCCCGCCGAAATACGGCTTGCTGGGCTATGTCACGCGACGGATGTCGCGCACCTCTCCGCGGGACGTCGTGTTCGTTCCCGTCGCGGTCAACTACGACCGAGTGCTCGAGGATCGCAACCTGCTGCTGGATCTCGACCCCAGCGCGGCCCGCCGCTCGAAGCTGCAGACGGCGCTCACGGGGGCCATGTGGATGGCGAAGAATGCGGGCCTTTACGTCCGCGGCCGTCTCCATCGATTCGGTTACGCCTGCGTCAACTTCGGCGCGCCTTTCTCGCTGCGGAGATATCTCGATCAGCGCGCGGTCGACTTCGCCACGCTCGACGAGCCCAATCGACTGGCCGAGACCGAGCGTCTCGGCGCGGCTTTGATGGATGAAATCGCGCAGGTCGTGCCGGTCACACCGGTGAGCCTCGTGGCCACGGCTCTGCTCAGTTTCGAGGGCGCCACGGCTACGCGTGCGGCGCTGACCGCGCGCACGACGTCGCTTGTCGAGGAACTGGAATCAGTGGGGGCGCATCTGTACGTGCCGCGCCGTGATCCTGCGTACATGCTCGAAGTCGGCCTCCGCATGCTCGTGCTGCGGCGGTTGGTGACGAAAAGCGGGGACTCGCTCACTGTCATTCCGGCCGAGCGGCCGCTCGTGGCGTACTACGCGAACTCCATCGAGCACTTCTTGGCGACCCGCCACACCCCGGCCGTGGCGTTTTCGGGCCGGCACGCCCGCCGCTCGTCGCCCCGTGCAGTTGTTCTGGTCCATGGTTTGGCGCGAACTTCGCGATCGATGGCCCGGCTTGCGGCGGCGCTGGAAGCGGCGGGTTACGAGGCCCACAACTGGGACTATCCGAGCCGGGAGTACGGAGTCATGGCGCTCGTCGACGCGCTCGAGCGGTACG
>JBKPSC010000240.1:0-9942 GCA_046734915.1 Acidobacteriota bacterium | reverse complement strand
CGTTGGCCGCGCGCTTGACGTGGAAAGACCAGCGCGGCGCGACGCGGTTCGCGTCGGTCGTGGCGCGCAACGTCAGTGAGTTTGGTGCCTACGTCGAGTGCCCGAACCCGCTGCCGTTGCCGGTTTATCGCCTGGTTCAATTCCAACTCGAGAAAGATGTGACGGCGGCCGACCGCCTGCCCGATTCCCTCAAGCAGGGGCGTCTGACAGCGGCCGTCTACCGCGTGGATCCGCCCGATTCGCAGGGCCGCGGCCAGGGCCTCGCGTTACGGCTGATGGTCGCCCCGCGGCCGCACGCCGTGCCGCACGTCGACGAGACACCGCTTCGCGTCCGCGCGTCCGCGTAGCGCAGGGCCTTGCAGTCAGGCGGCGCGCCGCTTCCAGTAGCGCGCCAGCCCTCGCCAGCTCAGATCGAGGCGGCCGGCCGCCTCGTAGGCCCGCACGCCTTCCTCGCCCAACCGCTGTTCCAAGGCCGACCGCCAGAGTCCCGTACACCAGGCTTCCCGATCGGCATCCGTGCCATCTCGCGACAGCGAGGCGCGGGTGACGGCTGCCATCTCCTCGAGATGATCCCTGAGCTCGCCGAGATGCGCGCCGACTGGAGTCGAGGGCCCGAAGTGCGTGAGGAACAGGGTCTCAGGCCGCCACGACTCGAATGTTGCGAGGCTCGCCGCCCACGCTTCGAGATCGACATCCGGCGGCGGCGTGGCCGGCAGCACGTAACCGCCAGAGACGACTTGAACGCCCGCGGTGTCACCGACAAACGCAATGCCGCTGTCGGCATTCAAGTAACTCACGTGGTGGGACGCATGACCCGGCGTGTAGGCCACGTCGAGTGTGCGGCCTCCTGCCTCGATTCGCTCTCCGCCATCGAGAATGTGGAGTGCCCCGGTCGGCACCGGTGCCACCTCGCCCCACAGCCGATCCATGTCGGCGCCGTAGAGGCGGGTCGCGCTCGCCAGCAGCTTTGACGGATCGACGAGATGCGGAGCGCCGTTTCGGTGCACGTAGACCCGGAGACCGGGATGCTCGCGAACCAGCGTCCCGGCGGCGCCGGCATGATCGAGGTGGATGTGAGTGAGGAGCAACGCGCGAAGATCCCCTGGCCCGATGCCAGACGCGGCGAGCGCGCTCCGGAGAGCCGGCAGCGTGCTCGACGGCCCCGGGTCGACGAGCGCGACGCCGCCAGGATTCTGGAGCACCGCGGTCGCGATGATTCGGGGAATGTTCTGGAAATGGAGATCGGCGAACGAGACGCCGGCGGCGAGTGTCTGCATCGGGGCATTATCGCCCCAGTGCGCTAGCGGAAGACGGTTGCCGTGTCCGGAATCGGATTGACGAGGGCGGCGGTTACGTCCTGGAAGATCGTGCCGCGTTTGTCGGTCCCGAAGTAGCGCCCACCGATCAAGCCGATGGGCACGGCGCTGGCGTGATACGCAGAGGCCGGCGTCGCCGTCGCCGCGTTGCATGTCCCGAGTGTGCCGTCGGCCGTATCGGCCGCCGCGCTTCTGACCAGCGCGAATTCGTACCCGCTCTTGCGAATGCCGTTGGTTGACAGATCCGGACTGATGAATGCCACGGTCGTGCCCGCCGGCGCCTTGGCCAGATCCGCAAGGTCCGTCGCGTATGCGCCGCTGCCGCAGCTCGACGAATAGGCGGCCTCGCTCGAGTTTATGACGCGCAGCGATCCAGCTGCCGACGCTTCGTGCGCCGACAGGCGCGCACGCATCATGCGATTGCCGGCGATGGTCGCCAGCACGCCGATGATGGCGACGACCAGCATGAGCTCGATCAGCGTGAATCCGTGTTCTCGACGCATGGTCCTGTTTCGCTTCCAGCAGGGGCAAGCAGGGTGCCGGCGCCACGATGCGTCAGCGCGCGACGGCATGTGCAGAAAACGGGCACGCGTGACATTTTTTGCGCTTCGGCCGACTGACAGTGGATGTCAACGATGCAACGTTGCAAAGAACAGGTAAACGCGACTGCGCAATCAGGGCGGGATTGAATAGAAGAGCGAGGCGCGTCGTAGTAGGAAGTAATGGTCAAATCGCTCCCGGTGTACTTCCTCACGGCTCTTCCATTTCTTTTGACGTCGTGCTCGGCAGGAACCGCAACCGAACAACAACCGGCCGGCGGCGGCCGTGGCAATGCGAGTGGCGGGCCGGTACCGGTCGAGATCGGTGTCGTCGCCGACAAGTCTGTTCCTTTGCAAATTACTGCCATCGGCGCGGGCGAGCCATATTCGACGGTCTCGGTTCACGCGCAGGTGACTGGCGAGCTCAAATCGGTGCACTTCAAGGAAGGCGAGGACGTGCGCGAGGGGCAACTGCTCTTCTCGCTCGATCGGCGTCCGCTCGAGGCGGCGCTGCAGCAGGCCCAGGCCAACCTTGCCAAGGATGTGGCACAGGCGGCCAACGCCCGATCCCAGGCCGACCGGTTTGAGGATCTCGCCGATCGTGGCATCACGCCGCGCGATCAGCTCGATCAGGCGCGCGCGGCCGCGACGGCACTCGAGGCGACGGTCGAGGCCGACAAGGCGGCAGTTGAGAACGCCACGGTCCAGCTGCAATATGCGACGGTTTCGGCGCCATTGTCTGGCCGGACTGGGGCACTGATGGCGCACGAGGGCAGCCTCGTTCGCGCCAACGACACGACGCCGCTCGTCGTCATCAACCAGGTGTCACCGATTTACGTGTCGTTTGCCATCCCCGAATCGCGATTCGCCGAGCTGAAACGCTACATGGCCCAGGGGAGCATCATCGTCGAGGCCCGATCGCCCGGCGAGGAGACGGCGGCGAGAGGCACCATAAGCTTCGTCGACAACCAGGTCGACGCTGCGACGGGAACGATCAGAGTCAAGGCGGTGTTTCAGAATGCCAGGCACACGCTCTGGCCAGGCCAGTTCGCCGATGTGACGCTCACGCTGACGACCGATCCGCACGCGGTAGTCGTGCCGACGGCCGCGGTGCAGACGGGCCAACAAGGGTCGTACGTCTTCGTCGTCAAACAGGATCAAACCGTCGACCTGCGGCCCGTGACCATCGCGCGCGCCGTTGGCGACGAGACCGTGATCCAGTCGGGTCTCACCCCGGGTGAAACCGTGGTCACCGACGGCCAGCTGCGCGTGGTCGCCGGCAGCCGCGTGAGCGTGAAGCGCAACTCGCAGGTGACGCAATGAACCTGTCGAGCATCTTCATCCGCCGCCCCGTTACCACGACGCTCATCATCCTCGGCATCATGGTCTTCGGCACGCTCTCGTACTTCGAGCTGCCGGTGTCCGACCTGCCGACCGTCGACTATCCGAGCATTCAGGTCAGCGCCAGCCTTCCTGGGGCGAGTCCAGAGACCATGGCCTCATCGGTGGCCCTGCCGCTGGAGAAGCAGTTCGCGACTATCGCCGGCCTGAACGCGATCAACTCCACGAGCTCGCAGGGCGGCACCAACATCACGCTGCAGTTCGATCTGAGCCGCAACATCGACGCCGCGGCACAGGACGTCCAGGCCATGATCGCCAAGGCCGCCCGGTCGCTGCCGCCGCAGATGCCGACGCCGCCGTCCTACCAGAAGGTCAATCCCGGCGATCAACCGGTCATCTTCCTCGTGCTCCACTCGCCCACGCTGCCGCTCTCGATGGTCAACGAGTACGCCGAATCGACCCTTGCGCAGCGCATCTCGATGGTGAGCGGCGTGGCGCAGGTGCAGGTGTTCGGTTCGGCGAAATACGCCGTTCGCGTCGACGTCGACCCCCGCCAACTGGCGGCGCGCGGGATCGGCATCGACGAAGTCGCCAGCGCCATTCAGAGCTCGAACGTCACCTTGCCCACCGGCACGTTGTACGGCGCCCAGCAGACGTTCACCGTCCTGGCGAACGGCCAACTCCTGAACGCCGACGCCTATGGCCCGCTGATCGTTGCCTACCGCAATGGCAATCCGGTTCATCTTCGTGAAGTCGCGCACGTCTACGACGGCATCGAGAACGACAAGAACGCGGCCTGGTATGGCGACGAGCGGACGGTCTACCTAGCGGTGCAGAAACAGCCAGGCACCAACGTCGTCGCGGTCGTGGACGCGGTCAAGGCGCTTCTGCCGTCGTTCCGTGAGCAGCTGCCGGCGGCGCTGTCGCTCGACTTGCGATCGGATCGCTCGGCCTCGATTCGCGAGTCTGTGCGTGACGTGAAGTTCACGCTGCTCTTGACCGTCGCGCTCGTCGTGCTGGTGATCTTCATCTTCCTTCGCAACCTGTCCGCGACACTCATCCCCAGCCTGGCCCTGCCGGTTTCCGGCGTTGCGACATTCGCCGTCATGTATCTGCTGGGCTACAGCCTCGACAACCTATCGCTGATGGCCCTGACGCTCGCGGTGGGGTTCGTCGTGGACGATGCGATCGTGATGCTCGAGAACATCGTCCGCCACATGGAGATGGGAAAAGCACCCATGCGGGCGGCATTCGACGGCTCGAAGGAAGTGGCCTTCACCATTCTGTCGATGACCGTGTCGCTGGCGGCCGTGTTCATTCCAGTTCTCTTCATGGGCGGTGTGGTCGGGCGCCTCCTCCACGAGTTCGCCGTGACCATCGGCGTGGCCATCCTGGTATCGGGCTTCGTCTCGGTCAGCCTGACGCCGATGCTCTGCAGCCGTTTCCTGACACCGCCGCACGACCAGCGGCACGGCGTGCTCTACCGTGCGTCCGAGCGCGTCTTCGACGCGATGCGAGAGTTCTACGACTGGAGTCTTCGGGCCAGCTTGCGTTACCACGCCGTGCCGATGGCAGTGTCCGTGGCGCTGCTCGTCGGCACCGTGCTGCTCTTCATGCGGGTGCCGAAGGGCTTCCTTCCCAGTGAGGATCAGGGACGCTTCAACGTCAGCACCGAGGCCGTGCAGGGCATCGGCTACGACGAGATGGTGCGACACCAGAAGCAGGTCGCGGCCATCGTCGCGGCCGATCCCAACGTCGCCAGTTACACGAGCAATGCAGGTGGAGGTCCTCGCGGCGGTGCACTGAACACCGGCCAGGTGTCGGCCGAGCTCAAGCCGCGGGATCAGCGGACCCTGTCGGTCGATGAAATCATCGCCAGCCTGCGGCCGAAGCTGGCGCAGATTCCGGGCATCCGGACCTACATGGTCAATCCGCCGCCGATCAACCTTGGCGGTCAGGGTGGGGCGCGCAGCCTGTATCAATTCACGCTGCAGGATACGGACACCGGGGAGCTCTACCGCGCGGCGCCGCTGCTCGAAGCCAAGCTACGCGAGCTGCCCGGCCTCGAGGACGTCTCGAGCGACTTGCAGGTCCGCAATCCGCAGATCCAGATCGACATGGACCGTGACAAGGTTTCCGCCCTGGGGCTGACCGTCAACCAGGTCGAGAACGCGTTGTACACTGCGTACGGCACGCGACAGGTCTCGCAGATTTACGCGCCGAACAACCAGTATCAAGTCATCCTGCAGCTGGCATCGGAGTTTCAGAACGACCCGGCCAAGCTGTCGATGCTGTACGTCCGATCGCCCAACGGCAACCTGATTTCACTCGACACCGTCGCGACTGTGTCGACCGACGTCGGCCCTTCGGTCGTCAGCCACACCGGACAGCTGCCATCGGTGACGATTTCGTTCAACTTGAAGCCGGGCTACGCGTTGGGCGATGCGGTCGATGCGGTGAATGCGACGGCCGCGGCGACGCTGCCATCCACGATCTCCACCTCATTCCAGGGAACGGCACAAGCGTTCCAGGACTCGTTGCGCGGCCTTGGGCTCGTGCTGGCGATGGCGATCGTCGTGATCTACATCGTGCTGGGGATTCTGTACGAGAGCTTCACCCACCCGCTGACGATCCTCTCCGGACTGCCGGCAGCCGGCTTCGGCGCGCTGCTGACGCTGCTCCTCTTCAAAACCGAGCTGAGCCTCTACGCGTTCGTCGGCGTCATCATGCTCGTCGGGCTCGTGAAGAAGAACGGCATCATGATGGTCGACTTCGCCGTCGAGGCGCAGCGTGAACGAGGCCTGTCACCCCGATCGGCAATTCACGAAGCCTGTCTCGTGCGCTTCCGTCCCATCATGATGACGACGATGGCTGCGCTGTTCGGGACGCTCCCGATTGCGCTCGGTGCCGGCGCCGGCGCCGAGGCGCGGCGGCCGCTCGGTCTCGCCGTCGTCGGCGGGCTGATCGTCTCGCAGTTGCTGACGCTGTACATCACGCCGGTCTACTACGTGTACATCGAAGGCCTGCGGCTGCGCCTCTCGTCACGACGGCGCGAGGTGCCGGCCACGGCGCTGCACGGCGACGCGCCGGCCACTTAACGAGCAGCCGAGTTTGCTGGGCCTTCGAGCTCCTCGGCCAGGCTGTTCAGCAGTGACGTCTCGCGTCCGAGTGCGTCGGCCACCCGCACGACCTCACGGTCGACATCCGCATACCGCTTGTCCTCGATTGACTCCCGAATGCCTGGCATCGTCTTCACGCCGTAGCCAGTGTAGAAGCCCGGTGCGTACAACAGGTGGCGGTACCAGGATCGTCGCGGCAGGCCTTCACTGTCGATGAACTGGCGCTCGCTCTGAATCAGCTTGGCGTTGACCCGTGTGACCAGCGCCTGATCGGTCTGCAGCAGCGAACGCTTTGATGCGAGCGCTTTCTGATAGCGATCCGCCGCTGCGGCGAGAGCTGTTACCGCGTTCTCGAGCGGCGCGAAATTCATCGCCGGCGGGACGGCTTCGACTTGCGGAATCGGACGCGGCTGCTTGGGATCGTTGACCGCCGCGAACACGCCCTCGGCGATCTGGCGGTTCTTCTCGCGAATGTCATCCTGCCGCTGCTTCAGCAGATCCTGCAGCTCTTTCACATAGATCTGCGCGGTATCGGCGAGA
The DNA here is from genome assembly GCA_046734915.1 of Acidobacteriota bacterium. Taxonomy (GTDB): domain Bacteria; phylum Acidobacteriota; class Vicinamibacteria; order Vicinamibacterales; family CAVVIG01; genus VFZL01. Next base: position 3,087 of record JBKPSC010000240.1, on the reverse strand, counting down.
CTAGTGAATTCATACGGCAGGACGTCTGCATCGGCCAGCCGTATGACCGCGGTCCCGACGAGCTGTGCCAGCGCCCGGCCGTAACGAAAGCCAGGATCCGAAAACTTCGTGAAGTGGTAGAAGTCGTCGTAAATCGAGTGATAAATGCCGTCGTCGTCCATCCCGCCGAACGAGAGGCTGAGCGCTGCCGTCCCGTGATGCTGCAGAAACGGCGTGTAGTCCGACCCTGACCCGAGCGCGTTGATTCGCAGGTTGGCCCTCGTGCGGCTCTCCGCGCGCCGCTCTTTGGACCCTTCGGCAATCTGCCGCGCCTGCCAGCGCTTCCACACCGTGCCTTTCGTTTCGGGATCCTCGACGCTGCGCGCAACCTCGTTGACGAATTGTTCGAGCGTGTGCGAACCGCCCGGCTGAAAGAACCCGCGGCCGTTGCCGTCGCTGTTGATGTACACCGCGGCCTTCAGCCGCAACTCTGCGTCGTGTTGCTCCACCCACTCGGTCGATCCGAGAAGCGCCGCCTCTTCGCCGTCCCAGGCACCGTAGACGATGGTGCGTTTGGGCCGCCAGCCCTGCTTGAGCAGCAGGCCGAGGGCCCGCGCCTCCTCGAGCGCCGGGGCCATCCCGCTGACCGGATCCGAGGTGCCATTGACCCAGGCGTCATGGTGGTTGCCGCGAACAATCCACTCGTCCGGGTACGTCGATCCCCGAATCGTCGCAACGACGTCATAGATCGGCTTCGTATCCCAGTTGAAAGCGACCTTCAGATGGACCTGCGTTGGTCCAGGGCCGAGACGGTAGGTGATCGGCAGCGCGCCTCGCCATCCGACCGGCGCGACCGGTCCGCGCATGGCCGCCAGCAGCGGCTGCGCATCGCCGTAGGAGATAGGAAGCACGGGAATCCTGGTCAGAGTGGCCGCATCGCTGAGCGCCAGACGCACTGTGCCGGGAACCGCGGGATTACCCGGCGTGAGCGGATCGCCCGAATAGGTCGGCAGGTCCATGACGCTTCCGCGCTGTACACCGTCTTTGCTTCGCATCGGACCGTCGGGAAAGACGGCGTCAGCAAAGTACCCGTCGTCACGGGGGTCCGAGTAGATCAGACAGCCGACCGCGCCATGTTCGGCGGCGATCTTGGGCTTGGTGCCCCGGTAAGAGCCTCCGTACCGCGCGATGACAATGGCCCCGCGCACCGAGACGCCCTGCGCTTCGAGCTCCTCGTAATCTTCGGGCCGCCCGTAGTTCACGTAGACCAGCGGCGCGGTGACGTCGCCGTCGATCGAATAGACGTTGTAGGTGGGAAGCTGTTCAGCCTTCTGGCTCGAAGTCGGATCGACAGGGACCGCCGGCTCCTCGAGCGCGGCTTTGAACCGCGTCGGCGCGATCATCTCGAGCAGCCGCTCCTTGGGCGTCGGAAACAGGATGTCGAACGTCTCGACGCGCGCATCCCAGCCCCATTCCGCCAGCTTCGATCGCATCCACTCGACGTTGTCCCTCGTGTAGGCGGAGCCGACGTGATGCGGGCGTGCGCTGAGCCGGGCCATGTACTGGCCAATCGCCTCCGCTTCCGGCAGCGCCCGATACCGCTCGTCCCAAGCCGGAGCGTTCTGAGCGGCCGGACGCCATGACAGCATCACCAACAGCGCGGCGAGCGACGCAAGCCCTCTCTTCATCAGCTCTGGCCCCTAAGCCCAGCCCCTAGCCCCCAGGTCCCAATTCCCAGACGATACACCGCCCTGCCCTATACTGGCCGTCGATCATCAAGAGGAGGTCGGCCATGATTCGGAGGCACGCGTGGGCCGTAGTGACGTTGAGCGTTCTGGCTGCCTGCAAGTCCGCGCCGCCCGAGCAGCAAGTCATTGACGATGCAGCGGCCGCCCTCGGAGGGCGCGATCGATTGCTCGCCGTCAAGACGCTCACGCTCGAAGGTGGAGGGACCAACGGCAACCTCGGCCAGGACATGACGCCCGAAGCGACCGGCCAGACATTCACCGTCTCGAATTACCGGCGGGCCATCAGCTTCGCGGCCAACGCGTCGCGCATCGAGCAGACGCGCACGCCGAATTTTGTCTACTTCCAGGGCCGGCAGCCGCAGCGGCTCGTCAACGGATTCGACGGGGACGTCGGCTACAACGTTGGCGGCAACGGTGCGGCGGCGCGCGTGTCGGCCGAGGTCACCCGCGATCGCCGAACCGAACTGTTTCACCATCCGGTGGGGATCGTCCGCGCGGCGCTGGAACCTGGCGCGGAACTCTCGAACGCGCACACATCGGGCCAGGAGCGAGCCGTCGACATCAAGACGCAGACCGGACTCACCTTGACCCTGGCGATCGATGGCACGACTCATCTGCCGACGCGAGTCGTGTCCATGGCCGACAACGTGAATCTCGGGGACGTGGCCATCGAGACGAGCTTCGCAGATTATCAGGATGTGAGCGGACTGAAGCTGCCGGCGCACATCACGACGAAGACCGATCGATGGATGACGTCCGACATCACGCTGACCAAACAATCCGTTGACGGTGAGTCGGGAGACCTGGCAGCGCCGACCGACGCCAACGCCTCGCGCGTGCCCGCTCAGTTTGCCGAGGCCGTCATCGACGACCAGGAAATCGCAAAAGGCGTCTGGCTGCTGGCCGGCCAGTCGCACCACTCGGTGGTCGTCGAGTTCGCCGACCACCTGACGCTGATCGAGGCGCCGCAGCACGATACCCGGACGTTGGCCGTGATTGAAAAGGCCCGCACGCTGAGGCCCGGCAAGCCGCTCACGCAGGTCGTCAACACGCACCATCATTTCGACCACTCGGGAGGCGTGAGAGCGGCCGTGTCCGAAGGCCTGACGGTGATTACGCACAAAGGCAATGTCGCGTTTTTCGAGGACGTCACCAAGCGGAGTCACACGCTGGTCCCGGACGCACTGGCGCGCAAGCCTCAGAGCCTCAAGACCGAAGCCGTCGACGACACGCTCGAGTTGAAGGATAAGACGCGGACCCTGCAGCTGTTTCACGTCATCGGCAGCCCTCACACCGACACCATGGTGATGGCCTATCTGCCGCAGGAGAAGATGCTCATCGAGGTCGACGTGTTCACGCC
>JBKPSC010000239.1:0-13419 GCA_046734915.1 Acidobacteriota bacterium | reverse complement strand
GGGGAGCAACGCGGAGAACATTCTCCGCGCCGCGCCCTGCGATGTCCTCCTCTCTACGCGCCTGGAAGTGCCCCGGCTCGACGTGCGCGCCGAAGAGACCGTGCGATGGACGCCCGAAGCCGAGGAGCGGATGACGCACGTGCCCGACCAGGTCAAGGGGATCGCTCGCACCGGCGTCCTTCGCCTCGCGCTCGAGAAGGGGCATTCGGTGATCACGAGCGCCGTGATCGACGAGGCGATGGACCGGTTCATGCCAAAGAGCGCGTCGGCCGCGACGAAGGCGCTGGCCGAGGCAGTGGCTCTCGAGCGTGCGAAGGCTGGCCCCGTGTCGATGTGCCGGGCGTGCGGCGTTGCCGCGACGCAGAGCGGCGCCGTCAAGTGCACCGTCTGTGGCGCTACGGACTTCGAAGTGATCTCGCAGGAGATGATCGAGAAGATCGCGGCCGTCGAGGGCGGGCTCGAGGAAGAGACGACCTACGATGGACGCAAGCTGCGTTGGTCCGAGGACGCCCGGAAGGGCCTGTGGACGATGAAGAACGCGTATCAGCGCCGCCGCGTCAAAGCACGTGTCGAAAAGCGCGCGCGCATGATGAAGCTCGACGCGATCACGCTCGACTTCGCGCGGCAGGTCATCGAGGAAGAAACCGGCACGCCGCTCGACATCAAGGGCCGCGTGGCTGAAATCCCCGAGAGCACCGCCGCGGCCGCCGGCGAGCCGCGGCTCGTGGCCCGCGACGACAAGAAGAACCCCCTGATCTCGACGTTCGAGTGGACCGCCGACGCCTCCCAACGCGTCTTGCGCGTGCCCGCCGGCTTCATGCGGAACAAGACGCAGGAGCGGATCGAGGAGCTCGCGCGGGAACGCGCCGCCTCGACGATCGACCTGGCGCTGGTCGAGGAGGGCATCGAGATCGGCAAGAAGATGATGGCGGAGATGATCGCGACCTACGAGGGCCCGCCATCGGCGACGAGCGCGAAGCCGATGCTCAATGAGGTGAGCCCGCTCACGGCACGCGATTGAGTGCGTATCGCTTTTGCCGCACCGATGACATCGGGCTTCTCGTCGACGCGCTGAATCGCTGCTGGGCTCCGTACTTTCCAGACGAGCCGCTGATGACGCCAGCGGCTTTCAAGCGATCGATACGCGACCTGCAGGTCTGGTGCAGCAGCTGTATGGTCGCGTTTTCAGGCTCGGATCCGATCGGTGTCCTGATCGGCGCTAAACGAGTCTCAAGTACTCTCGTCCACAGGATCGCCGTCCATCCCGATCATCGGCGACAGGGTCATGGGCGGCACCTGCTTACCTCGCTCAGCTCGAAGCTCGCGATTCTCGGGCCGCCGAGAATCGTCGCCGAAGTCCCCGAGACGCTTACGGCCGCCCGCGCGCTGTTCCGCGCAAGTGAGTATGTGCAGGAAGCGGTTCTCACAGATTACGTTCTGCCGCGTGACGAGGCGGGCCCTGCCCTCAGCGAGCGTCCGAATGCGGCGCGAGTCGAAGGGTTGGTGATCCCCGTCACCGTCGACGATCTCGCCGCGAATGGTCTCCTTGAAGAAGCGCATTCACAGACGTGCTGGGAACGTTCAGTCGGGACTCTCACTGCGCGGAAGGACGAGATCGCAGGACTCGCCGTCGCCTCCGACGAACGGATCGAGGCCTACGTCCTTTACGTGACGCGCGGTCTACAGGAGACGGAGATTTTCTCGCTCCGCTCTTTCATCGACGATGCCGGAGCCCGTTTGAAGCAACTGCTCTCTCAACTCCGCGCGCGAGGGATGGAGACCTTCCGGTTCCCGAAGGTCCACCCGGACGAGATCTCGAAGGAAGGTCTGAAGACGCTCGGCTTCAGCCCCGCCGACGCGCATTTACTCTACTCAACGAGGGCGCGGTCCGGCTAGGAACGCCGTTCAGGTGTTCCGGCGGACACTGGCAGCGCGCGCAGGGTGCACGCCTAGTAATGAGCCCCTCTCGCATCGTCTGCGCCAGGACGAGTCTGTCGGGTCCCACCAATGTCGGAACCGATATCGGAGTGACCTCGCGGCTTCCACCACGTGAACCAGGTGTGTCCTTGCGCCCTGCCGCGACGGATGTACCAGATGTAGTACGGAACCCACAGCCCGATTAAGAGCACGAGCGCGATCGTGATGCCAGTCGAGATGTCCATTTGCTCAGCTCCTTCCGTGCAATGACCTTTAGATGCAAGCAGTGATCCCGGCGGCGGCGAGCTCGTCTGGAGGCGGCGGCGACGGTGTAAGCTATCCACCTTCGGAACATCGCAATGAAGCGCTACCACGACATCGTCGGCGATGGAGGGTCCAGAATCCTCGAGCAGGTTGCCGAGCGACACAACCGCATCACTGACGGGCTCGCCGGTGTGCGTCATCTCGTGGCCGTGGGCTCGGGTAAGGGCGGGGTCGGCAAGAGCACTCTGACGCTGCATCTCGCGGGCGCGTTGCGCGCCATGGGGCTTCGGATTGCGATCCTGGACGCGGACTTCAACGGCCCATCACAGGCGCGCATGGCCGGCGTCCAGGGAGCGCTGTTCGTTCCCGGCAGTCACAAGGTCTCGCTCCCGCGGACCAGGAACGGGATCGCGGTCTTCTCGATGGGCTCGGTGATTCCGGAGTCGGAGGCGCTCGAGTTCGAGAGCCAGGCGCACGGAGAGTCACACACGTGGCGCGCCACGAGGGAGTTTGCTCTCCTGGGCGAGATCCTCGAGTCCTTCGAGTGGGGAGCGCTCGATGTGTTGATGTTCGATCTGCCGCCGGGAGCCGAGCGGACGGTCCAGTACGCGGACTTTCTCGGGCCGCGGACTTCGTTCGTGCTCGTGACGATTCCTTCCGAGGTTTCGCGCGGCGTCGTCGCGCGCTCGGTCGCTGCTCTGTCGAAAAAACCCAATCGTCTCCTCGGGTATGTCGAGAACATGAGCGGCTACTATTGCCGCGACTGCAACTCGGTGAAGCCGCTCTTTGCCGCTTCCGAAGCCGCGGCCTTGGGAATCCCCTGCCTCGGGACCGTGCCGTTCGATCCCGAGCTGGCGCGGCAGTGCGACTTGGGAATCCCTCTCCGTGAGCTGCCCGATACACCGGTTGGCCGCGCCCTGGATCATGTTGCGCAGCAACTTCTGGAAAGCCTCATATGAAATTCCTCTGCGTCCCCTGCGATAGCCCGATGAAACTGCAAACCGTGAGGCCGCCCGAGCGCGGCTCGTTGCAGATCGTTTACTCGTGTCCTGAGTGCGGCTACGAGATGGCGATGCTGACCAATGCGTACGAAACACAGGCCGTTCAGTCACTCGGCGTGCGGCTCGGCCCCGAGGTCGAAGCAGGAGCGTTGAGCACAACCGGCGGTCGCTGTCCGTTCCCCGGGATGATTCCAGGGAACGAGCAGCATCAATCCAGCGAGGCAGGCGAGCCAATTCCCGTCCGGTGGACTGCCGCCGCGGAAGCCCGGCTCGCGAACATTCCCGAGTTCGTCCGCCCAATGGCGCGCACCGGCATCGAGAGATTCGCCCGCGAGAGGGGCGCAATGGAAGTGGACGAGAAGATACTCGACGCGGCCCGCGACTTCTTTGGCATGTGAGGCAACGGGATGAACCTGTCGCCGCCGAACCCGAGCCAGACTCCCCTGAGCAGAATAGAAGGGCCTCTCTCGAACCGAGTCGAGGGGTTCGCTCGGCCCTACGTAATCTCCTGGAACCTCACCTACCGCTGCAATCTTGCCTGCGAGCACTGCTATCTCGATGCAGGGCCCAAGCCGCTGGTCGGCACGGAGAACTTCGCCGACCGGAGCGAGCTCGGCACAGAGGAGTGCTTCAGGGTCATCGACGACATCGCCGCGTTCGCGCCTGAATGCCTGACGATCCTGACAGGCGGCGAGCCGCTCCTGCGGCGCGACATCCTCGAGATCGTCCGACGCGCGGCGGAGCGCGGACTCTGGGTTGTCGTCGGCACCAACGGTGTGCGCATCACGGAAAACGTCGCGAAACGTCTCGCAGAGGCGGGCGCGCGAGGACTGTCGCTCTCACTGGATGCGCTCGATCCCGATTGTCACGACCGCTTCAGGATGGTGCGTGGCGCCTGGCAAAACACGGTGGAGGGAGCGGAGATCCTCAACAGGACCGGGCTCCCCTTCATCGTGCAGACGACGGCGGGATCGCACAATCTCGGCGAGCTCGACGCCATCGCCGACTTCGCGCACGATCGCCTCGCCGCAAAAGTCTGGAACCTCTACTTCCTGGTGCCGACAGGGCGCGGGCAGTTCGTATCGGACATGACCCCCGCGCAGTACGACGAGGTGCTCGCCTCCCTCTACCGGATCCAACGGAAGTACGACCGACGGATGCTCGTGAACGCGAAGTGCGCCCCGCACTACATCAAAACCGTTCTGGAGAATGCCAGCGCCGAGACCGAACCGAAGATCAGGACCTACTCCGGAGGGGCCGGAGGGTGTCCAGCGGGAACGCACTACATGGGGATCCGGCCGAACGGTGATGTCACTCCTTGTCCCTACCTCCCGGTCTTCGCGGGGAACCTTCGCCGCGCGGCTCTCGCGGATCTCTGGACGTCCGCGGAACTATTCACCGACATTCGCCGCCGCTCCTCGCTCGATGGGCGGTGCGGAGCGTGCGAGATGAACGCCCACTGCGGGGGCTGTCGCGCCCGGGCTTACGGAATGACCGGCGATCTGATGGCGGAGGATCCGCTCTGCACGCACACGCCCGGGACGTTCGCGGGGTCGCCTCTTCTGGTACTTCGCGGCGCTGACCGGGTCGGTCCGCCTTCGCCCCTTCGGGGCTTCGGAGGGACGCCGCCATTGATCGAGTACGCCGGCGAATCGCCGACGACGATCGCATGGGACGATGCTGCAGCCGCACGAATGAAGAAGGTCCCGGCGTTCGTCCGGGGGATGGTCGTCAGGGCCGTCGAGGAGTCCTGCCGCAAGAACGGACTTGATCGCGTGACCGTCGAAGAACTCGAACGGATCCGCGCTCGGATGCCAACGCCGAAATTCTTCGGTTAGCGCGCGTCTTACTTCCAAGGCGGGTCTGAAGACCCGCCTCTACGCGGATTCGAAAAGCACTCTGTCGAAGCGTCTTTACCGGAAGGGGTCAGCGGCCGCACCGGCCTGCTCCGCGATCGTTTCCTCCAGCCATTTCTGGAATTCCTCGGCGGTCTGGACGGTGACAAAGCCACGCATGCGGGCATGGCCCAAGCCGCACAGCTGCGCGCAGGCGATCTCGTACTGGAATTCCGGATTGCCCGTCCGGGTCTTCATGTCCGCGGTTGTGACGGTGGGGATGAACCAGATGGGGATTGTCAAGCCAGGGATGGCGTCCTGCTTCACTCGAAACTCCGGCACGCCGAAACTGTGAATGACTTCCTTGCTCCGGAGCCTCACGATGACCGGCGTGTTCACAGGCAGATGAAGCTGATTGACTGTCGTGACGTCGTCCTTGGCTGCAGGATCGGAGCGATCGAGTCCCAGGGGGTTCGTCTGAAGGTCGAGCAGCTTGATGTCCGTACGGCCGAATATTCGATCGGGGCCGGGATAGTGGATGTTCCAGGCGAACTGCTCGCCGGTCACCTGAACGACCAGCGCTTCGTTCTCCGGAGGCAGGGCCTCGACCCTGGTAGCCCACAACGGGATGGCGAATCCGATCAGGAGAACGGCTTCGACCACAGCCACGCCGACCTCGAGATAGGTCGACCTGTGCGACGTGACGCCCTTATAGTCCGCCACCGGATTGCGCGAGCGCCGGAAGCGGACAATCGCGTAGAGAAAGAACCCTCCCCAGCCCACGAACAGAATGAGCATGAAGATGTGAATCCAGCCGATCAGGTTGTCGATCTGCCCGCCGTGAGCCGCGGCGAGCGGCGGGAGCCCTAGCCACTCAGTCATGTTCTCGACGCTCCTCCCTGGAGCTCCGACCACTCAGTGTCGAGGTCGATGTCCGCAATGCGCTTCGCGCGTTTGCGGAGATAAAGAAAGAAGGCCACGAACGCACCCTGCACCGCGAGTGTGACGGCCAGCAGCGCCAGAATGCCGAGTTTCGCCCCGTCGATCATCCCGGTCTCCGCTGCCCCGAAACACACGGGGCAGGCGAAGACGCTCGAGCTGCCGCCGATCACCACGGCGGCCGCGGTGGTCAGGGCCTGGCTAATCCTGCGGCGTGCTTGCCTTGCTTTCATCACAGCGTCCTCGTCTTGCGAAGGAACCAACGGTCGTAAAGGACCAGGCCGATCGACACCGCGAAAGCCGCGATACCCGAGAGCAGGCTGGCGAGCCCGTCCTCGCGTCCGTACAGGGACAGGCACCAGAACCCGAACAACACCGCGAGTACCGCGGAGAGGAGGATGAGGAAAGCGTGGACCAACCTGAGGTTCATTAGTGAATCCAGTAGCCGTCGCTGACGGTGAAGATGGGAAGCGCCAGCAGTGCGACGAAGAAGACAGCCGTGAGCGCGAGGACCGCGTAGATCAGCTTCTTCTCGGAGATCAGGTGCATGAAGTAGCAGGCCACCAGCGATCCCTTGATGATCGCGACGAGCAGCGCCACGGTCACGGCGATCGGCACGGGAAGATGGAAGCGAGACACCGCCACCGTGACGATCGTCAGGACCATCAGCGCGACGAAGACCGTGATGTAGACCCTGACGTGTCTGTCGATGTCGACTGCGTGGTCGCCCGTCATGGATGTCGCGTGGTCGCTCGTCATGAATGCCGCCTACAGAAGATGCCGCTTTACAAAAGATATAGCGTCGGGAAGAGGAAGATCCAGACCAGATCCACGAAATGCCAGAAGAGGCCCGAGTGCTCGACCCGGTTGGTGAACCACACTGGATTCGTCTTCCAGAGCTTCGCGCCGGGACCCCAGAAATACGCGTTGACCACCATCCCTCCGAACACGTGGAGCATGTGCAGGCCAGTCAAGGTGAAGTAGATGGCGAGGAAGTTGTTGCTGCTGGGAAATTCCCCCAAGCGGAGATGGTGGCCGTATTCGAAGTATTTGACTACGAGGAAGACCAATCCGAGAAGGATGGTGGCTCCCATGTAGATCCGATAGGTCCCGAAGCGGCGGCGCATCAGCGACGCCCAGGCCATGACCATCGTCACGGAGGACGAAATCAGGACGATCGTGTTGAACGTCGCGAGCGGGACGTCGAGGATCGTGTCTCCCCGCGGCCAGCTCGGCGCCCCGGTCCGGATCAGGATGTAGCTCGCGAAGAGGGCTCCGAACAGCATGACCTCCGAGGCGAGGAACAGCCAGATGCCGATCTTGCCGTTGGTCAAACCGGTGTCGCGCCGAACCTCGACGGTGTAGGGGATGTCCATCTCGAATCAGGCCTCGTACTGCGGCACGAAGTCCGTCGCCGCGCCGGGAACGCTGTACTCGTAGGGCCCGCGGTACGCTTCGGGCGAGCCGTGGAAATTGCCGTGTGGTGGAGGCGAAGGCGCCGACCACTCGATCGTCGTCGCTTGCCACGGGTTCTCCCCGACCGTCGCACCGTTCCGGATGCTCCAGAAGAAATTGACGATAAAGGGAATCTGGAAGAGCGCCATGGTCCACGCGCCCCACGACGAGACGGCGTTCCAGTGCATCGTCGGCTGCGCAAAGTTGTAGGCCGTTCCGGCGTCGAACAGGCGCCGCGAGACGCCGGCCATCCCGATGATGAACATCGGCATGAAGACGACGTTCATGCAGATAAAGGTGCCCCAAAAATGGATCTTGCCGAGCGTCTCGTTCATCTTGCGCCCGGTTGCCTTCGGATACCAGTAGTAGATCCCCGCCATGAGGCCGAAGATCGTCCCCGGAGCAACGACGTAGTGGAAGTGGGCGATGACGTAGTAGGTGTCGTGCAGTGGGATGTCCGCGATGTTCAAGCCGAGCGGAAGCCCCGTGAGCCCGCCGATGCCGAACATCGGCAGAAAGGCCGTTGCGAAGAGCATCGGCGTGTTGAAGCGTATCGATCCGCCCCAGAGGGAGATGATCAGCGCCGTGAGGATCACGACCGACGGGATCGAAATGATCATCGTCGTTGTCTGGAAGAACGCCGCCATCGCCGTCCCCATGCCGGTCATGAACATGTGGTGTGCCCAGACAATGAACGACATGAAGCCAAGGAAGACGAGCGAGTAGACCATCGAACGATAGCCCCACAGCGGCTTCCGCGTGTTGTTCGCGATGATCTCGGCCACGATTCCAAACGCAGGAAGGATCAGCACGTAGACTTCCGGGTGCGCCAGGAACCAGAACAGGTGCTGCCAGAGGAGCGGGTTACCTCCGCCGGCGTTGGTCAGGGCCTGGCCGCTGACGACGAGGCCGCTCGGGAGGAAGAAGCTGGTGCCGGCCACGCGATCCATCAGCTGCATGACGCCCGCGGCTTCGAGGGGCGGGAAGGCCAGGAGCAGGAGGAAGGCCGTGACGAACTGGGCCCAGCAAAAGAAGGGGAACCGCATGAACGTGAGCCCCTTGGCGCGGAGCTGGATCGTGGTCGTGATGAAATTGAGCGCTCCGAGCAGCGACGAGGTGATCAGGAAGATCATCCCGATGAGCCACCACGTCTGACCCGTGCCTGCGATGACGGAGAGAGGCGCGTAGGAGGTCCACCCGGATTGCGCGGCCCCGCCCGGGACCAAAAAGCTGCCGAGCATCGTGATGCCGCCCAGGAAGAGGCACCAGTAGCTCACCATGTTGATTTTCGGGAAGGCCATGTCCGGCGCTCCGATCTGGAGCGGGAGCACGAAGTTCCCGAATCCTCCGACGGCGAGTGGGACCACCCCGAGGAAGACCATGATGGTGCCGTGCATCGCCCCGAGCTCGTTGTAGAACTCGGGAAGCATCGTCCCGCCCGGCATGCGCGCCTCGCCAAGGAGCTGCCCGATCAGCGGCAGCGCGGCGCCTGGGTAGGCGAGCTGCCAGCGCATGAGCATCATCAACGAAAAACCAAAGAGGAGGAACAGTAAGCCGGTGACGGCGTACTGGATGCCGATGACCTTGTGATCGGTTGAGAAGACGTACTTGCGCCAGAAGCCGAGCTCCTCGTGATGGATTTCGTGCGCGACGTGCGATTTGGGTGTAACGGCAGTCGGGTCACTCATGAGGTCTCTCTCCGATCGCTACTTCGCGCCGGGGATAGCGAACTTGAAGCCCTGGGTCTTCGTTTCGTTGGCGGCAACCGTGACCGAGGCCGTCTGCGTCCCCAGCCTTTCGTGCCACGCGGTGATCTCGTAGGTCCCTGGGTCGAGGCCCGAGATCGTAAACTTTCCGTCCGTACCCGTCACCGAGAAGAAGGGATGCGTATAGACGCCGATGTACGCGCTCATCCAGGGGTGGACGTCGCACTTGACGTTGAAGATCGCCTCCGGTTTGGGGAACGTCGTGGACATCTCCTTGACGGTCGCCGGCTGCCCCCGGTTGAACGACGGATTGATCTTGGGAAGCGTGTGGATGTTATGGAGGATGCCGTCGGAGTTGAGGATCCTGTAGGCCTGCCCGACCATGATCCCCATCACGTGCGGCTTGTACTGACAGCCATCCTGATCAAGCGTCACCGGAGTCGTGGGAACGGGGTAGGTCTTCCCCGACGGGAGCCCCTTCGATACCCAGACCATGATATTCGCCATCGCGTTCCCGGTACCAAGGACGAGTGCCTCGTTCGGCGCAGGTTTTCCTCCGTGCTTCTTGTGACACACGGCTTCGGCCTGCATGTCGAGTGGCTTGAGCGCGGGGGCTTTCCCGTCGAAGATGACGGTCCCGGTGATGGACGACGCGGCGACGGCAACGCCCGGCCACAACGACATGGCGACCAGAACAGCCACCAGCCACGGTCTATACCCTAATCCGCCCATGCTCGGCTCCTTGGTCATCGTCCACCTCTCTCCTCGTCGTCGCGGGGCTGCTTTCCCCGCATCATCGAAGCGCTCGGTCGGCGCGGGAACTTCAGTTTCCGCGAATTCTACATCGGACCCGCCATACGTGCGTCAACATCCTCGACAATCGCTGGCAAACAGCGACTAGTCCCTATCCGAGTTCTCGTTCATCGCCTCATCAAGGTCGACGTGGAACGGACTCGTGTCCGATCTCAGGCGTTCTCGAACACGAGCGATTCGGCCAGCCTTGGGTCGCGTAGCGGTACGAGCGCCTGACGCCGCATCAGCCAGCCTGCGGCCGCCACGAAGCACCCGCCGACGGCGAGGAAAGCGGCCACGTCCAGAGCCGACGGACGGACTCCTTCGGGGTGGAGCGTCGGCATGACCTGCCAGTAGAGATCAACGAAGTGCATCGCGAGGAGCCACGTTCCGCCAACCGCGAGGGTCCATCCCCTCCGCTTGACGGTGCGCCCCATCAGGTAGAAGAACGGAACCCCGAAGTGTCCCGCCATGAGGAGGAGGGAGACGATCGTCCAGGACCCCTCGAGCCGAGCCTTGAACCAAATCGACTCTTCCGGAAGGTTCGCGTACCAAATAAGGAAGAACTGACAGAAGCCGATGTAGGCCCAGAACGACGTGAACGCGAAGAGGAACTTTCCGAGGTCGTGCAGGTGCTCGGTGCTGATCACCGTGTCGAGCAAACCTGCCCCGCGCATCGCCGCCGCCACGACTGAGAGCAGCGCGATGAATCCGACGAAGGAGCCCGCGAAGAAATAGACGCCGAACATGGTCGAGTACCAGTGCGGCGTGAGCGACACGATCCAGTCGACCGAGGCGAACGTCGAGGTCAACGCCATGACGATGATGGAGGGACCAGCGAGTTTCCGCAGGCGCGCCGAGACCGCGGGATCCCCTGTCGCGTCCTGGCCCCGCGAGAGACGGTAATAGAGGAGCGCGATGAACGACCAGCATCCGAAGTAAATCGTCGCCCGGATCAGGAAGAACGGCACGTTGAGAAACGGCGCCTTCCAGCGAAGCAGCGCATCGTGTTCGGCGGCGCCCGGGACGGACCACGAGTAGACATCCTGCAGGCCGAAGAGCAACGGAACGAAGAGGGCGGCCATCACCGGGATCGTCGCGAAAACGGTCTCGCAGGTCCGGCGCACCACGATCCCCCATCCTCCCTGGCACGCATACATGAACAGGGTGAAGAAGAGCGCGCCGAGGGCCAGACTCAGAAAGAACAGGAACGACACGAGCCACGAGAAGAAGAACTGCTTCGGATTCGCCGCCCCCAGAAACGCGCAGGCCGCGGCGCCCAGCACGGCGCAGGCGGCGCCAATGACTGGAAAACGGTTCCACGGGTGCCCGGTCGGGATCATGGCCTGTTCGGGCCGCAGGGCCACGCGATGGTGTTCGGAGCTCATTCAGGACTCCAGCAGTTCGACGCTTCGTGCGCCCAGCGACTCCAGCAGCTTTCCCGTGCCCGACGGATCGAACCGTGGATCCCACGATTCGATCGAGATGAAGAAGGCATCATCGGTCACGCGTTCGAAGACCTTCGATCGGAACAGCGGATGGTGGTGCATGGGGAGTCGATTCAGGCCGAGCATGCCGAAGACGGCGCCGAACGCGGCAAAGAGCACTCCCAACTCGAACGTGATCGGAATGAAAGCAGGCCACGAGAAGTACGGTTTGCCGCTGATCACGAGGGGGTACGCGCTGGCGTGGACCCACCACTGCAGGCCGAACCCGAACGCGGCGCCAGTCAATCCCATGACGAGGACGATCCAGGGAAGCGGGGAACGCCGGATTCCCATCGCTCCCTCGAGGCCGTGGACGGGGAATGGCGTGTGGGCGTCCCATCGCGTGAAGCCCGCGTCACGCACTCGCTCGCACGCATGGTAGAGGTCCGCGGGCGTTGCAAATTCGGCGAGGATTCCGTAATGGGGTCCCGTCGGGAGCTGGTTGAGCAGGAACGGCATCAGGAGGCTCCTTTGGGTGCGGGCTCGCCGTGGACCGGCATCGCGGCCCGATGGTTCCTGACCCCGCGTTCGGGGCCAGCCTGCCCATGCGGATTGGCCTGCGGCAGCACGGTCTTGACCTCGGACGTTGCCACCATCGGTAGAAACCGCACGAACAGGCAGAACATCGTGAAGAAGAGCCCGAAGCTTCCGAGCAGACACGACACGTCCCAGACCGTCGGCGTGAAGTAGCCCCAGGCCGACGGGAGGAAATCGCGGTGCAGCGACGTGACGATGATGACGAACCGCTCGAACCACATGCCGATGTTGATGACGATCGACAGCGCGAACAGGATGGGGATGCTCGTCCGCGCCTTCTTGGACCAGAAGACCTGCGGGCTGATCACGTTGCAGCTGATCATGATCCAGTACGCCCACGCATACGGCCCGAGCGCGCGGTTCATGAACGTGAAGAACTCGTACGGGTTGCCGCTATACCAGGACGTGAAGAACTCGGTGGCGTAGGCATAGCCGACCATCGTCCCGGTGACGAGCATGATCTTCGCCATGTAGTCGAAGTGGCGAAGCGTGATGATGTGCTCGAGGCGAAACGCCGTGCGGCAGATCACCATGAGTGTCACCACCATGGCGAAGCCGGAGAAGATCGCACCCGCGACGAAGTAGGGCGGGAAGATTGTCGTGTGCCATCCAGGCAGCACGGAGACCGCGAAATCCATCGAGACGACTGAATGAACTGAAAGGACCAGCGGAGTCGCGAGGGCCGCGAGAACGAGATAGGCGCTTTCGTAGTGGTTCCATTGCCGCACGGAACCCCGCCATCCGAGCGCCAAGAACCCGTAGACGAACTTGCGGATGGGAGTCTTCGCCCGATCGCGCATCGTCCCCAGGTCCGGGATCAGGCCGACGTACCAGAACAGGACCGAGACGGTTCCGTACACGCTGACCGCAAAGACGTCCCAGAGAAGAGGGCTCCTGAAGTTTGGCCACAGGCTCATCTGGTTCGGGAGCGGGAACATCCAGTAGGCGACCCAAACACGCCCCACGTGGATCCCCGGGAACAGCAGGGCGCACATGACCGCGAAGATGGTCATCGCCTCCGCCGAGCGGTTGATTGAGGTGCGCCATTTCTGGCGGAAAAGGAAGAGGATCGCCGAGATGAGCGTCCCGGCATGCCCTATCCCGACCCAGAAGACGAAGTTCGTGATGTCCCAGGCCCAGCCGACGGGGACGTTGAGACCCCAGATGCCGATCCCTTCCCAAAAGAGCCACGAGACCGCCACGCCGAGAAGGCCGAGGAGCGCGAGGGCGGGAAGGAAAAAGAACCACCAGCCGGTCGGTGTTCGACGCTCGACGGCCTCTGCGACGACCTCGGTGATCGCGTGGAAATCCGGCGAGCGCAGGATGAGCGTCGGACTGCCCTCGACAGGGTTGTCGAGCAGTTCTGCTTCCGTCTGGGCCAAGCCTGTTCCCCCGACTTGAATGTGAAGAGGGCCGCGTATGTTAGAAGAGCGGCCCTGTACCTACCATCGCGGATCGCGCCGAGTCAAGCGTCCGCCTTCGCGCG
>JBKPSC010000238.1:0-9360 GCA_046734915.1 Acidobacteriota bacterium | reverse complement strand
GAAATTCAACCTCGTACACGAGAAGCTGTTTCACGCCTTCGCCGTGAGCCGCGATCTCGAGTTCTTCACGCATGGTCATCCGACGTGGAATGGAAGCGCGTTCGAGTGGGATATCGCGTTTCCCAAGCCCGGCATGTATCGTGTCCTCGCCGACTTCTATCCGGAAGCCTCGGCGCCGCAACTCCTGACGAAGACCGTGTTCGTGGCTGGCGACGAAGCGCCAGTCCGGCCGCTCACACGTGACTACGAACCCAAGCAAGGCGACAACGTGAGCGTTCAGGTGAGCACGCAGCCGGAGCATCCGGTTGCGGGTATGCCTGTGCGAGTGCGCATCAAGGTGTCGCCCGATGAAGGCCTGGAGAAATATCTCGGCGTGTGGGCGCACATGCTTGCGGCAAGCGACGATTTGATCGATCTCATGCACAACCACCCGTCGATTGCTGACGGCAGCTCGGAGATGCAGTTCAACATGCTGTTTCCACGAGCCCGCGTCTATCGACTCTGGGTGCAGCTGCAGCGACACGGCGTCGTGAACACGGTGCACTTCGACGTGCCCGTGGCAGCGGATACAGCGCCGCCCGTGGCGGCGAATCGTTCCGCGGATTCGCGCGTGAGTCACCACGCAGGATGAGAATCGTCATCACCGCCTTGATCGCGCTTCTGACATCGGCCGTGGTGTCCAGCCATGACTTCGGGACGAATCCGCCGACGTGGAACCGCGAGGTTTCCCGGTTGATATACGACCGCTGCGCGTCGTGTCATCGCGAGGGCGGCAGCACGTTTTCGCTGATGACGTATCAGGAGGCGCAGCCGCGCGCGGTGGCGATCAAGGACGCGGTGCTCTCGAGGCGCATGCCGCCGTGGGGCGCGGTCAAAGGCTTCAACGATTTTCGCAACGACCAGGGGCTCACGCAGGAACAGGTCGAACTGATCAGCGACTGGGTCGAGGGCGGGATGCTGAAGGGGAACAACCCCAACGTGAAGCCGGACCCGCCGAAGTTCGACAAACCGGCTGCTGACGCCGCACCCGTGTCAGGCGTCCTCGTGCGTGGCGGGTTCGCGCTGCGGCATCCCATCGTTCTCGACGGCGTGTTGCCGGTCTCCATCCCGCCGCGGCAATCGCTGCAGATCGTTGCCGCGCTTCCGGATGGTCGCGTCGAGCCGCTCGTGTGGCTGTATGAGTATCGAACCGCGTACCGTCATCCGTTCCTGTTCCGCAAACCGTTGCCCCTTCCTGCAGGGACCGTGATACGCGGCCTGCCCACTACAGCGAGCATCCGGTTGATCCCGGCGTCCTGACAGTGGGCTCGCTGCTCGTCTGCCTGAGTCTGCTCGACAGCATTCCGTCTGCTCGTGGACAAGCGCCGATCGGCATTATTCGGCTGCACGTGTAGCAGGAATCGATGCCGGTGCAAGCAGCCACGCTCACGCCTCCGTCGACCTCGCTCGCATCGTGCTGGCGGTCCGTGGTGACGCCTGCGCGCTAATAGGACAGTCCAACCCCAACGAGACCGATCGTCTTGTGACCCTCCCCGCCATTGAACACTTTGGTCGTGTCGCCGAAGACTTGGAAGTCGACACCTCCGTGGACATTCACCCCGAACGTGCGGGTCCTGAGAATGGGGACTGTCACGATGCCTCCGACACTGAAGAAGCCAAACGTGCTGTCCTTGCCCGCCAATTCGTAGTAGTTGGACAGGCTCAAACCGACCTTGACCGGAATGACGACTGCCGCATGCCTGGCTGCGTAGCCTGGCGTGACGCCCAGCTCGAGGTATCGTCCCGCGTCGAGGCCGCCATCCAGCTGGCCGACGCCCGGCTGTGTATCTACTTCCATGGCGACGAGCGCATAGGGCCTGAGCGCGGCGCGCCGCAGCATCTGGCGATCGTCGAACGCGACGCGGACCGCTACCTCTTTGACGGTTGTGAACATGTCATTGGGACTCGTGTACGCCGTGTACGTCGTACCGACCGACAGACCCCCCGCAAAGCCCAGTGCCAACGTTGCGTTGAATCGCGATTCGTACCAGCGGTCCCCACGTGGTCCGCCCGATCCCGTGTCGCCAGTGTTGAGGCTATTCCAGAACCCGAAGTCCGCTTGGACGCTCTTGAGTGCGCCATCGCCGGAATATGGAGTAACGTCCAGGTTGACGGATGGCCACATCACCACCCCTGTCGAATTCTGACGCACACCTCGAAACTGGTAATCGTTCAGCACATCGAAGCTGGCCCGCACCGCCACCGTGCGTGTCTCCGCGTCGTTGTTGTCCTGACCTGAAACGGGAACCGCGATCAGCATCACTATGAGAGCGACGATACTCTGCCACCAGATGTGTTGGTCTCTTTGAGTCAACATGAGTCTCTCCACGGTTCGCGCGTCACTATCGACGACCATGCGGGCTGCCGTCCATACCGATGGTGTTGGTGAGGCGTGTCAGGCCAGTGCCATCGATATTCATCATGAAGACGTCCATATCAAGCCCGGTGCTCGGTCGCGACGACATGAAATAGATCTGACGTCCGGTCGTCGACCAGGACGGCGCTCGACTGATCCAATCGCTGTCGGCATCGCCCGCGTTTTTCGGTGTCAGGTTGTGTGGATCGCTGCCATCCGCGTTCATCAGAAAAACGGAGATGTAGCCGGCGCGCTGGCTCATGAACGCTAGCTGCTGGCCACTCGGCGACCAGGTGGCCATCTGATTGAGCGGCGGCGCGTCGGTAAGGCGTCGTGTCGCGAGGGTCGTGACGTCGAGCACGTAGATGTCGATGTCCCTGCGAAACGCGATCTCGCGGCCGTCCGGCGACCAGTCCGGAAATTGGTCGATGCCGGGGTAGTTCGTGAGACGCGTCTGCCCGGTGCCATCGCGGTTCATCATGTAGATCTCGAAGTTGCCGTCACGGTTCGTGTGGAACACGATGTGTTCGCCGTCGGGAGCCCATCGCGCCCATCCGTCCGTGGCGGAATTGTTCGTGAGGTTCACGGCAGTGCCACCTGCGATGCCAACGATGAAGATGTCGTTGTTCCCGGTGCGGCTCGAGGTGAACACCACGTCGCGCCCATCGGGCGAGATCGCTGGGTCGACGTCGGAACCCGCGTCGTTGGTCAATCGGAGCGGGCGGCGCCCATCCCAATCGCTCACGTAGATTTCGTTGTTGCCGTCGCGGGCGCTGAAGAACGCGATGTTTCCGGGTACGCCCCGGCCCTGACCATTCACGTTGTGTGCAGTCGCAACGAGAACGATTGCCAGTGTCGCGACCCCACAGAGTGTCCTTTTCATCGGCGGCCTCTCTCCTGGGCTCAATTGGTATCCGCGGGCAGGGCAACGAACCCGTGTGGAGCGCCGCCGTTCGCGAGCGCGTATTGCCCGACGATGATGCCGTCGGGGTTCACGCCGAACGCCACTGTGGCGAAGGCAACCGTGCCGATCGGCGTGCCGGCACACCCCGTCGGTTCCTGGCAGGTGAAGTCGAACGTGATCGGCAGCGAGCCATCCGGGTGCTGCAGGAACGCGTGCCGCTTCGCGGCAACCTCGCCCAACTCGCGGTACGTCCCGACAAATTGCTGGCCGGCATTGATGTCCCAAATGGCCGTCAGCGTAGTGGCTGGCGTCGGGTCGTACGGCTCGAGCATCGCGTTCCGCACAACGTAGCCATGTTGGCGATTGGACATGTCCATGAACAAGCCCACGATCGTCTTCCCATTGCCCGGAGTACCGCCGTTGTTCATCGACATCGGGACCGCCATCGGGTCCGAAAGTTCGCCACCGCTGAACAGCAGGCTGGCCGTTCCGGCGCGGCTCCACACTGCACCGAACATGGACGCACCGAGGTCGTGATCGTGTAGGCAGCCGTAGATGTCGCCGTTGTCGGTGATGCGCTGGGCGATCGCGCCCGGATGCGCGTGCTCCTGACCGTTTTCATCGACGGTCGAGGGGAACATCACGGTTGTGAATTGGCCGTGCCAGTAGTGGAAGCCCTTGATGCACGCGGGATCCGTTGCGCTGGGGCAATAGAGGGGCGAGTCTTCTGGCGGTGGATTGTTCGGATTGTGAACAGGAAGGGTGTACTGGCCCACAATCGCACCGTAGGCGTTGATGCCATTGGCGACGGTTGCGCGCACGCCGGGGACCGGAAACTCGAGAGTGGTGTATTCCCCGTCTTTCAGCAGGAATCCCCGTTGCTTGCCGCTGGCGACGTAGAAGCCGACGACGTCGCCGCGCGCATTGATGCCTCTCGCACCGGTTTGTGCCGCGAGTTGTCCGGGCGCGAGTCCCGCGGGACACTCGGACGTGACGGCCGTCGCGGGGCATCGGACGTCGATCGAAACGAACGTGTACTGCTGCGCAAAGGCCTGACCAGGCAACATTAACGTCCCCGAAATGCAACACGAGAAGAGCATTTTGTTCTTCATGCCTTCACTCCTGACCGTCCCGAACCATGGATCGCGCAATCGCTCTCGATGGCGATACGCGCGAGTTGGAAGAGAATCGGGTCAGATGCTCTGGGCCGGAGGCTTGCGTGCTTGCGGCGCGCTGCGATGCGCCCGTATCCTGTACCCGCCGCCGGTTACCGGCACCCTAGGTGATCCCCTATTAGAGAACGCGCAGAAGGTCTGGGAATTACCTCACGCACGTCGTTGCAGACCGGCGGGGGCCGAATCCGTCCATGACCGATCACCGCAATGGATCCACCGAAATCACAGAACTGCTTGTGGCGTGGACGGACGGCCGTCGCGATGCCCTCAACGACCTGATGCCGGTTGTCTATGACGACCTGCACCGAATGGCCGCCAGCTACATGCGGCGCGAAGCGGGAGGACATCCCCTGCAGGCGACGGCACTCGTGAACGAGGCCTACCTTCGCCTGATCGACCAGCGACGGGTCCAGTGGCGTAACCGCGCCCATTTCTTCGGCATCGCCGCCGGTATGATGCGTCGCATCCTCGTCGACCATGCCAGGAGGCGGCGTGCTGAACGGCGCGGCGGCGCGTGCGAGCGAGTGACGCTGACCGGCGTGGACGTCGCCGTGGACGAGCCCAATCAGATCGATGTGCTCGCGCTGCACGAATCGCTCGAGCAACTTCGCCGGTTCGATCCGCAGCAGGAACGGATCGTCGAGCTGCGATATTTCGGCGGACTCACGATCGAGGAGACGGCGGAAGTGGCGGGCGTGTCCGAAGCGACCGTGGTGCGCGAATGGACTATCGCGAAGGCCTGGCTTCGAGCGAACCTCTCAGCGCAATCAGGGTGAGGAAACGATGGCGCGCGGCGAGGATCGGACCTTTCAGCGCGCCGCCGCGGCAGCCTGTGCCCGCGCTCGTTCGATAGCCTTCACCTGTTCCATCCAGTTGAGCACGACGACAATTTTGGTCGAGAACGCCGACTCGTCCTCATCACGCACCATCAGGAACCGCTGCCCGTCCGCGGTCACGTCGTAGTTGGACGAGCTGACGCCCGGCATGCCACAGGAAGCGCCCGTGCCGTGAGAGTACATGCCTTCCCACAGTTCCCGTGGCGCTGAGGCCTTGAATCCAGGAGACGTGACCACCGACACGGCCATCATCTTGTTGTCGTTCCGATAGAACAGCTCGCCACCAGATCGACGCCACACGGGATCGGTTCCGCCCGCGCTCGACACCTGAAGCTTCGGTCCGGGACCAGGAAACGCCTGGACATAGATTTCAGGCCTGCCAGATTCATCAGAGGAGTACGCCACCCAGCGGCCGTCGGGCGAGAACTTCATCGAGCCCTCGCCAAAGCGGCTGTGCGCGACGGCTTGCGGAGTCGTGTTTCCGTGCAGGGGGAGCACCCAGGCATCATCTCGAGTTTCGGGATCCTTCTGATCGAACGCGAGGAATTGGCCGTCGGGCGAGAATGACACCGGGCTTTGACGTGTCCCGGCAGGGTCGAGCCGTTCGGGCACGCCGCTCCTATCGGAACGCATCGACCACAAGGTCATCCCGCCTGCCTGCCACGATCTGAACGCTAATCGGGCGCCATCCGGTGACCAGACGGGATCGTGACTGAGTCCGTCGGTCGTCACCTTGCTGAGCACTGTTCGCGCGAAATCGTAGAAGTAGAAATCGTGATTGGGTCCCTCGATTTCCACGGCCAACGTGCGACCGTCGGGCGAGATTCGAGGGTAGAGGTACGACCTCGGTGGCAGCGGCATCGGTTCGGCCTTGCCCGACCGATCGACCCAGACGAGCGTTCTGCGGCCACCCTCCGCGGGGCCAGGCACGTAGGCGAGGTCTCCTCGCTTCGACAACGTGTAGTGAGCGGCTCCTGTGTTTCGGCTCATCATGACGCCGTCCTGGACCTCGAAGGCTGTTCCCGTGACGTCTCTTCGTCGCAGGTCGAAGGGAACCGCCATCAACTTTCCGGCGCGTGCGTAGACAATGTGTCCGGACGGTGAGTACACGGGCGACGTCCCGCCCTGAACGATTGTCTTCTTCGCTCCGGTTTTCAGGTCCCAGAGATCGATGCGGGCGTCGTCATAGTTGTCGATCCCCTCGAAACCGACGGTGTAGATCAGCGCATCGGCTCCAGGCAACAGGCTCGCGAAACGGTGGCTCCGCTCGCCACTCGCCACGTCGAGTTTTGTGACCGCTTCGATCTCACCGCCCGATTCGCGAATCCTGACGATGCCGCCGGGGTATCTGTTCGTCCAATACAGCCAGCCATCGTCACTCCAGTCGCCGCGGTGGAACATGTCGTATTCGGCAAGCTTCAACGCGGGCCCGCCGGCGAGTGTGACCTTTTGAAATGGGCGGTCCCAGGAGAACGGTGCGTTCCCATTGACATACGCGATCGACTTTCCGTCCGGGGAGAACAGGGGGCCTTGGCGAAAGCCGCGAGTGCCAGACGCCTCCACCGGTTGGCTGTCGACGCTATCCAATTGCCGAATCACGAGGGGACCCGGGAAGGGTGTGTAGGCCAGACGCGTCCCGTCCGGTGACAATGCCAGGAGCGGGTTGAACGTCGGACTGATCACCGTGTCCTTTGGCAAATCCACCGTGAACCGCGTGACGCGACGATCGCCAGGTTGTGCGTTTTCCCTGAAAGCGGCAAGCCAGATCAAGCCAACCGAGATCACTCCGAGAAGACCGGCGACGGTCGCGGCCACGTTCGTACGCCTCCGCCATGATCTGCTCTCTTCAGCGAGACGTGTGCCGTCCGCCTCTTCGACATCTCCTCGGATGACCTGTTCGAGATCCAGTCGTGCATCGCCGATGTCCCTGAGGCGCTGCTTCGGTTCTTTTTCGAGACAACGCTCGATGAGACGGCGCACCGTTCGCGGCGTGTCCGGAGGTAGCTCAGACCAATCGGGTTCCCGTTCGAGAATCGCCGCGATGGTCTCGGGGAGCGTGTCTCCTTTGAACGCCCGTTGTCGTGCCAGCATTTCGAAGAGGACACATCCAAAGGCCCAGATGTCCGTCCTCCGGTCGACCGGTTTGCCTCGCGCTTGCTCCGGGCTCATGTAGCCGGCCGTACCGAGAATCAGCCCCGCCCGAGTCGCGTCGAGCGTACTGGTCTGCGCGTGGGTCAGATCGACGCCCGGACCATCTCCGGTGATGACTTTCGCGATCCCGAAATCGAGCAGTTTCACGACCCCGTCCGGAGTGATCTTGATGTTCGCGGGTTTGAGATCGCGGTGGGTGATGCCCTTCTCGTGGGCGGCTTCGAGTGCGTCGGCGATCTGACGCGCGTAGCCAAGGATCTCGGCAACCGGCAGGCTCGACCGACCTTGCGTGCGCGCGCGCTCCAATTTCTCGCCGAGCGTTTCGCCCTCTACCAGCTCCAGCACCAATCCACGAGTCCCATTGCTTTCTTCGACTCCGTGAATCGCGGCAATGTGCGGGTGGTTCAGCGAAGCGACGACGCGTGCTTCACGTTCAAAGCTGACCAGGCGTCGCTCGTCGGCAGTGAAAGCGCTGGGCAGCACCTTGATCGCGACGTCACGACCGAGCTTCGTGTCGTGCGCCCGATAGACTTCGCCCATGCCGCCGCGGCCGATGAAGCCCCGGATCTCGAAAACCCCGAGTCTCATTCCGGTCAGGTCACGATGTTCCTGCGGCGGTAGAGCCGCACCTTCCACAAAATTTCGGAGATCGCCCGTGTCCACGGGCTGATCCAGAAGAGCCTGGACCTCCCGGTTCAAGTCGGCGTCACCGCAGCACGCTTCAACCAGAAACGCGGCGCGCTCGCTGAGCGGGCGCGCGGACGCATCGGTGTAGAGACTCTTGACTCGGGCCCAGCGGGCTGCATCCATGGCGAGGTTACGAATCTTAGCCGAGCAGTGTCAGAGCCGAAACAGGCGCTCGCGTATCCGGCGTCGGAACTATACGCGCGATCCGCCACAAAAGCGGTTCACCTGCGCCAGCACAAGGGGAGAGCGGAAGGAGCCAGCCCTTGACGCCGGATATTCAAGTGTTCTATTGAATATGTGACTAATGACACAGGACACCCATCGCGAATTCAAGAGCCGCCTTTACAGCCAGTTCGCCCGCGTGGGAAAGGCGCTCGGCAGCCCTCACCGTCTCGAGGTGCTCGAGCTCCTGGCGCAGAGCGAGCGGACGGTCGATTCCCTTGCCGGTGAACTGGGGATGTCCATCGCCAACCTCTCGCAACACCTGCAGGCATTGCGGCAGGCGGCACTGGTGGAGAGTCGCAAGCAAGGCCAGTTCGTCTGTTACCGTCTGGCCGATCCAGCGATCTCGGATCTCTGCCGCGCACTGCGTACCGTGTCCGAGCGCCGCCTCGCCGACCTCGATCGACTTGTTCGCGATCACTTCGGCGATCGGTCGGACACCGAGCCGGTCTCGATGCCGGAGCTGTTGAAACGCGCACGGTCCGCCGACGTGGTGATCCTCGATACGCGCCCCGCCAACGAGTACGAGGCTGGCCACATCGCCGGAGCCATTTCCGTGCCCGTCGCCGACCTTCGGCGCCGCCTGAAGGCGCTGCCCAAGAACAAGGAATACGTCGCCTACTGCCGTGGGCCCTACTGTGTCTACGCCGATCAGGCTGTCGAATTCCTTCAGTCGAAGGGACGGCGCGCCAGTCGCCTGCTCGAAGGGTTTCCCGAATGGCGTGCCGCAGGATTACCGGTTGAAATCGGCGTTGCCGCCCGAGTGACGTCCGAAAGGAGAGGAGCATGACCATCGCCACCGTCGACCGCGGAGCGCTCGAACAGAAAGTGAAAGGCATGTACTCGGAGGTCGCGGCCAATCCGCACGGCGAGTTCCATTTCGAAATGGGTCGTGCGATGGCCGAGCGGCTCGGATATGCGCCGGCGGACCTTGATCGAATCCCGGCCGACGCGATCGACTCATTCGCCGGTGTGGGGCACTTCTTTCAC
>JBKPSC010000237.1:0-9839 GCA_046734915.1 Acidobacteriota bacterium | reverse complement strand
GCCGAGCAGTACATCCCCTTCGACATCCAGGACGTCAATCTCGACTACCAGATCCTCGATCCCGGCACCGGCGCCGATGGCAAAGGCACGATGGAGGTGCTGCTCGTCGCCGCCAAAAAGGAAAAGATCGCCGATTACACTGGCGTCATCACCCAGGCCGGCCGCACGCCGGTGGTCGTCGATGTCGACGCGTTCGCGCTGCAGAACGCCTATGAGACCAACTACGGTCTCGACACGGGCGCGATCGTGGTGCTGCTGAATGCCGGCGCCAGCGCCATCAACATCAACATCCTGAGCGGCGATCAGTCGCTCTTCACTCGTGATGTCTCGATGGGCGGCAACGCCTATACCGAAGCGGTGCAGAAAGAGCTCAATTTGCCCTTCGAATCCGCCGAGCGCGCGAAGAAGGGCGAGCCGGTCGAGGGGGTGACGTTCGAAGACGTGACGCCCGTGCTGCACGCGATGAACGAAAACCTGTTGCTCGAAATCCAGAAGACGTTCGACTTCTTCAAGGCAACTGCCGCATCCGACCGCATCGATCGCATCATTCTCAGCGGCGGCGCAGCCGCTGTCGACGGATTCGCGACGGCGCTCGAGGAGCGGTTCGGCGCGCCGGTCGAGTTCTTCAATGCGTTCAAGACGATCGCGTTCGACGTCGACAAATTGAATGTGGCACACCCCGAACAGGTGCCGGTCACGGCGGCGGTGGCGGTCGGTCTCGCGCTGCGGAAGGCGGGCGACCGATGATCAAGATCAACCTGCTCACCGGCGACAAGCCGCGGGCCGCGAAGAAGTCGCGGCTGCCACAATTCAGCTTGAAAGGCCAGCAGCTGACGATTGGCTGCGGACTCATCCTCGTGGCGAGCGCGGGCATCATCGGCTGGCGCTACTACTCGATGCGCCATGACTCGGCCGCGATAGACGCGGCCATCTCGGAGGCGCAGCAAGAGACCGTTCGTCTGCATTCGCTCATCGCCGAAGTCCAGCAGTTCGAGCAGCGCCGGACGCAGCTTCAACAGCGCGTCGGCCTCATCGAGCAGTTGCGGCGAGACCAGACCGGCCCCGTCCACATGCTCGATCAGCTCAGCCTGGCGCTGCCGTCGATGATGTGGCTCACCGATCTCAAGCAGACCCCCGGGCAGAACGAAGTGCTCATCGAAGGACGTTGCACCGGGCTCACGGGGTTGTCCGATTTCGTCAGCAATCTCGAGTCGTCCGGATACTTCAGAAAGTCCGTGGAAATCGTCAGCACGCAGGTCGAGAACCAGAGCGGCGATCTGATCCGGTTCGTGGTCAAGGCGCAGTTCGAGCGTCCGGCCGCGGTCGCCGCCGCGGCGGCACCGGCGCCGGCCGCCATGCCGCCAGCGGCACCACCGGCGCCGGCGGCGAAACCAGCGACGTAAGCGCGTTCAAGCAATGCAGTCGAATTCCGATAGGGCGGAGTAGGAATCGATGGACCTCAGTCTGGCCAAACTACCGTGGTACGCGCAGCTCGGGGCGTTTCTCGTCCTGGCGTGCGCGGGCATCGGCGCCTTCTACTGGTACTACGAGATGGACGTCCGCGCCGAGATGCAGACGCGGCAGCAACAGCTCGAGATGCTGCGCGCCGACATCGCGAAAGGCCGCACCACGGCGCAGAAGTTGCCCGAGTTCCGTTCCCAGGTCGGCGACCTCGAGAGCCGTCTCGAAGGCCTTCGCGCCGTGCTGCCGGAGGAGAAAGACGTCGCCGATCTGCTGCGTCGCCTGCAGACTGTCGCGGCGCAGTCCAACCTGACGATCAAGGGATTCAAGCCGGCGCCAATCGTCACCAAGCAGCTGCACGCCGAGTGGCCGATCACGCTCGAGCTCGACGGCAATTATCACAACCTGGCGCTGTTCTTCGACCGCGTCGGCAAGTTCACCCGCATCGTCAACATCACGGATCTGTCCGTGAAGGGCAAAGATCGACCGACGCCGAATTCGACCATCACCGCCACGTGTGTGGCCACCACATTCGTGCTGCTCGACAAGCCGGCGCCTCCAAAGCCGGGTGCAGCACCAGCAAAGAAGGCGGCCTGACATGCGCCAATTGCTGACCGCAGCGTTGCTCGTGGCGTCGACAGCGGTGGCGGCGAGCGCACAGACGCCAGCGCCGGCACCCGCGCCGGCCACGCCCCCGGCTGCGGCACAGGCGGCACCCGCTGCTGCACCGGCAGCGCCGGAGGCCGCCGAGAACTACACGTATCAGGCTGACGGCCGCCGCGATCCATTCCTGAACCTCACGGCGAACGTGGTTGAGACGCGCGCGCCGATGACCCGGGCCGAGGGGATTGCCGGGCTGAACGTCGCCGAGCTCTCGGTGCGCGGCGTGATGAAGAGCAAGGGCGCGCTCATCGCGATGGTGATGGGCGCCGACAAGCGGGCGTTCGTCGTGCATCCAGGGGACAAGTTCGCCGACGGAACGGTCAGGGCGGTGACGGCCGACGGCCTGGTCATCGTGCAGCAGGTCAACGATCCGCTGTCTCTCGTGAAACAGCGGGAGGTGCGCAAATTGTTGCGCTCGGTAGAGGACGGACAGCAGTGACTGCGACCAGGGGCTTTGCCCTTCTTCTTACGCTTGCCACCACCGGCGTTGTCGCCGAACGGTTTGGCCTGTCGGCAGGGGCCGCCGCCGTGCCGCCGGTTCAACTGCGAACCATCAGCGCACGTGCCCACACCGGCGGCGCCTCTCTCGTCGTCGAGACGAGCGAGCCGACGGCGTTCGTGACCTCGCGGCCCGATCCGCTGACGATCCTCCTCGACCTCCGCAACGTGGATGGCGAGCGGGTGACCAACGCGGTGGGACAGCCGGCCAGCGATCCGATTGCCGCGGTGAACGTCGAGAAGACCGAATCGATGGGCGCTCCGGTCTCGCGCGTGCGCGTCTCGCTGGCTCGCCCGGCCGGTTATCAGGTGCGCAGCGAGCGAAACACGATTGTCCTCGACCTGGCGCCGCGCACGGCGCAGGCGGCGACACCAGCGGTCGCGGCGAGCGTGACCGGCTCGCCGGCGGTCGTCGATCCGATTGCCGCACTGGGTCTCGGCGGCTCGCCGACGCCGCCCGAGATCAGACCAGTCGTGAAGATCCAGAACGCGCAGACGGTGCAGGATGCGGTGCAGGCGCCCGCGGCGCCAGCCGCCGCGCCAGCCGTTGCTCAGACGCAACAGCTCACGCTCGGCCGGGGACGCAACTACACCGGAAATCCCATCAGCCTCGACTTTCAAGGCGCCGACCTTCGCTCGGTGCTGCGGATGTTCTCTGAAATCAGCGGTCTGAACATCGTCATCGACCCGGCCGTGCAGGGGACCGTCGACGTCATGCTCACCGACGTGCCGTGGGATCAGGCGCTCGACATCATCCTGCGGGCCAACAAGCTGGGCTACATGCTCGATGGCACCATCGTCCGGATCGCGCCGCTGACCGTTCTGGCGGACGAAGAGGGTCAGCGCCGCAAGCTGTCCGACGAGCAAGCTCTCGCCGGCGAGCTGCACGTCCTGACCAAGACGCTCAGCTATGCCCGGGCCGAAGATCTTCAGGCGCTGCTGACGAAGACCGCGTTGTCGCAGCGGGGCACCGTTCAGGTCGATCCGCGCACCAACACCGTCATCATCACCGACCTGCAGGACCGGCTGAACACCGCCGAGTCGCTCATGAACACCCTCGACAAGCCGCAGCCGCAGGTCGAGATCGAGGCGCGCATCGTCCAGACGACGAAGGATTTCGCGAAAGCGCTGGGGGTCCAGTGGGGCTTTGTCGGCCGCGCCGACGCCGCCATCGGCAACACCACGAACCTGGCGTTCCCCAACAGCGGAGCCGTGGCCGGCCGGGCCGCCACGGCGGGAGCGAACGCAGCTGGAACGGCTGTGAATCTCCCGGTTCCGGGTGCGACGAGCGCTGTCGGCCTTGCGCTTGGATCGGTCAACGGTGCCTTCAATCTGGACGTCGCTCTGTCCGCTCTGGAACGCAGCGGGAATGGCAAGCTGCTGTCGACCCCGCGCGTGTCCACGCAGAACAACATCGAGGCGGAGATCACGCAGGGTATCCAAATCCCTGTCCAGACCGTGTCGAACAACACGGTGACGGTAACCTTCAAAGATGCCGCGTTGACGCTCAAAGTAACACCGCAAATCACCGCGGCCGGCACCGTGATCATGAAGATCTCGGTCGAGAACGCCGCCCCCGATTTCTCCCGGGTCGACAAGGGCCAGACGCCGCCCATCAACACCCAGCGAGCCAATACGACGGTGCTCCTGGGCGACGGTCAGACGACGGTCATCGGCGGCATCTACACCAGCCAGGAGCAGATGGCCACGGATCGAACGCCGGGGCTGAGCCGTCTGCCTTTCCTGAACTGGCTGTTCAAGCGTGATTCGATGACGGAGCAGAGCACCGAGCTGCTCATCTTCATCACCCCGCGCATCACCAAGGCGTAGAGAGAGCCATGATCACCATGCGAAGCGTGAAACAGATCGCCGGAGTTGCGCTGCTCGTCGGCGCCACGGCGTCGTGCGGCGACGTGGCTCGCGAGGGGCAGTCGCCGGTCTACCTCGTCATCAACAATCTCGAGGCGCGCCGCGGCGGCGGCAACAACACCACGTCGGGCAACATCCTGCTCTCCGACGTCATCACCAACGTCACCTCGCCGGCGCCGTGCACCCCGCAGACGCCGTGTCCGACGATCTTCAACGACTTCGGGTCCGCGACTCTGTCCCTGGCGATGAAGGACGTCACGAGCGTTGTCGGGCCAACCAGCAATAACACCGTAACTCTGTCGCGATACCGCGTGGCCTATCGACGCGCCGATGGACGCAACACGCCCGGCGTCGACGTGCCGTTTCCGTTCGATGGCGCCGCCACGGTGACCGTGAGTCCGGGGTCGACCGCCGTCGTTGGTTTCGAGATCGTTCGCCACGTGGCGAAGCAGGAGTCGCCGCTGGCGCAACTGCAGAACAACCCCGGAGTGATCACGACGATCACCGAGGTGACCTTCTACGGTACCGACCGGGTCGGCAACGACATCAGCGTTACCGGCTCGATCCAGATTGACTTTGGCAACTTTGGGGATCAATAGCGCCATGAAGGCAGGCTTTCGCTTCCTCGCTCTGGCCGCGGTCTCGCTGACGGCGGCATGTACGGTCCACGGCACCGACATTCCGGAGCTGATCGGGCCTTCGGACCTTGCGCTGTCGGTCTCGCTCACGGCAACGCCAGACTCCATCTCTCAGGACGGCGCGTCACAGTCGTCGCTGGTCATCATCGCCCGCGACCCGAGCGGCAAGGGCGTCGCGTCGCTGCCGCTGCGCGTCGAGACGTCGGTAAACGGCGCCATTCAGGATTTCGGTACGCTCTCGGCCCGCTCCGTCACGACCAACGCCGATGGCCGCGCCACGATCATTTACACGGCACCGCCTCCACCGGCGTCGCTCGGTGGCGGCGGCAACGTCGTGACCATCGGCGTCACGCCCGTGGGCTCGAACTACCAGACCGCCAACACGAGCACGGCAGACATCCGGTTGCTGCCGCCTGGCGTCGTCCTGCCACCGGCCAGCGCGCCGACAGCCAAGTTCACAGTGTCACCGACGCCAGTGAATGCCGGCATCGCGACCAACTTCGACGCCTCCGCGAGCTGCGCGACGCAGGTGGGTTGCACGAACGCGGGCCTCGTCTCGTTCTCGTGGAACTTCGGCGACGGAACGTCTTCGGCCGGAATGGTCACGACGCACACCTTCGCGGCGCCAGGCACCTACACGGTCACGCTGACCGTGACCAACGACCGCGGCCTGAGCGCGTCGACGACACGGGATGTGGGCGTGGCCGCCAGTGCGTTGCCGGTGGCCAACATCGCGTTCTCGCCGACGTCGGGCATCGTGGCAGGCGCTGCGCCGGTCGGCACGCTCGTCACGTTCACGGCCGAGCTGTCGACCGCCGCGCCGGGACGCTCGATCACGGTGTATAACTGGGACCTCGGCACGGCCAACGTGGAAGCGCCGCAGGTTCAGTACCCAAGCGGTATGCGTCAGGCCGTGCGGTTCCTGGTGCCCGGCCGATACAAGGTCATCCTCTCCGTGCTCGACGACGCGGGACAGAGGGGCACGAGCTCGCTGGATATCACCGTCAACTGATGATGCATGGCCGATAACCCGAGGATTGACGACCTTCGACGCCGGGTCCAGAAAGACCCGGCGTCGATTGCGTTCGCGCAGCTCGCCGAAGAGTACCGTCGGGCCGGACAATGTGAAGACGCCGTCCAGGTGTGCCGGGCGGGTCTCGCCATTCACCCGGGCTATCTGTCGGCGCGCGTGACGCTGGGCCGCGCGCTGCTGGAGCTCGGTCAGCTCGAGCCAGCGCAGCACGAGCTTCAGATGGTGCTCGTGGCGGCGCCTGACAACCTGGCGGCCATCCGCGGCCTGGGCGAGATCCTTCACCGCCGCGGCGCGGTCGCCGAGGCCCTGGCGCACTATCAGCGGGCGCTTGGCCTCGCGCGAAACGATCCCGATCTCGAACAGACGGTTGCGGAGCTCACGCGAGCCGTGGCACGAACCCCGGCTCGCGTCGCAGCGCCGGCGGCAGTCGCCCCGGCACCTGCGGCGGAGCTCATGTCGCTCGAACAACTCACCGAGGAATTGCGCGCCGGAGTGGCGGCCCCCGAGACGGCGCCGGTTGCTCCCTTCACGCAAACCGCAATATCAGCGGCGACGGTCGTGATGCCGGCTCAGGCTGCTGCGGTCCACGCGCGAGCGTCAGTAGGAGCCGCGCCGGCGGCCGATCTGCAAACCCTCTCGATGCTCCAGCGGTGGTTGACCGCCATCGATGGCTTCCGCGCCGCGCGCGGCGCTTAAGCGCCGACACGATCACGTACGGACGGCGATGGCGGAGCTCACCGTCGACGCCCTCGTCGTCACATCCCTGCCGAACATCCTGTACCTGACGAACTTCAGCGGCAGCTCCGCGATCGTGCTCATCGAACCCGAGAGCGTACGATTTCTCACCGACTCCCGCTACACGCAAGTCATCGAGCGAGGGCAGCAGACCGATCACGCGTGTCCGGACCTTGTGGTGGACGCCGTCACCGGCTCGTACGATGCGGCGCTGGCTGACCGGATCGCCCGGCTCGGGAAGCTTCGCCTGGGGTTCGAGGCCCAGCATCTGACGGTCTCGCGTCACGACTGGCTGCAAAGAACCCTGGCCGCGGCTGGCGACCGGGCGCCGCTCTGGGTGGGAACCGAGGGCCTCGTCGAACGGCCCCGGGTTCGGAAGGACGACTACGAGCTCTCCATCCTCAGGGAGGCAGGCCGACGACTGTCAGACGTGGCGGCCGACGTCCTGACCATCGTCCGGCGCGGTCGCTCGGAGCAGGCGATCGCGGCGGACATCGATTGGCGGCTGCGAAATGCCGGCTTCGAGCGCCCGGCGTTCGAGACGATCGTGGCCAGCGGCCCGAATGCGGCGCTTCCGCACGCGCGTCCTTCTGAGCGAATGTTGGGCGAAGGCGATCTGGTCGTGCTGGACTTTGGCGGGGTATACGCCTCATACTGCGTCGACCTCACCCGAACTGTCGTGGTGGGTCCGGCGACTTCGCGGGCTCGGGACGTGCACCGCGCGGTCCTCGAGGCCCAGCGTCAGGCAGTTGCGGCGGTCCGTCCGGGAGCATCGCGGTTTGCTATCGATGCCGCGGCGCGGCGTGTCCTCGATGGGGCCGGCATGGGAGCTGCCTTCGGCCACGGTACGGGGCACGGGCTGGGGATCGAGATTCACGAAGACCCGCGCATCGTGCAGCAGCGTCCCGGCGTCGATACCCGGGACGAGGCGGTCGACGCCGGCATGGTATTCACCGTTGAGCCCGGCGCGTACTTCCCTGGGTGGGGCGGTGTGAGGATTGAAGACGACATCGTCGTGACTGCGGACGGCAGTGAACGGCTGACAGCCGTTACGAGTGAGCTCGTCGAGGTCTAACCAGGAATCGAGGGCCGTCGGCGCCTCCAGGGTCATTCATACCGATACGAATGGATCTCGACCAGCTCAAGCAGCTATTGACGCTCGTGCAGGAGCACGGCGTTTCAGAACTCGAAATAGAGCAGGACGGATTTCGCGTCAAGGTACGTAAAGAAGGCGCGGCGCCAGCCGTCTTGAACCCGATCTTTCACCCCCAGCCTTCAGCGACGCTGGGACCGGCCGCAGCGTCTCCGGCCGTGCCCGTCGCCGTCGCGATGCCCCAGGGATCCCCGGCTGCAGCGACCCCCGATGCCTCAGCGGGTGAAGACGATGTCGAACTGGCCGTGGTGAAGTCGCCGATCGTGGGGACCTTTTATCGCTCGCCGGAACCAGGCGCGGCGGCCTTCGTCGAAGTCGGCACGACGGTGAAAAAGGGCCAGGTGCTCTGCATCATCGAAGCAATGAAGCTGATGAACGAAATCGACTCGGAGTACGACGGGGAAGTCGTGAACGTGTACGTCGAGAACGGCCAGCCGGTGCAGTACGGAGAGCGGCTATTCGCTATCCGAACCAGGTAGGACCGACGAGCCATGTTCAAGAAAATCCTGATTGCGAACCGCGGCGAAGTGGCGATGCGCATCATCTTCGCCTGCCGCGAGCTGGGCATCAAGACAGTCGCCATCTACTCGGAGGCGGACGAGAACTCGCTGCACGTCAGGTTCGCGGACGAGGATGTGTGCATCGGGCCGGCGCGCAGCGCCGACAGCTACTTGAACGTGCCCGCGGTCATCAGCGCCGCCGAAATCACCGGCGCCGACGCCATCCATCCGGGATATGGCTTCCTCTCGGAGAGCGCGTATCTGGCCGAAGTCTGCGAGGCGTGCCACATTCGCTTCATCGGGCCGGATCCGCAGGCCATCCGCCTGATGGGCGACAAGGCGCGGGCTCGTCGGGTCATGAAGAAGGCCGGCGTACCGATCCTGCCCGGGAGCGATGGACCGATCGAGAGCGAGGAGAAGGCGCTCAAACTGGCGAAAGATATTGGTTATCCGGTGATCGTCAAGGCGACGGCCGGCGGCGGCGGACGCGGCATGCGCGTCGTGCGTGCGCCGGCCGAGCTCTCGACCGCGGTCAAGACCGCCCAGCGCGAAGCCGAAGCGGCATTCGGCGTACCCGATGTCTACATCGAGAAGTATGTCGAAGCGCCGCGCCACATCGAGTTTCAGGTGCTCGGCGATCAATTCGGCAACGTGATTCATCTCGGTGAGCGCGAGTGTTCGATCCAACGCCGCCATCAGAAGCTCATCGAAGAGTCGCCTTCGCCGGCGCTGACCGACAAGATGCGCCGCAAGATGGGCAGCATCGTCATCGACGCCGCGAAAGCGGTTCAGTACACGAACGCCGGCACCTTCGAGTTCCTGATGGATTCAACAGGGCGCTTCTATTTCATGGAGGCGAACACGCGGCTGCAGGTCGAGCACCCGGTGACCGAAATGGTCACCGGCATCGACATCGTGAAGGCGCAGATTCGCATTGCCGCCGGGGAGAAGTTGTCGCTGAAACAGGGTGAGGTGACGTTCACCGGGCACTCCATCGAGTGCCGGATCAACGCCGAGGACCCGGAGACGTTCGTTCCGTCGCCGGGCGTCATACACGTGTTCAGCGTGCCAGGCGGACCGGGCGTCCGCGTCGAGACGCTCGCCCACGCCGATTGCACGATCTCGCCGTACTACGACTCGATGATCGCCAAGATCATCGTCCACGGCCGCGACCGGAGCGAAGCCATCGCCCGCATGCGGCGCGTCCTCGAGATGACCGTGATTGAGGGCATCAAGACGACCATCCCTCTCCACCTGCGCGTCATGAGCGACCCGGACTTCGTCGCCGG
>JBKPSC010000236.1:0-9330 GCA_046734915.1 Acidobacteriota bacterium | reverse complement strand
ACCGTTCATGGCTCGCGACATGACGCGCGAGGAGCTCCGTCACATCATCCGCCGTGGCTTGACGCGCACGCACGGCAGCTACCGCCAGTTGACGGCGCTCTTCAACCTGCCGGCGACTGATTACAAGTCGCTGCTGAACTTTCTCCGCAAGCATGACTGCCACGTGCCGTACAAGCCGTTCCGGACGGTGCCGTCGACGCCGCCGCGCCCGGCTGCCGCTGGTCTGATGAACGAGGCCACCATCGCCCAGAGCGCGTAGCGAGGCGCGAGGCTGGGTTGCTCGAGAGACTGAGCTGCCCTGGGCTTGGTTGCAGCCTCACCAGTGAAACATCCATCCGTCGCGCTCGAGTTGGGCGCGCTTGGCCGACGCCTCCGCGAGCGCCTGCTCGCGTGAGGGCCACGTCCGCCGGTAGGTCAGCTCGCCGTTATAGGCATATGTGAGCTCGATGGCCCCTTCTTCTGTCGCGCTGAGCTCGGCGTCCACGAAGTGATGAAGACGTCGCATCCGCCACAGACGTCGGCTGGCCTGAGGTAGGCTCGCCGAACCAGTGCTCCCCTTCAGGTCGTCGGCGGACATTTGCCGTTGCGTTGTACCACAGCCAGCGTCAGCCAACTCTGGCTGGACGACCTGCGAATGGCCGATAGCGCCGCCTCGTGGAATCGGCTGACCGGCGGGTCTGGTTGAGGAAAAAACGAAAAGAGCCGCTCCCCGATTACCGAGGAGCGGCTCTGTACCTAACGGTCGACGAGCGCTACTGCTGCTGCTGCTGTTGCTGCGTGGCCTGCGGCTGCATGGCCTTGCGCTTCTCGACCTCGACTTTGAAGTCGTCTTCCTTCATGTAGGCGATGTTGACCCACGCATGCGCCATTTCGTCGACCGTCCGATCGCCCCAGCCAACCCACTGATTCGGGTCAGGATTGCTGGCTTTGGCCGAGGTGTTATCGGTCCAGGCCGTCACGCGCAGCACAGTCCCTTTGGGCAGCAGCGGCGCCACATCGTCGGCGTAGACGTAGGTGTTGTGCCAGTTGAAGTTGAAATCGTTGACGTGGCTGATGACCTGCGTCTGCCCGGTCGGGAGAATCGCGTCCATCATCATCGCCTTGCCACGCAGGTGCATATGCGCCTGGAAGCTCTCGATCCGCGCTGACTCGCGGAGCACAGTGAAGCTCTGAGACACGGTCACCTGATTCGGCCGGACATCCATCTGACCGAGCGCGGCCGGCACGAGCTGCAGCGTCGTGCGGTACTTCGGCTCCTGGCCCTTCGGATAAAAGTAGATGCCAAGTTCCACGTTGCTCGTGATCTCTTCCCCAGCCTGCGAGTAGTGAATATCCCAATGGAACTTCGAGCCTGGCAGGAGGAGCTTGCCGGTGTCGGACCGCATCATCTCGCCCTGCTTGCCGACGGCCCACTCCATGAACGGCGCGGGCAGACCAAAGCTGGGAGGCGCATTTGGATCCTCCTGCTCGAGATAGGCGATGGCGTGATGGGTGATGCGGCGGCCCTTGGGCGTCCTCGGACGGATCTCAATCGCTCTCACCCAGCGCGGCTCGGTGATCCCCGTCTCCGTCACTCGCTTATCCCAGGCGTCCTGCTGCTGCGCCTTCATGGTGAAGGGATACGACTCGATGACCATGTCGGGCTCTTTCTGCCCGAACTGGGCCGCGAAGTTCCAACCCTGGTCTTCGGGCCAGGTC
Organism: Acidobacteriota bacterium; assembly: GCA_046734915.1. Lineage (GTDB taxonomy): Bacteria > Acidobacteriota > Vicinamibacteria > Vicinamibacterales > CAVVIG01 > VFZL01. Next base: position 7,632 of record JBKPSC010000236.1, on the reverse strand, counting down.
TTGGCCGGCGGCATGTCCTTCGCGTCGCCCTGCGGCGCGCCGGCGTCGATCCAGCGGACGATGGTGTCGATCTGCTCGTCGCTCAGCGACCGATCGTTCTTGAACTTCTGGATGCCAACCGTTTTGTCGATATGCCAGGGCGGCATCTGACGCGTGGACACCCGCTGCTTGATCGATCTTGCCCACGGCCGGACCTCGGCGTACGTCTTGAGCGACATCGGCGCGATGGAGTCGGGCCGGTGGCAGGCCTCGCACTTCTCCTGGAAGATCGGCGCGATATCCTTCGTGAAGGTCGGCGCCTTCACCGGCTCGGCCGCGCGCACTCCACCGGGGAACGCCAGTGTGACGCCCAACGCCAGCGCGCTCAGGCCCGCCGGTCGCAACCTACCCTGTCGCATCGCGTGCTCCTTTCGGGACAGTCCGGAACCCGTTCATTGTAAGCCGTTTCCTTAAGCCGAACCGGCGAAAAAGGTACAAAAAACCCGAAAATACGACTACTTGACGGTCACCTTGACGTGCGCGTTGGTCCAGCAGCACTGGAAGCCGGCACCACCCTCACCAGACGCGTCATTCAGCTGCACGCGGACGATGTATTCGCCTGGCGCGCCGAAGGTGGCCGATACCGTCACCTCGCCCGTTTCGCGGTTGGCCGTGGGACGCTCGGGGTTGAACGTCACGGCGCCGGGTCCTCGGAACTTGTGCAGGGACACGGTAAAGGGCGGCGCCGCTGCCCCGCCACGTCCGCGGCCTGGCTCCTCGAGAGGACCATGCTGGTCGGCGCCCCAGAACGTCATCGTTACGGGCTGTCCCACAGATCCGTTGAGCGTGTGGATGATGCCGATCGGCGGCCCGGTCACGACTGGTCCGCCTTTCATGAACGTGAGTGTCGGCGGTGTGTTCCCCATGCCCGACTCTTTGTAAGGCTCGATCTCGTACCCTTTGTTGAGCGTGAACGGCACCGAATTCATTTCGCCGTTGGCGGTCAGGGTCCACGTCAGCTTCTTGGTGCCGAAGTCCTTCGGCACCTTGATCGTGAAGACGCCCCACTGCCGGCGCGTTTCGAAGTAAGTCGGCTGCCCCATATCAGGGCCGGCGGGCTCGATGCGGTTGTTGGGACCGACGGGAATATCCAGCGCCTCTCGCGCGTTGCGATTGAAATATCCGACGAGCATCGTGAAGCTCCCGTCTTCGTTCGGGAACCACCCCTCGTAGGCCGGTGTGATGCTCGATCCGCGTTCCTTCGTTGGCTCGAGCGGCAACGCGCCGGTCTGCGGCGCCTGGCCCGATCCGACCAGCACCCAGCTCGCTACAGCCATCAACATGCCGAGGGCCGCGGCGGCGGATTTGTTTGAGCGCATCCGACAACTCCCCTTAGTTGAACCTTGCCTCCAACGTAACTGCCAACCTCAAGTATAGCCGCGGCAGCGCCAGGTGAATTGAGGCTGCGCCGCCTCACCGGCTGGCGGTAGTGCTCGTCGCACCCGTCGGCTTGAGCGTCAGCTTCTGCACACGCCAGTTGTTCATGTCGGCCACCCAGAGCAGATTTTCCGAGGGGCACGCGAGCCCGTGAATCCAGTTGAACTGCCCGACCTGATGACCAGACTCTCCGAGGACGCCGGCGATCTTGCCGTCGAGCGTCAGCTTGTAGATGCGCCCCGGCTCCGAGTCCGACGTGTAGAGATACTGAGTCGGTCCACCCGATAAACAGATGGTCCACGGCTGCGTTTCATCGGGTGCATTCGGATTCACCGGACCGAGCACGGGATGCCGGCTCTTGTCATACGTCGCGTTCAACACCATGAACCGTTTGAATGTGCCGTCGCGATCGAACACCTGGATGCGCCGATTGTTCCGGTCGGCGACGTACACGTTGTTCTGACGGTCGACGCCGATGTTGTGCGGCGTGTTGAATTGCCCTGGATTCTCGGTCGCGCGGGTGCCACCGGGACCGCGGGATCCCCACGACTTGATCCAGTTGCCGTATTTGTCGAACTTCGCGACGCGCGAGTTCACGTAGCCGTCGCTGACATAGAGGTTGTCATCGCTGTCGAACGCGATGTCGGTCGGCGCGCGGAAGTAGCCGTCGATGTGCGGCGGCGCAGGCCGACTCTCGCCCCGTCCGAGACCGTTGCCCTTGAACCACTCGGGCTCGTCAGGCCCCTCCGGACGGCGTCCCAGATTCAGCGTGACGTATCCGGCGGGATTGAAACGCATCACAGTGTGCGTGCCCTTGTCGACGACCCAGAGGTTGTCGTACTTGTCGAACCGCACCGAGTGCGCGTAGCCGAGGCCGTAGACGCCCTTGCCGATTTCCCGCACGAAGCGGCCCGTTGTGCCATCGAACTCGAGCAACTGCGACGACGCGTTGCCATAGAGGGGCCCCGTTGTCGCACTCCCCGGATGATTCAACACGACGATGCGGCCCTTTGAGTTCACGGCGATCCCAAGGACCTCGCCGAGATTCATGTCGGGTGAGTACTTCAGAAAATCCGGAATTGAATCGAAGGGGATCTTGGGCGCTGAGACCGTCGCCGACTCCTGAGCGTTCAATGGGGCCAGGGAATGCGCCGGTGACATGAGCCAGGCCACGGCCGCAGCCGCGAGGAACGCGAGCGTAGTGCAATCTCTTTTTTTCACAGGGCCTCCGTCAGATGGCGGCCGGACGTGCGCGAGGGCGGATGAGGGATGCGCCGAGCGCATCCCTCGGGGACGGATTATTGCGAGCCTTTGGGACCGAGACTGCGGATGTAGTTCACGATGTTCCAGGTGTCCTGTTCTGTCATCCGGCTCTTGTATCCCTTCATCAGGAATTCCGGGCCGGCGCCTTCGCGGACGACGGTGAAGATCTCACCATCGGTCGCGCCGCGCGTCCATTCGGCGTCAGTCAGATTGGAGGGATGGCTGTCCTTCGGCTTCATCGGACCATCACCCTTCCCATCCGGACCGTGACACGAGCGGCAGTTCTTTGCGTACAAATCTTTTCCAGCGGTAATCGATTGAGGGGTCGCCTGAACGGGGTTCTTGAGCTTGCGCGCTGCGGCGTTTCCACCCGGGCTCTGCGCGCCGAGCCCCACAACGCTCACGCAGCCGACGAAGACACCGACGAGCAAGCCAATCGAAACGTGGCCCATAGTACCGTTTCCTCCCTGTGCAGCCACAAACGGTTGAGATCCTGGGGGTCGGCCAGACCCGGCATTTTGGCACACGCGGCATGTCTCTTCAATGGTCTATGTCGCGTCAGGCACCAAGCCGCTTCGCGTATACTCCGCCCAATGGTCCTCAGCAGAAGCACACAATCGGTTCGCACGCTCACCGCGATCCTTGTCTTCGCCCTCGCCATTCCAGCAGCTGCGCGCGCGAGCCAGGCCGGCGCAGCTCAGGCGTCGGTTCCAGGTCCTGATGCGCAGGGGTCCTCGGTCAACACGCCGACGACGCGGCTGCTCGAGGGGGCCATGCTCGGCCGCGTGGATCAGGTTAAGCAGGCCCTGGCCGACAAGGCAGACATCAACGATACGTCCGACTCCGGCAGCACGGCGCTCGCGATTGCCGCGATCCACGGACAGCTCGCCGTCGTTAACGTCCTGCTCGATGCGGGCGCGAGCCTGACGGCGGCGGACAAAAGCGGCGCGACGCCGCTGCTCGCCGCGGCCTCGCAAGGCCATACGGCCGTCGTCGAAGCGCTGGCCGCGAAGGGTGCAGATGTGAAGGCCGCGGATTCCATGGGTATGACACCCGTGATGGCCGCGGCGTCAGCCAACAAGGTGGAGACGATTCGATTCCTGGCCGCTCATGGCGCCGACCTGAACACGGCGGATCGACAGGGCACTACGGCCCTCATGGCGGCGGCGTACGCCGGACACCTCGAGTCGGTCAGAGCGCTCATCGACGCCGGCGCGGCCGTCAACGCCACGGACCAAAGCGGCCGGACGGCTCTTCACGCGGCGGCTCTCGGCGGCGACGACGCGATCGCCAAAGCGCTGCTGGCCAAGGGCGCCGACCTGAACGCCGAGGATCAAGCGGGCTCGACCGCGCTCACCTACGCAGCGGCGAATGGCCACGACCGCTTCGTGCAGATGCTTCAAGCGGCCGGATTGAAGAAGGGATCGGATCTGGCGCTCGTCCTCGCAGCGCGAGGCTGCTACCCGGAAACGCTGGCGATCCTTCTGAAATCGAAAGCCAGCAGCGATGCGCGCATGCAGGGCAAGCCGGCCCTGTCGCTGGCGGCCGCCGCCGGCTGTGAACCGTCAGTGCGCGCGCTGCTCGCAGCAGGAGCCGACGTCAACGCCAAAGACGATGAAGGGACCACGGCCTTGATGGAGGCCGCGAACATGGGGCTCGTCCCCATCGTTCAGCTCCTGCTCGACAAAGGAGCGGACATGGAGTTGCGGAACAACGCCGGGCAGAACGCCTGGCTCATGGCGGCGATGAGCCAGCAGCAGGAAGTGATCGAAATCTTCAGAAAGATCCGGGAGAAGCGGCAACCGTGATCAGGGCTTGATTGCGATCTGGATCATCTTCCGATATTTCACCGGGACACCCATCCGCATCGCCGGCTGGAAGCGCCACTCACGAGCGGCAGCCACAACCATTCGATCGTATAGCACCGAAATCGGCACACGCATGTTGGCGTATTCGACCGCGCCGTTCTCGCTAATCACGACTTCGAGCACACCGCCCGACGTAAGTGGGGCGCCGGCCGCGCGCGGAACAGGTGGCAGCGTCTGACGGATAGCCACCGGCGGAACGACATCGACGTCGGCGCCAGAATAGACCTTGCGCGCGACCGGCGTGCGCTCGGAGACCGGGGCGGGTTTCGCCGCAGGCGGCGGCTCAGGCGGCGGAGGCGGGGTCGCCGCGGCAACGGCGAGCTCGTGGAATCCTGTGGCCAGCGTCCGGATATCGGACAAAGGCACCTGTCCCGCCACCGGCGCCACGTCGGGGTCGGCGAGCATGTCGAGCACTTCACGGAAGCCATCGGCCGCCTGGGCGAAGGCCTTGTCGTCGTAGGCCTGCTTCGCCGCGGCATATCGCTGCTGCACAATCAGCGGAAGAATCCGGCGTCGCACATCGGTGAACGTGGATCGCACGCGAGGCGAGGCGTCTGACTCGGTGGGCCGATACCATGGCGCGACAGTGACGAGCGTCTCGATCGCCTTCTGGGCGTCGGCAGTGCGGCCGAGCGCGAGCAGGCAGAACGCGCGGTACTGCTCGATGCGGGGCCGATCTTCCGCACTGCCTGGCTCGGTGAGCATCCTGTTGAGGACCGTCAGCGCATCCTCGTAGGCGGCGGCCGCATAGAGGTCGCGCGCCGCGGTCAGAGGATCCTGCGCCGCCACACGACCAATCGCCAGACCGACCACCAGAAGCGAGACCGGAAGCGTCGATCGCATGGCCTTCGACCTCACTTCCTCAAATCGACGCTGAGACGCGTCACGCCCTTGAGCGAGACGGTGAGCTTGTGATGCTGTTCGCCGAATTGCGGGTGACGAAGGACGAGATCGTGCACGCCAATCGGTGCCGCGTAGTTGCCGATCGGGGTCTCACCGATGCGTTCGCCGTCGAGCCAGACATCGGCCCACGGCACGGCATTCAGGGCAATCGTTCCATTCGGAAGATCGACGTTCACCGCGGCAGTGCGACCGGCGACGATCTGCACACTGCGCGAAACGCGGAATCCGAGCGTCTCGTTGACCAGCTCGATGTCGTGGCGTCCGACCGGCAGCATGATGCGCTCGCTGAGGCTGGTGCCCAGCACCCGATCGTCCTGACGGACCTGCAGTTCGATAGGCGAAGTGACCCCGAGCCATCCGGAAACCTGGCTCGGCGTAGCGGCGGTGCCCATCGGCACGACGAGCGACGCCTGCACGCCGGATTCGATGGTGACGTTCTGTTTCACCGATCCGGCTTCGCCGTCGAGCACCACCACGTGATCACCGGGGGTAAGGTCCGTGACGATCATCGGCGCCGTGCCGCGGCGGACCCCGTCGACTGACACGACGGCGCCGGCGGGTTCCGAGCGCACGTTCAATTGACCGACGATCGGCGTTGCCTTGGGCAGCTCGATGTACTGCGACAACTGGGCACCCGGCGAGATCATCACGGGGATCGAACGCGGTTCTCCCTCGCTGCGGAGTTCGACCGTGTGCGAGCCGGCAATGAGCGTCAGCGTCACCGGAGTGATCCCGCTCGGCTTGCCGTCGATGACGGCCGTCGCTCCTGGCGGATTGGTTGTAATCGCGAGCGTCCCCATGGTCGGCGCCGGTGCGGTTCGGGTCATCATCGAACGCGTGAGCGGGATGCCGATCGCCAGCAGAACGACCAGGCCTGCGCCGGCGCCCAGCCCCACTTTCGACCAGCGACGCGACTTCCGCTGATGACCGCCGAACATGTCTTGTGGCGGTTCGTCAGCCTCGGTCGGCGATGCGGTGGTCGACGGAGGAGACGGCGGAAGCATGACCGACTTCACTGGCTCGGCTCTCTGCTTGGCCAAATGGGCCAGCAGCGCTGGCGGCACCGCTGAATCCAGGGCCGGCGTGGTCGTGATCGATGGTGTCGGCGGGATCAGACGTGGCTCAGGTGCGGCGACGCTTGTGGCGAGCGTCTGGAGCTCGTCGGCTGAAATCCGCGGCGCGTTTTGCATGAGCTCAGCGAGCAACGGATCAGCGTTCAGCGATGCGGCTTCTGGCATTGCAGCTGGCTTCACGGCAGGATCAGCCTTCGGTGCCGGCGTCGATTCTGGCTCTCGGTCGGTCGTGAAGAGCTCGATAGCCACGGCGGCCTGATATCGTGCAAGAAACGCCTCGAGGCCCGCCGGCAAGCCGATGTACTCGCTGTCGCCGAGAACCCGATCGAACTCGGCGCTTGCTTCAATGGCATCGGCAAACGAGTTCCGCGCATCGAGCTGCAAGGCGCGTCCCAGCCATCCGCGGATGCCGGGCGGCAAGGGCTCGAAGCCGCCTTTCGGCGAGACCGCCCACGCCGAAGCCACCACATCGCCGATACGCGACGGGTACTCGTCATCCCGCAGCAGCCGCCCGAGGATCAGCGAGAGCGCGACGACGCCGACTTGCGTGACGTCGGCCCGCTGATCGAACCGCGGCAGACCGGCCGACCGAGGCAAGGCAATCCGCAAGTCCTTCCAGTACCGTTCCTGCGAGTACCGCAGCTGCTCGAGCGCCGCCCCCAGCGCATATTCGGTGATCACCAGGCGCGCCTGCGGCGTGATGACGATCCGCTCGGGACCGAGCGCCGCGTGCGCGACGTCCCGGGAGGATTCATGAAGGCGAGCCACCGCCGGCACGAGCTGCCGAATGAGGCAGATCGCCGCGTTGATGTCCAGATTGAAACCGCGTGCTGCGGCGCTCGTGAAGAGATCCGAGAGCCTGATGCCGTCGGCCCGATCCGAGAGCAGACCAAGGGTGGAGTCCGGTCCGTTCAACCGCTCCACGCTCTTGACCTGGGAGTAGTAGGCGTGACGGAAGGCAGCCAACCGGCTCACGCGCTCGCGCAGCGCGAACTCGAAGGCCGGGACGGCCGAGAGTTCGCCGCGGATGGAGAGCAACTCCTGACTGGGTTGCCCGTTTGCGTCGACCACAGTCCGCCGCTCGCCAATGCCGTCACGAAACGTCACGC
>JBKPSC010000235.1:0-15382 GCA_046734915.1 Acidobacteriota bacterium | reverse complement strand
GTTCTTGGTTCCGTGGTTCTTGGTTCGGGGTTCTGGGTTCCGTTCTTGCCTACCCGCCTTACCTGCCTTACCCGCCCAACTTTCTCTCACTGGCGGCGAGGCCCCACCGCGAACTGACGCCGACGCCTCGCCTCAGATCTCCATGTCTTCGGGCTCAGCGTGGCCGCAGGCGCTCCCTTGCCTGCCCCCCCCGCCTCCCCTGCCTCCCCGGCCTTCCCAGTCGCCCCGCCCGTGAGTCAGTGTCGGCAATGGCAGCTTCCTGAACCGCAGCCACCACCAGCGCCGCAGCCGCTTGGGTTGTCGCAGCCGCCTTCGCCGCCGCAGCCGCCATGCACCTGGCCCTTCGCGTTTGGCAGCTCGTAGCGCAGACAGCACTTGAGGCGGCCGCAGAGACCGGACAGCTTCGAGGGGTTCAGGCTCAACTCCTGCTGCTTCGCCATCTTGATCGACACCGGTTCGAACGAGGTAAGGAACGTCGTGCAGCACAGCGGCCGGCCGCAGGTCCCGTAGCCGCCGAGCGCTCGGGCCTCGTCGCGAACGCCGATCTGACGCATCTCGATGCGGGTGTGAAATTCGGCGGCGAGCTCGCGGACCAGCTCGCGGAAGTCGACGCGGCCCTCGGCGGTGAAATAGAAGGTCAGACGCGAGCCGTCGAACAACTGCTCGACGCGCGCCAGCTTCATCGGCAGTCCGCGCTCTCGAATCTTCAGCAGGGCGACGCGATAGGCATCCTGCTCGCGCCGCTGCTGCTTGAGGCGCGTGGTGATGTCCTCGCGCGTGGCCAGCCGCACGACCCGTGGCTCGCCCTCGGCCTGCACCGGCCGCCGTGCCGCGATTTGCGGAATCGTCCGGACCACCGTCGCCATCGTGGGAACGCCGTCGGCCTGCACCACGACCCGATCGCCCGGGGCGGGCGCGACAGTGCCCTCGCCGAGCGCGACGTAATGCACTCGCGACACCGGACCGAGCTTCACGGAGATCAGGCGTTCCATAAGCTTGCGCGAGTCTGTCTTCTCACGTCTTAAGTCTTAGGTCTTACGTCTTAGGGCTTAGGTCTTAGGCCGATCTGCCTGAGACCTGAGACGTAAGACTTAAGACGTTCAGTGTTACAACTCCAACACCAACCAGTCGGCGACGATCTTCGCACTGGCGTTGCCGTCGAGTGCGGACAGCGCCTCATCGAACACTTCGAACGCCCGCGGGCCGCGGGCGCCGCCGAACGCGGCCAGCCGCTCGAGATCCGTGCGGACGTCGCTGTTCGCCAGCGCCGACGAATCGGCGCCGGTGGCGAGCAGCGCGGCGTCACGAACGAGCGCGGCCATCGCTTTCACGTGTTCCGAGAGATATTCGCGATCGGACGCGCCGCCCGCGCTCGTTTTCGGGAGCAGTGCCTTGGCTTCATCAACCCGCTGCCGGGGGTCGCGCGCCGAGACGAGGCGGGTCAGCACCCGCGCCGCGGTGTCGCGGATGTCGAGCAATTCGCCGGCACTCGCCGCCAGCGCTTGACCGATGCTGCCATCAGCCATCGCCGCGACCGCCCGCGCCTCGGCTTCCTTTTTGCCTCCGGCCATCAGCACCGACGCGACTTCGTCGCCGCTGAGCGGCCGGAACCGCAGCAGCGGACAGCGTGAACGCACGGTGGGTAACAAGGAATCCGGGCGCGCCGTAACCAGCACGAACACCGAACCCGCGGGAGGTTCTTCCAGCGTCTTGAGAAGCGCGTTCTGTGCCTGCGACACCAGCGCGTCGGCCTCGTCGATGATGACGACCCGGCGCCGGCCCTCGAACGGCCGGAAGCCGGCGCGATCGATGATGTCGCGGACCTGGTCGACCTTGATCGCGCCGGAATCGCCGGGCTCGACTACCACCACGTCGGGATGGACGCCGCGGCCAATGCGACGGCAGGCTGCGCAACGTCCGCAGGCGTCGATGGGAAAGCCGTTTCCTTCCTGGAGATCGGTGCAGTTGAGGAGCTGCGCGAGCGCCACCGCAATGCGGCGTTTGCCGACGCCATCGGGTCCGCCAAAGATGAGGCTCGGCGGCACCGAGCCACGCTGGGCGGATCGTGCCAGCACGGCCAGCAGATGGCGGTGGCCGACGCAGTCCCGGAACGGCATGGGCGGAATCTTACCGCTTCTGGTCCCGTCTCCCGCTCTCGTCGTCTCGTCCTTTGCCGACGCCGAACACGCGCGACCAGAAGCCCCGCTTCTTCTTTGGCGGTTCGGGTGTCGCTTGAGTCGGCTCGCCGCGATTCGCCGATGGCGCCGGCTGCACCGCCGCCGGGGGCGGAACGACTTCGGCGATGCGGGGCGGGGTCGGCTTCTCGCTGCCTGTGAAGATGGAGGCGACGTGACCGAAGAACCCGCGCGTCGGGTGCAGGTCGCACGACTGGGTCGGCTCGGTCCCGCGGACGAAGTACTCGGTGTAGATCATCGAGCGACGCTGGACGTGCCCCTCGTCATCGACCACCTCGACGTGCTCGCAGCCCTCGGTGGGCAGCTTGCCCGACAGGCGGCAGACGGCGGCGGTCGTGATGTTCTCGGGCGTCTCGAACCACTGTGGCTTGTCACCCTTCGTCGCGACCTTCATGAACGCGGCCCACAGCGGCACCGCGACGTCGCTGGCGAAGCCGCGCGGCATGATGGTGCGCGGCTGATCGAATCCGACCCATACGCCGGCGACGAGCTTCGGCGTGAAGCCGATGAACCAGGCGTCGTTGTAGTCGTTCGTCGTGCCGGTCTTGCCAGCTGCCGGCAGGGTGAAGCCGAGGCCTCGGGCGCGAGCGCCGGTGCCCGAGTTGATGACATCGGCCATCATGCTCGTCATCAGGAACGCCGTCTGGCTCGTGATCGCCGGGGACGATTCCGGCGCCTGCTCGAAGAGCACCGTGCCGTTGCGATCGGTCACCTTCCGGACGGTGAACGGCCTTGGCACCAGGCCGTCATTGGCGAACGCCGCATACGCCGCAGTCATGCCCACCAGTGTGACCTCGCCGGATCCGAGCGCCAGGGACGGCACGCTGGGAACCTCGCCGACGCCCATCGCCTTGGCGTACTCCACGGTCTTTGGTATGCCGACGTCTTGCAGCAGGCGAACGGCGGCGCGATTGCTCGACGTCCTCAGCCCGGCCCGCAGGCTGATCGAGTCGCCGGTCGCGTGTTCCTCCTCAGGTGTCCAGTCGCCCTGGAGCGTTTCGATCGGGTCGTTCAGACGGTCGATGATCGACGCCGGCGTGAATCCCGCTTCGAGCGCGCTGGCGTAGACAAAGGGTTTGAACGCTGAGCCCGGTTGACGCTTGGCCTGGACCGCGCGGTTGAAATGGCTCTGCGCGAAGTCTCGGCCCCCGACCATCGCCCGCACCTCGCCGGTATGCGGGTCCATCGCCATGAGCGCGGCCTGCAGCGGCTCCGGATCCGGGTCGGGCGCGGTGCCGGCGCGCGCCCGCTGAGCGGCCACTTTCGCCCGGCGCTGATCCAGCGCCTTCAGCTGATCGGCCACCGCGGTCTCGGCGGCCTGCTGCATCCCCATGTCGAGGGTCGAGTAGACCTTGAGCCCGCCCTGGTAGACGGTCTCCCACCCGAACCGCGTAACCAGCTCTTGCCGAACCTGCTCTTTGAAGTACTGACCGTGCGGTTCGTCCGCTCGCAGGCTGTCCTCGAGAATCACCGACGCCGCTTTCGCGCGTTCCCAGGTCGCCTGGTCAATCGCGCCGGTCTCGAGCATCACCTGCAGGACGACGTTGCGCCGCGCGGTCGCCCGTTCGCGGCTCACGGTCGGCGCATAGGACGAAGGCGACTTGACGAGGCCGGCGAGCAGGGCCGCTTCCTCGACGGAGAGATCGGCCGCGTGCTTGCCGAAGAACCCCTGAGACGCGGCCTCGATGCCGTACAGCCCGTCGCCGAAGTAGACCTTGTTCAGATAGAGCTCGAGAATCTGCTGTTTCGAATACGACCGCTCGATCCGCGACGCGAGCAGCAGCTCCTGCAGTTTGCGCCGCAGGGTCTTGTCGGGAGTGAGAAAGCTCTGGCGGGCGAGCTGCTGAGTGATCGTGCTGCCGCCTTGCGCCGCCCGCCCGTGCCGCAGGTTGGCCAGCGCCGCCGATGCAATCCGGACGAGGTCGAAACCTTTGTGGTCGTAGAACCGTTGATCTTCGATGGCCAGGAGCGCCTTGACGACGTTCGGCGAGACCTTGTCGAGCGGAACATCGATGCGCCGCTCCTTGAAGATAGTGAACACCAATGAGTCGGACGCGTCGTAAACGGCCGTCGCCTGATCCATCTCGCCCATCCGCCCGATCGCCGCTTCGTCGGGCAATCCGGACAGAATCGAGATGAACAGACCGATCGCGAGGACGAGCACCAGTAGGGCCGCCGCACCCGATCCGATCGCCAGCGCAGGAACGAGGCGCGGATTTCGCGCCTTCGCTTTGAGAAATTCACTCCACAGTTGGCGCGCCTGCGTGGCCAACCATGCCCTGCGCATGGTCAACCACACCTTGAACTGGTGCATGGGGGACAGCATACGCCGAGAGCTGCAAGCCGCGCACCATGGGACGAACTTCTCCCCGTTGTGGCTGAGGTTGTCTTCTGCCTGAAATCAGGCCGCTTCGTCGGTGAGAAACTGGCTGACGTCGAACGTCTCGAGGTGCGGACGTACCGTTTCGATGACGTGACAGCGGTACGTCCCGTCGCTATCGCGAAGACGCGTGTCGATCTCATCCCCGGCGCGGTTCAACTGCTCGTCGACCGGAACGACGATCGGATGAAGTGGATCATCAGGTGTCGTGCGAACGACGACGGCAAGACGCTCCAGGCTGGTCTTCACGAGCGAGCCAATCGGAAAGAAGGTCACCGCGTTGACGAACGTCTTCACGAGGGCGGTGTTCAGCTTGTCCCCCGCGATTCGCGCCAGGATGAGACACGCCCGTTCTGGCGGGGTCGGCGCCTGATAGGTCCGCGCGCCGGTAATGGCCTCGTAGATGTCGGCGACGGAAACGATCTGGCTCATCGGATGCGGAACGACGCCGTCGCCGAGGTCCGGATACCCGAAGCCTTTCACCGTCCGATGATGTTCGAGCGCAATGACCGGGGTGAGCGGGCGCAGACCATCGAGCTGTACGAGGATTTCCGCTCCGAAGGTCGTGTGCGATTCCATCAGCCGACGCTCGTGCTTGTCGAGAGCACCCGGCTTCTTGATGACTTCGAGCGGAATGCGCGTCTTGCCAATGTCGTGCAGCAGCGCGCCTTCGACGAGCGCGGCGAGCGTCTCCTCGTCCAGACCGACACGCCGGCCAATCAAGAGGCTCAGCATCGAGACGTTCACCGAGTGCACGTAAGTGAGGTTCTCGTACTGCTTGACCGCCAGAATCTGACTGAGTGCAGCGTTGCTCCGAGCAACCCTGAACATCAGCAACTGCACCAGGTCACGTATCGTGGCCGCCTTCAGCGGCTTCCCTGAAGCCACCTGCTCGAAGGTCTGTTGGGCGAGCAGCAGCGACTGCGCATACTCCGGGTCCATCGGGCCCGTCGGCGCCTCTGGCCACTGCTGGGCGCGCCAGCGCGTGTCCAGGGGCACCAGCCGCCCCAGGCTTACATGACGCACGCCTCGCGCGGACAACTGCGCCTCGATGGATTCGCCGGAATCGCGGTCCTTGACCTCCCAGAGGAACTGTGCCACCGCGTGCAGCTCTCGCGGCTCGACGCCCTCGCTGATGTGAATGCTCTGAACGCCCATCGCCAGCAGGTCCTGGATCACCTGCCCGGTGACCTGCGCATCGGTGGGAAATGCCACGCCGTCCAGATGGACCTCGCCTCGGACGACGTCGATACGCACCGGTGATTGCTGCCGCAGCTGCGCACGCACCGCGTCGTCGAGCTCTTTCAGACGCTGCACGACCATCGGGTGGCCGACCGGGTAGGTGCCGGTCAGTCGCCGGAGGCTGCCGAAACCCTTGAGGATAACCAGCGGATCGAGCGGCGCGGGAGTCGCGGGCGGAGTCGCAGGCGGGATGGTCATGTCCGCAGCAACTGGCGAGCTTTGAGAGCCACGCGCACGAGGGCCGGATTCCAGAAGCGGAAACGCAGCGGCGTCAGCGTCCGAAGGATCGGGGCGAGACTGCTGGCGCCGACCTGCGCGACGCGGTCGAGGAGCCGGCCGGCGACGTCTGGATGCCGCCGGACGAAGTCGGGGCTGGCGAGCAGCCGGCGAACCTGCGCCGCCGCCTGATTCGGCGGGAAGTGCCAGAGGGCCTCCTCGGCGGCGGTTTGCGACCAGGCCTTGTCGCCCATCACTTGATCGGCGACGGCCGCTGCGGCTTGCGGGGTACCTATCTTCGCCAGCGCGCGCAGGGCCTCGCGGCCGGTCGCTTCGTCGCTCTGGTGCAGGAGGTCGATAACGGTGGAGATGCACGCGGGCCCCGCCGCACCGAGGACACGGACGAGAGCCGGCCGCGCAAGCTGGCCGCAGGCGGGCAATCGCGGCGCAAGCATCGGCGCGAACAGATCGGCGTGATCGCACATCAGCGGGACGAGGGGTCGGGCGGCGGTGTGCGCGGTCACGTCGTCGAGCGCGGCCACGAACGAGCTCAGCGGCGTTTCGCCGAATCCGTCGATCAACGCGTGGGCTAGGGCCCGGCTCTTGCCGTCGGCCTTGTACAGGTCAGCGAGGAACAGCGCTCGCGCGAGAGTGCAGAAGCCTTCGAGGCCGGTCACGATGGCGTCGGCCACGTCGGGGCGCGACGGCCGCAGACTGACCGACAGCTGGCGGAAGCGCTCGGCCCATTGCGCCAGCGTGCCCCGCTGGTTATCACGTTCGAGAGCCTCGAAGCACGCGATGACTCGCGACATGAAGGCCGTCACCAGCGAGGGATTGGGCTCGAGCCGGACCAGTTGAAACAGCGTCTCCAGCTGCGAGGCCATGAAATCGGTGCGGCCAATCGCCTTGACGAGTCCCGCCACCGTCTCGAGCGTTTGGTCGGTGACCGACAGATCGAAGGCCGTGAATTCAGCGAAGCTGCGGCCATGATCCCCAGTGATCTCGATCAGCTTCCGCGCATAGTGCTCGATCGCATGGTTATGGCCGTACGAGTCTGTCCGGCCCGCCGCGCTGCCCCGCTGCAACCGTTCTTCGAGCAACGGGGCGAGCGCGCGCCGCCGTTCCTCTGGCAACCCGAGCCTGTCGAGCGCCGCCCCGAGAACGTCGGGTGATGCGGTTTCGAGGTCCAGCAGCAGGCACAGCGCCTCGGCCAGATCGACGTCGGGGAAATCCGCCAGCACCGAGCCGTCGAGCTTTCCGTCGAGAAGCCCCGGCAGCACCGTGCGCCGAAGCAGCTTGGCCCGGCGATCCGAGTCGAGCTCGAGGACCGCACGCGAGAGTTTCGAGAAGAGCAGTCGTGACAGACGCGGATCGACGGCCGAGAAGATCGTCGCCAAGTCCGTGAACTTCTGCTCGAAGGCGTTCGCGGGATCGACAGACCCCGTCGATTCTTCGCCAGTCAGCCGCATGAGGGCGACGGCGACTTCGGCGGGATTGTCAATGAGAACGGCGAGGTCGACCAGCGAGAACGAGTCGTAGTCCGCCGTGGGATCGACACGCACCCACCCCTTGTCGGGCGGATACAGGTGCTGCACGGGTCCGCCGGAAGCGAAGAGCGCCTGGCGCCGCTGCCGCTCGTGCTCGACGAGCTGACGGACCGGCGGCGACGGCGCGCCCACGTCGAGGACTTCCGGCCGGTGCGCGGTGCGGACGGTGACGCCGCTGACGCCGTGCTCGGACAGCACTTCAGTAAAACTCAACGCCGATCTCGACGCGTCACCAAATGCGCTGAGGTCCGCACAGAAGCGGGTCAGATCGCGCGCCGTCGCGGCGCGGGCGATTTCGACGGCGGCCACCTGCGCGCGATGGAGCCGCCGCGCGACCTCATGTTCGATGGCCGTTCCCGCACCGGTCCGCACTTCGTCGACGACGACCTCGGAAGGCGCGACGCGGAACGTGAGGTTATCGCGCGCGGTCAGACCGACCAGCGCCTTCTGGCAAGCGCCGACGGCGTCGATGCAGAGAGGGCTCGTCGCCGGATAGGTGTGGAACTGCCGCACGGCCTTGGCGAGCAGTGTCAGGCATTCCTGGACGGCACCGAAGTCTGCCGGCCTCCACTCGGCGCCGCCGCCCAACTCGTCCTTGTTGCCCGTAGTCGACAACGCTCCCGGCTCGCCGGGTCCGGCGGGCGCGGGGGTCTCGTTCTGGCGAGACGGAAGAGGATTGTCCGCAACCGCGCGCGTCATGATTGCGTTCAGGGCGTCGGCGCGTTGAGATCGACCATCAGACGGACCGGGGCGACCGTCGCCGTCACCGTCAGCCGCCGTTCACCGTGTTCTGCTGAACGCAGGAGCACATCGCGCGTGCCGATGTCGACGGGCACATCGGCGACCGGCGCGTCGCCGATGCGGACGCCGTCGATCCAGACTTCGGCGGGCCCTGTGGCGGAGATGCTCAGGCGGGTCGTCGGCAGGACAACCGACACGGCGGTCGTTTTCCCAGGCGCTATCGCGATCGTGCGAACGTCCTGATATCCGAGCGCCCGGTTCTGAATCGTCAGCTCGTGACTACCTGCCGCCAGCAGCACGCGGTTTTGTTCGTCGAAGGTCACCGGCCGGCCGTCGACGGCGGCGCGCATCTCGATCGGCGAGAAGAGCGCCAGCCATCCCTGGTAGACAGAGGTGCGGACCGTCGTGACGCGCCCGGCCTTGACCTCCACGATCTCGCGAACGGTGTTGCCGCCAACGGTGAAATCGACGGTGTGGCGGCCAACCGGGAGATCCTCCGTCGTCTGCGGCGTCATACCCGCCGCCAGGCCGTCGATGGAAATCGAGGCGCCGGCCGGGTCAGATTCGATTTGCAGCTTGCCGAACGACTTCGCCGCCGCCCATTCAATCCGCTGCACGACGGTGCCGCCGGCTGGCACGTCGAGCGTCAGCATGCGTGACGATCCGCGGTAGCGCAGCTCGACCTCGTGCGAGCCGGTCGCGAATTCCGCTTTGAGCGGCGTCTCGCCAATCTGCCGTCCGTTCAGCCAGACTTGTGCGCCATCGGGCACCGTTTGAATCTCGGCGAGGCCGGTTTTTGGCTGCGCCGGAAACCACCCGGCCTTCGCCGCCGTCACCCAACCGATGGGTGCCATGACAAGCCGGGTGATGCGTCCAGTGACACCCAGCGTCGCGATAACGATGAGAGTCGTCGCTCCGATCCAGACGGCAGGCGGTACCCGACGGGTCTGCTCCGTCATGGTCCCGCGAGCCGATCCGATGCGCGACATCACGCGGGCGAGGGACTGCGAAGTCCAGTGCGCGGCCTCCGCGCCGCCGGCCGACACCGCCGTCCACGCCGCTGCCGCGCGCCCAGGGCCGGCTTCCTCGCTCGAATTCGCCGGGAGCGCCGGATCGCTGTCGCGATCGGCCCGATACTCGGCGCGGATTTCTTCCTCATTGAGCGCCGCTGGATGCCAGTCGATTGGAGTGGGCTCCGGTCTGGCGACAGGCGGTGCGGGTGTCGCGATTGGCGCCGGCGGCGGCGCTTCGACAGCGGGGACCGTTACGGCAGCCCAAGGCGGCGCCGGCGGAACGATCGGCACGTACGGCTGCGGTTCCGCAACGATCGACGGCTCGGGCATGAGCGTTCGCGTTGCCCGCGGACGTTCGATGCGCGCGCGCACGGTCTCGGCAAATGCTTGTGGATCACCGAGATCGAAATCCGACCCATCCCGTGGCTTGAACCAGTAGTACCAGCGGGGCGGAACAGCAGCAGGACGAGTCGCGTGGCCCTCCCAGTCGAAGAAGGCACGCAAGGGTATGGTCAAGATCTGCAGGTCGGCGGGGCTGGGCAGCGCGCGCAGGCGGGATTGAATGCGGGCTTCGTCGGCAGGAGCCAGGAACAGCGGGAACAGAACCAGATCGGGAATAACGGTCTCGAACACGGCGAGCGCCTCGTCGCCAGAGGTGGCGACGACGATCTCGTGGCCGCGCAGCTCACGAGTCATCTGGTCGAGCGTCTTGCCGTGACGCCGCCCCGGATCGATGGCGAGAACGGTGCCCATATCAGGCGGTCCTCGGCCGATTCGATGCGTTCGCGAGCGACTCCGCTGGGGTGTTGGTCACGTGCGTGCTCCGCCGGTTGGGCCTACCGGAGGTAATTCGCCACGTCCGCTTGAAGATCGGCGTAAGAGAAACCGAACTGCGCGAGCGCGACGTCGAGCGGCTGGCCGTCGGCCAGGTCGTCCAGGAGGACAGTCGAACGGCCGCCGATGCGGTTCAGCAGCGCGCGCACCACGAGCAGGCTGATGTCGTTGTGGATCTGCGCGTCGCCGGCTCCGCGGGCGTGGACGTCGTTCAATGCTGACCACGGGATGCCGCCGCCTGCCCTGAGCCGCCGCTCGGCCAGAGCGACGTCGGCGGGCTCGGCGAGCTGGGCCAGCCCCTCGTGAAACCAGCCGGGCACGCCGGTCGGCGCCATGCTGGCGACCATCGCGTGCGTGAGCTCGTGAGTCAGCACCCGATCGAACGCGTCGAGATCGCTTGCCGCGCCATCCGCGTTCACGACCATCCGGCCGTCGAAAAGCGGCAAATTCCACGCAGGTGTGCTGACCCTGTCACGAAACGGACGCGACGTGTCGAGTTCGATGACGATGGCTTCGGAAGGATAGGCGCCAACGAGCCGGGCGACCCGCCAGTAAGCGGTGTCGAGCGCTTTCGTCGCCCGCGCCGTCAGCGTATCGTCACGCGGCCCGGCGACCGTGACCGTGAATCGAGCCGCCGACTGGCGGCGCACCAGCTCGGTGGTGAGCCGATCGAGACGCGACGACAATTCGCCGTTGTCCGGCGCGTACGTGAGCGCCTGTTCGTAGGTGTCGATGGCGAGGTCGAGGTCACCGCCGAGGAACGCAATCTCGGCGAGCAGCTTCGACGCTATTGTCAGCGACGGTTCGATGGTCAACGCGCGCTGGAGCGATCGAGTGGCTTCGGTGTTTTGCCCGAGCAGGTGTGCCGCGGCGCCGGCGCCAAGGTGCAGCACCGCGTCGTTCGGATTGAGCGCGAGCGCCCTGGCGAACAGCTCGTGTGCGGCTTCGCCGTCGCTGTCTTGTATGGCGCGCCATCCGGCAGCGCCCAGGTCCGCGGTCCCGCTCTGCGCATACACTGGGACGTGTAGCGCAGAAACGAGCATCGCAGCCACTAGAGTGAACTTGATGCGCATGGAAATTCTGAAAACCGTCCACACAGGTGGCGCAATAGCTGTACCCACCCACCTGATCGCATTCCTCGTAAGCGATGCTCGATATTGACGCTCCCAATTGGAACGGCGCATACGGTTTCCGCCGGTCTCTGACGGATCTGTAACTCAGGCATAATGTTTTAGTGCGGGACGTGATCGGCGCCGCTGGCTGGCGCATCGTGCTGCTGGCCAGTCTGGGGGGAACCCTCGAGTTCTTCGACTTCGTCATCTTTGGCATTTTTGCGAGAGACATCGGCGACACCATCTTCCCGAACCCCACACCGCTCGTCTCGTTGATTCAGTCGTTCGCGGCGTTCGCCGTCGGCTACCTTGCGCGCCCAATCGGCGGCATTGTTCTCAGCCACTTCGGCGACCGCTACGGACGCCGGCGAGTATTCCTCGTCTCGATCTTCGTCATGTCCGCGGCGACGTTCGCGATGGGACTGGTTCCCTCATACGCAACTTGGGGAGCGGCCGCCAGCCTGCTGATGGTCACGCTGCGGCTGCTGCAAGGCTTCTGTCTCGGCGGCGAACTGCCGGGGGCGCTCACTTACGTCGTTGAAACCGCGCGACGGCAGGCGGCGTTTGTCTGCGGGGTCGTGTTTGCCTGCGTGACGATGGGAGTTGCGGCGGCAACGGGACTGAGTCTGATTCTCCGTACCTGGCTCGCGCCGGAGGTGATGGCTCGGTACGGCTGGCGGGTGGCTTTCGTCGTCGGCGGGCTTGGCGGACTCGTCAGCTTCGTGCTGCGGCGCTCGCTCGAGGAGTCACCGGAATTCGTGCGCATCAAAGCGCTCGCCGCGCGGCAACCGCTGCGCGAAGTCGCGCGCACCCACCTGTCATCAGTCGCTCTGGGTATCGCCTGTCTGGCCGCGACGGCGGGATTCAACGGCCTGTTCTTCTCTCATATGACGGCATACATGTCGAGTGTCCTCAGTTACGACGCACGTCAGGCGGTCGTCTCGCAGACTGTCGGCGTGATCGTGCACGCGCTGGCGATCGTCGGCGTCGGTTATGCGGTTGCCGCGACACGGCTGCGTCCGCGCACGCTGCTCTGCGGCGGCGCGTTGGCGCTGACGCTGCTGGCCTTGCCCTTCTACAGCGCGCTCGCCGCCAAGCGGCTCGACCCGACGCGACTGATGGTGATGGCTGGCGTGACTGCGGCGTTCGTCAACGGGACGTTCGCCGTCGTGCTGACGGATCTTTTTCCGACGCGGCTCCGATTCAGCGGCGTCGCGCTCGGATTCAACGTCGCCTTCACCATCTTCAGCGGCACCGCGCCACTCGTTGCGACGTCGCTCGTCCGCAGCACCGGCCTTTCAACCGCGCCAGCGTTCGTCATGATGGCGTGCGGCGCATTGAGCTTCGCCGCATCGTTAGCGTTGGCGCCCGTCGAGGGCCACGTGCTCGGGGACTAAAGGCATCCCTCCTACCGACTTCCGGCGGCGAGTCCAGCGTTTGCCGAGGATTGTCAGAGCCGCGGGCGTGGTTCGCCTGTTGCAGTCAGTCGGACCTTACCGGCCCCCTCGATGAGCCACTGCGATTTGCTGGCAGAAGATCCTCTCGAACTTTTTCTATCGGAGAATGACACGCAGTGTCCAACGAACGTGCCTGCAGCCGAAGAGCTGCACGCATCGATCGCTGTCGCCGATTTTCAACTCCCAGCCAGCGAGCTGCTCGAGACCATCACGGGCGCCGCAGTTCTGGCGGTGCTCGCCTCGTCGTTGTTCATGCTCGCGCCTCCACCGCCTTTGCCACGGCTTCCGCTGACCGCCCGGGTCATTCCGCAGATATTGATGCTGGCGCCCACCACCGCCGTGGCGCCCGCCACTACACAGCTACTCGGCAGCGCACCCGCCGCGCGAAGCGTGATTCACAGAATGAGATGATGCCGGCATCGGCCATCGAAACACCCGGCGCCGTCCCCTGACCGGGGTCGGCATCGGCCGCCGCGACGCGTCAGAGCGATCGCAGGAAGTTCAGAATGTCCTGCTTGTCGCTCGCCGGCAGATCGAGGAACTGCTGCACCACCAGATTCGCTTCCGATCCCTCGCTCTGATGCGCACGGATGGCCTCGACGAGATCGGACGTCCTCCCGTCGTGCAGGAAGAAGATCCGCTGACCCAGGCCCCAGAGTGGCGCGGTCCGGAACTCGCGAGGACCCGCTTCGCCCTGGCTCACGCCGTCGGCCAGGCCAGCGCCCATGTCATGCAGCAGCAGATCCGAGTACAGCACCACCTGCTTCCCGTACAGCGCCGCGATCGGTGACCGCCCAGTCGTGAACTCGGGCGTGTGGCACATCGCGCATCCAGCTGACGAGAATCCCTTCTTGCCGCCCGAGATCGACCGCGCGCCTCCCGGCGTATCCGACGACGGCGTCGGCGGCGCGAGAAACCGCATGAAGTGAGAGAACTTCTCGATGGAGCTCATCGACTCGACCGGATCGTCGGTGTTCATGTCAGTGACGCTGTTGGGCACCATCGCCTGCTGGCAGCGGGGGTCCTCGTCGCGTTCGGTTGGAAACAGGTCGCTCGTGATGCCCATCTCCACGTTATAGGCCTCGCCCGAGAAGATCAGCAGCGATTTGTTCTGGGCCTTCCAGCCGAACCGGGCAATGGTGCCGTCGTTCCCGTTGTGGTTCGACTGGCCGGTGATAGTGCGGCCGGAGACATGGAAATTCGGCCGGCCGTTGATGCCGACGGCGCGTTTGTTCGCCTGGTTGGTCGTGCGGTTGGCGGCAATCGCCGAGTCGGGAATCTGCTCGATGAGCCCGGCACCAAAGACCGGCGTGGGGATGCGGAAGATCACATTGTGCGCGGCCATCTGCGCCACGAAATCAGGTTGCGACAGGCGGCAGCCGGCTGCACCGGTCCGCCCGGCGATCGTGAACAGTGCGTGGACGCCGCCATCGGCGGTTCCATCGGCATTCCGGATGAACCGGGCCTCGCGCACCGGACCATTTGCGGTGATGAACGGCGGCACGGAATCGGCGCCGCCATTCTGCGTTGCGAACGCAAACTGCGGGTTGACCGCCGGACTCGTTCCCCCCACGGCTGGCTGAGCGTGACAGCCCGAGCAGCTGTCCAGATTCATTCTCGGCCCCACGCCGTCGTCCACGGTTTCGGCTTCTGCGAAGTCCGCCCCCGCCTCGAAATATTCGAGCTCCTGACTGGTCAATCCGGGCAGCGTCTGGCCGGCGGCGGCAGCACCGCTGCGAACGCCGGGATCTTTCGCGCCCGCGCCGCCTGGCCCTTGTGACGCGATGTTGGCCTGTGATCCGACGAGACTCGCAATGGCGAGCCCGACGATCGTCGAGATCGACGTGCTTTTCATGACATCCCCCCTTTGCTCGAACCGTTGACACACCGCTACCTCGACGCGGAGGAGTCGCAGCGACACCACCGCCGACGCCGACTGGGGGATGGAAATGTCGAGTGCCGAGGGCAGGAGCAATTTCGCCGCCGAACAAGCGATCGTCGAGATTTGCTCGGCGATCGAGCCAGGCTATCGAGATTGACGGGCGGCGATCGCTGTCGCGTCCTTCCCGAGGTGACGCAGATTTACACACTCGTCACACCGAGCGGCGCACGATCAGAAGAATTGCTTTGAAAAAACGGGTGCGCTATCTCGACTCGTCGTGCGTGTAGCGCTCGACGCAATGTCGCGATTCAAAACTCGTCCAGTCGTGACCCGCAGTCATGCGTGAGCCAGTCGACGGACGAAGACATCAGAACGCAGCTCGCAGATGTCGTGCAACAATTCGCCGCCGTGGCAACCATGCTGCACATGCCGATGGACACCGAGGGGATGAGGCTTTGGGGATTTTACCGCCCGGGCGCCGGGACCGACGGATCGGCAACCGAAGGACGCTGTCTAGACACTCGAGCTTGCAACGGAAGCAGCAGCGAATCGACTCCAAAACCCGCAAACACAACGAGCAAGCTCTCTAAGGGAAGTCGGTAACGAGTCACTGCGATGGCAATCGAATATATCAGTGGATAGACAACAATCACTGAAACGACATACGTCAGGCTGAACGATTCACCGCGAGCACGGACGAGGCCGATCACGGTCAACCCAAGTAATGTGAATCCCCACAATCCGCCGGCCAGCTTCTGATATC
>JBKPSC010000234.1:0-8041 GCA_046734915.1 Acidobacteriota bacterium | reverse complement strand
GTCGAACGAAGCAGCCGTCAAGTACTTCCTGCTTGGCGCGTTCTCGCTGGGCATCCTGCTGTACGGCATGTCGTTGCTGTACGGGTTTGCCGGCACCACCAATCTGCGCGCGATGGCCGCGACATTCGCCGGCCAGCCGCGCAATCCGATGCTCATCCTGGCCGTGATTCTGATCGCGGCCGGCATGGGCTTCAAGATTGCGGCCGTGCCCTTCCACATGTGGGCGCCGGACGTGTACGAAGGTGCGCCGACGCCGATCACCGCGTTTCTGTCCGTGGGTTCGAAGGCGGCGTCGTTCGCGATGCTCCTCCGGATTCTGCTCGAGGGCCTCCCGTCGATGAGCGCCGAGTGGCGCGAGCTGTTCTGGGTGCTCTCGATCATCACGATGACAGTCGGCAACGTGGCCGCGCTCACGCAGTCCAACGTGAAACGGATGCTGGCCTATTCGTCAATCGCGCACGCCGGCTACGTCCTGATGGGCATTGTGGCTGGCGGCCAGCGCGGCGTCACTGCGATCCTCGTGTACTTGTTCGTTTACGGATTCATGCAGATCGGGGCCTTCGCCGTCGTCGTGCTCCTGCATCGCCGCGACGTCATCGGCGAAGATTTGAAGGATTTCAGCGGTTTGCACTTCCGCAGTCCGCTTGCCGCCTTCGCGATGCTGCTCTTCATGCTGTCGCTCGGCGGCATCCCGCCGACGGCCGGTTTCATGGGCAAGTTCTGGTTGTTCGGCGCCGCCATTGAAGAGGGGTACTATTGGCTGGCGCTCATCGGCGTGCTGAACAGCGCCGTGTCTCTCTATTACTACGTCCGTATCGTCGTGTTCATGTATCTGAAGAAGGAGACGACCGGCTCGGATCCGGTCGCGAGCCCTGCCCTCGCACTGACGCTGGCGGTAGCCGTCGCGGCGACGATTCTGCTGGGCGTCTATCCGCGGCAACTGTTCGAGTTCGCGGAGGTCTCGGCGCGCGCACTGGGCGCGACGGGCGTGTCGGCCGCCAGTCGATAAGCGCCGACTCGGCGGGCTTGGTGAACTTTTTCACAAGGGTACGTTATACTCCTGCTGCCTCAGGTGGCTGGAGGACGCCATGCCTGAGGATGATCGTGGTCAATCCCTCGCGCGTTCCCTGCAATACATGCAGGAAAACCTGCGCCGAGCGGGCCCGGCCGCTTCCGCTGGCTACACTCTGATTGGGGCCATTCTGCTGCTTGGCGGCGGGGGGTACGCTCTTGATTCCTGGCGTGGCACGTCGCCCTGGTTCCTGCTCTCTGGTCTGCTGCTCGGTATCATCGTCGGCTTCTACGAGCTGGCGAGGACGGTGTGGCGCCGGTGAAGGCCGGGCCCGTGGGCTGGATGGTCGGAGCAAGCGTCGGCTCCTGGCTTGTGGCGATGGCCGCCGGCGGGCGCGGCGTGATGGCAGAGATGCTCGCGGGAATGGTTGCGCCGCTGCTCGTCGCGGTCGTGACCTGGGAGGTTGCTGAACGCACCTTCCGACAGAGCCCGGAGCGGTTGACCGCGGTGATGATTACCGCGTTTGCGGCCAAAATGGTGTTTTTCGGGGCGTACGTCGCGGCGATGCTGATGGGCCTTTCGCTGCGGCCGGTCCCGTTCGTGGTGAGCTTCACGGCGTATTTCATCGGACTGCATCTGGCCGAAGCGCTGTGGTTGAAGCGTCTGTTCGCGCAAGGCTCGACCAGCAGGCCGTAGACCTCTGAATCCGTAACAGACCGATGTTTGCACTGCTGCTACTGGAACACGCTCAAGAGCACGCCGCCGACGGCGCGACCGAGGCATTCGACGCCGGCAAGACGATCATCGAGCACGTCTCGAACAGCGGCATCGATCACCCGCTGATTCATCTGCCGACCATTGCCGGCATCGACTTCTCAGTCACCAAGCACGTCTTCATGCTTTGGCTTGTGGCGGCGTTTGTGTTCGTCGTGGTGACAGTGACGGTTCGTCGCTACCTGAAGCAGGACAACCTGGTGCCGTCCGGCTTCATGGGCGCCCTCGAAGCGCTCGTCGAGTACATCCGCGACGCCATCGCGAAACCGAACGTGGGCCGGAAGTGGGTGAACACCTACACGCCGCTGCTGCTGACCCTTTTCGTCTTCATCGTCTGCGCGAACGCCATCGGCCTGGTGCCGCTCTTCGACGTGCTCGGGCTGCTGAATCATTTCGTGTTTCACGCCGAGCCGGATTCGTTTCTCGCCCGAGTGGTGCACGGCGGGACGACGGCGACGGCCAATTTCAACGTGACGGCGGCCCTGGCGACGATCACCTTCGCGTCGATCATCGTGGCCGGCTCGAAAGCGCACGGCTTCGTCAAGCATTGGATGAACCACGTGCCGCACGGACTGGCGTGGCCGCTGTACATCCTGCTCATCCCGATCGAGGTGATGGGCATGTTCGTGAAGCCGTTCGCGCTGACGATGCGACTTGCGGCCAACATGACCGGCGGCCACATTGCCATCCTGGCCATTCTGTCGTTCGTGTTCCTGTTCACCGAGATGTTCGGTCGAGCGATTGCCGGCATCGGGGTCGGTCTCGCCGTGTCGGTGCCGCTGGCGGTGGGCATCTCGGCGCTCGAGATCATCGTCGTCCTGGTGCAGGCCTACGTGTTCACTTTGCTTTCGGCCGTGTTCATTGGCATGGCCATTCACGTGCATCACTGAGCTCCACACTTACCAAAACTGACGGAGGATAGAGGAATGGAAGTTCTGCACTACTTCGGTGCCGCGATCGGCCTCGGCATGGTCGTGATTGGCGCGGGTTTCGGCATCGGCAAGTTGGCGGCGGCGGCCGCGGAGGGCGTTGCGCGGCAGCCGGGCGCGGCGGACAAGATCACGGGCGCTGTGAACCTGCCGCTCTTCCTGCTCGAAGGCGTGGCGATTCTGGCTGAAGTGTTCGTCCTGCTGGTGGTGTTGCTGAAGTAGGAGCCGGGTGATGAACAACCCTCTTGTCCAGCCCGATCCCGGACTGTTCATCTGGACTATCCTGACGTTTCTGGTTCTGCTGTTCCTCCTCGCGAAGTTCGCGTGGGGACCACTGCTGCAGGCGCTCGAGAGCCGTCAGGACGGCATCAGAAAAGCGCTTGACGACGCACAGCAGGCCAAGGGCGAGCTGGAACGGCTGCAGCAGGAATCGGCGCAGATCGTCGCCAGGGCGAGGCAGGAAGCGGATGCGATCATCACGCGCACCCGGAGCGACGCTGAAGGCCTGCGCGAGGAGCTCCGGACCAAGGCGCGAGCCGAGGCAGAAGGCATCGTGCGGAACGCCGAGCGGCAAATTCAGGCCGAGACCGCGCGCGCCGTCCAGCAGATTCGGCACGAGGCCGTCGACTTGTCGGTTGCCATCGCGTCGAAGCTACTCCAACGGAATCTGTCGAAGGAAGACAACGAGCGGCTCATCGACGACACGCTGAGGCAGCTCGGGCCGACGCACTGAACAAGGGCAGGTAAGGCAGGTAGGGCTGGTAGGAGGGCAGGTGAGAACCTGCCCTTTCTCTTTGTACAAGGCTTTGCCTACCCGCCTTACCTGCCCTACTGCCCTATTTGGAGACCCCGAGCCCCACGACCCGCGCGCCGGGGATGCGAATGCCGATCTTGGCATCCTCGCCTGACGATCCTGCGGGGACCATGTAGTCGATCATCACTTGCGTGGCAAGCGTGTCAGCCAGTCGATCGAGCGCGATGCCGTACGACGCGGTCGCATAGATCGGCACGTACTGACCGCGCGTCTGATCGGCGAGCGCGCGCAGAAGATCGATCGATTCTGCCGATGCCGAATCGGCGCTCCGCAAGGCGATAACGTGGACGGCGGCGCCGCTCTCGAGAATCGGGGTGAACCGCTCGTTGGCGGCCTGCTCCTCGGGGTCCACAGGCCGGGCGGAGATGACGACGACGACGGAGAACGGCGACTCGGTGACGGCAATCATGTTCGCCGCGCGAGTGACGGCAGACAGCGGCCGAAGCGTCCGCGACGGCGCCGACCGGATGGCGTTGAGCCGCTCGAGGACTTGCGCCCGCTCGTCGTCGAAGCCGGCGACGAACTGTGGCGGGTCGGCCAGCGTGCCGACGGCCACAGGCCGCTGACCGATGCGCGTGATGAAGCGCGCCGCGGCCTGGCGGATGGCCGCCAGCGCCGTGTCGGTGCTGGCGCCGTTGTCGACGAGGACGACGATCGGATAGTCGGCAACCCTGACCGACAGCACCTCCCGCTCATCGTGGCCTTCCTCGATGACGAAGTCGTCGGCGCCGACGTCGACCGTCGGCCGGCCCGTACGATCGATGGCGGTGGCGAGCATGACCCGGCCTGCGACTTCCTGTGCGGCAGCAGGCGTCGCGAGTCGTATCAAAACGGTGACCACAATGAACCAAGTCGCCCGGATCGAACGCGAACACCGAGAATGCAGGTGTGACCGATTGTGACCGGCAGCGATACGAAAGTATCGAAACATAGACAGATCAGCTAGCTGAACAGCAAACCGACCGGCTTTTTGGATCGTCAGTGCACGTCACCTCATCAGATGGCGAAATCCGGGCATTGACAGCCCGACAGTCACCTATGATGTATCAATCGTGAACCGGCCTTCGGCCCAGCATATCGGCGATTCGTCACGCGGAATCGCCAGTCAATCCCTCATTTTCCCGAGAGACACGGTCGAGTCTCTCCCCAATCAAGGAGCATAAGCAATGCGAATGCGGTTGCGCATTCTCGGAGTGTTTGTGCTTGCCCTGGTGCTTGGCACTCTGGGCACAGCGAACGCTCAGGAGCGGTTTGGCGGTATTAGCGGTACGGTCACCGACGCTCAGCAGGCGGCGGTTCCCGGGGCCACTATTACCGTCACCAACAAGGTCACGGGCGCGGTACGCACCGTGGTTAGCGGCGCGGACGGCACTTTCCGGATTCCTGATCTCGATCCCGGCCGCTACAGTGTGGCCGTCGAGCTTCAGGGCTTCCAGAAGGTCGAAGCTGACGATGTGCTCGTTCTGCTTGGACGCACGGTCGAATTCCCGGCCCAGTTGAGAGTCGGCAACGTCAGCGAAGTCGTCAACGTCACCGCTGACGCGGTCAGACAGGTCGACCTTCGCAGCGTGACGATTCAGCACAACGTCACCTCCGAAGAAATTGACCGCATGCCGAAGGCCAGGACGTTCCAGGATGTCGCGCTGACGGCCCCCTCCGTGAACAAGGGCGACATCGAGGGCGGCATCCAGGTGAACGGCGCGAGCGGCTCGGAAAACGCCTACACCGTCGACGGCGTGGTCACCAACAGCCTGATCAACGGATCGTCCCGCCAGAACACTGTCTTCGAATACCTGCAGGAAGTTCAGGTCAAGACGACGGGCATCCCGGCTGAATACGGCGGCGCGCTCGGCGGCGTCATCAGCGCGGTGACCAAGTCGGGTGGCAACACCTTCCAGGGTGAAGGCCATTACTACTACATCGGCAGCGGGCTGAGTGCGGGGCCGGTCAAGCGGCTCGTGCTCGATCCACGCGACGATCGTACGGTTACCTACGTCCAGGACGACAAGCAGGCGAACCATCAGAACGAGTTCGGTGGGTCCGTGGGCGGCCCGATCATCAAGGATCGGCTGTTCTTCTTCGGATCGTACTCGCCGCGCATCGTCCGCCGCAACAACGACTACCTGTTCTCCTCCGGCACGGAACCCGGCGCCATCAAGCGCGATCAGACTTTCACGCAGGCGTTTGGCAAGGTCAGCGTCGCCAGCAACCGCGTCAATGCCTACGGTTCGGTCTTGTATACGCCAACCACCACCACCGGCGTTCCGCTGGCCTACGACAGTTTTGGTCCTCAATACCTGACCTCCAGCGCTTTCGCTGCCGAGACGAACAAAGCACGTGGATGGAAGACGACCCAGACCAGCGGAACCGGTAACGTGGACATCCTGCTTGGAACGTCGGCGTTTCTGACTGCACGGGGGGGCTACTTCTACGACAACTTTGTGGATAAGGATATTCCGCAAGTCAGCAGCGTGACCTACCAGACGTCGGCGATTGGGCTGCCGTTCAGCATTCCGGCGAGCCTCCAGCAGCCGCTCGGCTACTACAACGTGCCTCTGGCCCAGGAGTCGAGGTTCGACAAGACGAAGCGCGGCTTCGTCAATGTCGACTACACGCAGGCGTTCAGCGCCGCTGGTCCGCACTCGCTCAAGGGCGGCGTCGGATTCCAGCACGTCGTCAACGACGTGGATTCGTCCTTTCCGGGGCCGGCATACGTGAACATCTACTGGGATCGTACCTATACCAGTAGTGTGACAGGACGGGCCGATCGAGGCGTGTACGGATACTACGAAGTGAACGATTTCGGAACGTTTGGCAAGGTCAGTGGCGATATTACGTCTCTGTACGTTCAAGATCAGTGGAACGTCACGCCGCGCCTCGCCCTCAACCTCGGAATCAGAACCGAACAGGAATCCATTCCTGGAATGGGTACCGGCGAAGAGGCCTTCAAGTTCGGGTTTGGGGAGAAGATCGCGCCACGACTCGGTGCCGCCTATGACATCTACGGCGATGGCCGGATGAAGGTCTACGGCAGCTGGGGTCGATACTTTGATTGGACGAAGTATGAACTATCGCGCGGCTCGTTCGGCGGTGACTTCTGGCGTGTCTATTATCGGTCGCTCGACACGTTGGATGTGTTCAACTTGAGCCTGAACAACAAGCCGGGACGCGACTTGTGGGGAAGTTCAACCGGTTTCCGGAATCGCCGCGTCAACTACGTCGGCAACGTCGATCCGGATATCAGGCCGATGTTCCAGGACAGTTTCAGCGGTGGTTGGGAGTACCAGGCACGGGCCAACACGGTCATCAGCGTCCACTACGTGCACAACGACCTGAAGCGGACGATTGAAGACATCGGCGCCCTTGACGCTAACGGCGATGAAGCCTATGTCATCGGTAATCCTGGCGAGGGGCTGTCGACCCTCGAGGCTCCGAGCGGCCTGACCCCGCTCGGTCAACCGATGCCGAAGCCGGAGCGCAAGTACGACGCTATCGAGCTCTCACTGACTCGCCGTTTTGCGAACCGCTGGTTCTTCAGCGGCAACTACACCTTCAGCCGTCTCTACGGCAACTACGCCGGTATCGCCAGCTCGGATGAAATCAGAACGCCGACGACGAACTCGTCCTCGCCCTCGTCGCAACAGCAGGGCGGTAACGTATTTCGTCAGGGCGGGAACGCGAACCGCGCGTGGGACATCGACGAGCTCTTGTATGATTCCCACGGCAACCATGACGTGGTCGGCCGCCTCGCGACCGATCGGCCACACGTCGTGAAATTGTACGGCTCGTACGAGATGCCGTTCGGCACGCAGGTGGGTGCTTTCTTCTACGGCGGCAGCGGCACGCCGATCAGCACATACGTCAACACGGTCAATCAGATTCCGGTGTTCGTAAACGGACGCGGCGATATGGGCCGCACGCCGATTCGCACGCAGACCGACCTGCTGCTCTCCCACGAGCTTAGCGTGATGCGTCAGCAGAAGCTGCGGTTCGAGCTGAACGTGTTGAACGTATTCAACCAGAAGACCGCGACGCACCTCTACAACTACCTGAACCGCGGCGGCGGCGGTATTCCTCGTCAGTCGTCCGCCATCAGCTTGGCAAGGACGAATCTGACGCAAGGGTATGACTACAACGCGTTGATCCGTGCGTCAGCGGACGGCGCGAACGCGTTCGATCCTCGCTACGGGCAGGAAGACCTCTTCCAAACCGGCGCGCAGGGTCTGTTCAGCGTCAAGTACATCTTCTAATCGAACGATTAGAAGACGCTCGCAAAAGGGGATGCCCTTCGGGGCATCCCCCTTTTTTTGTCTTCCTGAAGTCCCCTGCAGATTATTGCTGCGCGGGAACGGCGTGTGAGGCCGACGATCGCTGCTGCGCCGCAGCCCTGGCCGCCGCGGCGCGATCGCGATCGCCGAACGACGTCCAGAGACGAGCCGAAACGTCGAATGCTTCGGGCGTGCCAACGACGTTGGTCAGCCGCGTGAGGATCGCGGTCGCTTCGTCGTCCCG
>JBKPSC010000233.1:0-4500 GCA_046734915.1 Acidobacteriota bacterium | reverse complement strand
GAACGTTCCGCCAGCCAGCGGCGCGGTGCGCCGAATTCCATGGGGAACGGGGCCGATATTCAGCAGCGTCCCGACCTTCACGTGCAACGTCATCAGCAGGCGCGTGTTCATCGAATGGCTGCCTCATGATTCCGCGGCGCGTGCCTTCCTCACATTGTCAGAACGACGCGGAACCGCGCTTTGCCGCTCAGCATGCGGGCGTACGCCTCGGCCGCTCGTTCGAGCGGATACGTTTCCACCATCGGACGCACGCCGTGCAGTTCGGCGAAACGCAGTGTGTCCTCGGAATCAGCCGGTGTGCCCGCAGCCCATCCCTGGATCGCTCGAACCTTCGTGATGAGTTGCACTGGCGTGACCTCGATCGGTTCGGCTGCCACGCCGATCACTACGAGCTTACCGTTCGGCGCAAGACCGTCGATCGCCGCTGACATCGCTTTTGAGCTTGGGGCGGTGGCAAGGATGACCTGTGCGCCACCCAGCTGTTGCAGGGCGTCTGCGGCGTTCGTGGATCCGCTGTCGATGTAGTCAGTGGCACCGAGTTTCTTGGCGAGCCCGTCGCTATCGGGTCCGCGGCCGATGGCAGCGACCCTATAGCCGAACTTGGTCGCCCACTGAATGGCGAGGTGGCCCAGGCCGCCGACGCCCAGCACGCCGACAAGATCTCCGGGGAACGCACCGCTGTTGCGCAGAGCACCGAAGGTGGTGATTCCAGCGCAGAGCAGCGGCGCGGCTTCGACGTCGTTGAGACTTTCGGGGACCGATACGAGTGCCTCCACCGGAGCCACCATGTATTGCTGATATCCGCCGTCGTAGCTGATACCGGGAACTTGCCGATTCCGGCAATTGCGGAAGTCCCCGCGCCGGCAAGCAGAGCATGTGCTGTCGTGGCCACCGTGCCAGCCGACACCGACGCGCTGTCCCTTCTGCCAGCCGGACACGCCGGCACCCAGTTCATCGAGTGTGCCGACGACTTCGTGACCCGGCACGCGGGGGTACTGGATGCCGGGCCATTGGCCTTCTTTCGTGAACACGTCGCTGTGACAGACGCCACAGGCCTGGATCCTGATTCGCACGTGTCCTGCGCCTGGCTCGGGAATCTCGCGCTCGACGATCTGGAAATCACCTCCTGCCCTCGTGATCTGCGCCAGTTTCATCGTGGTGACTGTGAGCTGGGTCGTTGTCATGACGTCCTCCGTGAATGCGACGCGCTATCCGGCCTCGACGCTGTTCACCTCGAGACGCATGAAACCAGTCGAGCGACGTCCTGTCCATCAGACGAAGGTATCGTCGACACTTTCGTATCGGTGGAGCCGCCACTCGACTTCGTCTACTGGATCGCGCTCGGAAGCCGTGCTTCAATCGACTTCAGTAGGGCTCTCATGAGACGCGCTCGCGAACCGATCGCGCGCCGAGGAGTGCCGGCTGCCGCCCGGGCGGCCCAGAGTGGCGGGCGCGAAAAAATTCCCACCGGCCGCATCGTAGCGGGCACACAGGTCAACACGGGGTGGACCTGGCACCTCGAGGGCGTCACGTTCGCCGAGGTCACCATCGAGCTACGTGAAGCCGAAGTCGCGAGCCGATACCAAAGTCTGATGGACAACTCGACCCGGGACGGGCATCTTTGACATGCCGAAAATGGTGGACCGGAAGTGACGAGCACGCGCGCCTTGGTATCCGTCGTCGACGACAACGAGTCGGTCCGCGAGTCGCTGCCGGATTTGTTGCAGCACTCCGGCTTCTACGTTGAAGCGTTCTCGTCGGCAGAGGCGTTCCTCCAATCCCAGGCGGTTGGAGCGTCGAACTGCTTGATCCTGGATGTCGGGCTCCCGGGCATGAGCGGCCCGGATCTGCAACAGGAACTGAAACGCCGGGGACAGTACATCCCAATTGTTTTCATCACTGCGCAGGGCGATAAATCGCTTCGTCCGCAGCTCATCGCTCGGGGGGCGGTGGCCGTGTTGTTCAAGCCATTCAGCGATACCGCGCTGCTCGACGCGGTCAACAGCGCGCTGGGGACGAGGTAGGCCTGCCCATGATGTTTACAGCGACGGTCGCACACCGGACCTATACTGTACGTTCATCGATCTCAGCCGGTACGATCGGGATTCTCACCATGGCGGACGTCAGGGCCATCGTCTTCGTCGTCGATGACGACATCTCGGTGCGCGAATCGTTGGAGCTGCTCATCAAGAGCGCGGGCTGGACGCCCGAGACATTTGCGTCAGCTCAGGACTTCCTCGCCCGTCGGCGTGCAACCGTTCCCTCCTGCCTCGTCCTGGATGTGTCGCTTCCGGGGCTCAACGGGCTCGAGTTGCAGCAACAACTCGCCGCGCGCTCCGACATGCCGATCATTTTCATCACTGGATATGGCGACATCCCGATGAGCGTTCGCGCGATGAAGGCCGGAGCAGTCGAGTTCCTGACCAAGCCGTTCAACGACGACGTCCTGCTCGAGGCCATTCGCGGCGCCATCGAGCGAAGTCGGGCTGCACTCCAGCAGGAGTCGGAGATGCAAACGCTGCGAAGCTGCTACGCATCACTGACCCCACGCGAGCGCGAGGTGATGGCGCTCGTGATCACCGGTCTCCTGAACAAACAAGTCGGCGGCGAACTGGGCATCAGCGAGATCACGGTCAAGGCGCACCGGGGCCAGATGATGCGCAAGATGAAGGCAGACTCGCTTCCTGATCTCGTCACGATGGCCGCGCGGCTGGGCCTGCGTACCGCTGGAAGCGCCTGACCGCGCTCATCGAAACGGAATCACCACGCTGATCGTCGTGCCGCGTCCTGGCGCGCTCTCGAACTCGAACTTTCCGTTTAGTTGACTCGCACGCTCCCGCATCGTGATCAAGCCCATGCCGCCGGCCGTCGCGAGACTGCTTGAGTCGAATCCCCGGCCGTCATCCGACACCGTGAGGGACACCACGTCGGCGGACCGAGTCAAGCGGACCGTCATCTGCTTGGCTTGTGCGTGTTTGGCTGCGTTCCCGAGCGCTTCCTGAACGATGCGGAACAGCGCGAGCGCCGCGCCACGAGACAGGTCGCGCACGCTGTCGTCCGCCTCGCACGCGACCGGGATGCCGGCACTCTCGCTGAACTGCTCGCAGTAGGTGTGCACGGCCTGCGGCAAGCCCGCCGCTTGCAGCGCGGGCGGGTGCAGGTCATGAGACAGCTGACGGATGTCCGTGCCTACCCGAATCATCTTCTCCTGGATCTTGTCGATCGTTGCTCTCGCGTCTGATTCGTTGGGAATCCGCCGCTTCGCCGTCCCTAACATCATCGTGACCGCCAGCATCTCCTGCATCACACCGTCGTGGAGCTCGCCGGCAATCCGAATCCGCTCCTGCTCCTGCGCCTTCATCAAGCGCTCGTTCAACGCGCTGATTTCACGCTCGTGCTTTTCGACGATGCGGACGCGGACGCGATGGGCAGTCCAGACGAGCGCGAAAATCATGCCGGCGAGGAGCGCAGGAAACCACGCCGTCTGGTAATACGCCGGCACCACGGAGAACGCGATCGACGCACCCGTCTCGTTCCATACACCGCTGTTGTTGGCGGCGATGACCTGAAAGCGATAGCTGCGCGGCGGCAGGTTCGCATAGAACGCCTGACGTCGCGTGCCCACATCCTGCCACTCGCGATCCCAGCCTTCGAGCTTGTAGCGGAACTGCATCTTCTCGGGCGCGACGAGGCTGAGCGCCGCGTAGTCGATCTGCAGGTTGCGGGTCAGCGGCGGGAGGCGCAGCCGCTCGCCGACCGCGGAGTTCACATCGTAAATCTGACCGTCGGCAATCACCTGTTCGATGTGGACCGGCGGCGGGAGGGGGTTGAGTGTGAGGCGAGAGGAGTCGACGACGCTGAGACCATCCTGCGACATGAACCACACCTTCCCGTCGGACGTTGCGGCGGCGGGCGCGGTGTAGTAGCTCGCACCGACGAAGATCCTGACTCCGTCGGCGTAGTCGAATAGCGTGGCTCGCACACGATAGATCACCGCGCCGTTTCCCTTGTCTGGCTCGGTGCCAGCAATCCAGGCGTCAATCTCGGCGCGCTCGATGTGTACCAGACCGCATGCCATGCCCAGCCACAAGGAATGCGCCGCGTCTTCAACGACCCAACCGACCGCATCGCACGGCAATCCATTCCGGCTGTTGATCGTCGCCAGTCGTCCATTCTTCAGTCGACTGAGTCCGCCGTCAGCCGCGATCCAGAGTGCGTCGGCCGAGTCGACCAACAGGTTGCTGACACGGCCGTCAGCGAGACCATCGGAAGCCGCGTACGAGACACTGACCTCACCGTTGGCGAAGTGAACGATGCCACCTCGGAAAAACCCGAACCACAGACCGTCACTTGACGGACCGGCCGCCATTGCGGTGACAACGTCCTTGCGCTTCAGTGCAGCCCAGGACGTTTCCTGGACGTCGCGCCTGTCTCGGCCCAGACGAAACAACCCGGCGGCGGGGTTCGCGACCCACAAATTTCTCTGGCCGTCTTCAACGA
>JBKPSC010000232.1:0-7872 GCA_046734915.1 Acidobacteriota bacterium | reverse complement strand
CCATCAGGCCATCGGCGCCGACGCCGGTGTGACGATCGCACATCTGCCGTGCGAGCTCGGACAGGTCAGCGCTGACGACGAGTGGCTCGCGCACGTACACAAAGTCGTTTCCGTAGGCGTGGGCCTTGGCGAAATGCATGCGGTCACTTCCGGCAGAATGCGAGCAGGTGCCAGCCAAAACGCTGGACGAGGGGCTTGGGCAACGCGTTGAACGTGCCGACGAACACGCCGTTGTAGACCGCGCCTTTCCAGCCGCGGTGCAGGCGCGAGGGGACGGGGAATCGCTCGGGCACGATGCGAACGCGACTGAATCCCTTCACGAGATCGCGAAACTCGGGGATGCTGAACTTCAAGAGCACCGGCGCATCATCGTGCTCCAGTCCGACTTTCATCAGCTTGGACAGCGCATTCAACCAGGAAACGCGGTTGTACACCTGAAAGATCGCTTCTCCCCCCGGCTTCACCACGCGACGGCATTCGTCCACGAGCTTCTGCGGATTGGCCGTGTACTGCACCACACCATGCGCGTAGACGAGATCGAATGTGCTTTCGGCAAACGGCAGGTGCTCGCCATCGGCAACGTGAAACTCGCCCACCAGTCCTTGCTGGGCGAAGTTGGTCTTCGCCAGATCGATCGCCGACGGCGCCAGGTCGACGCCGGTCGTGATGGCCCCACCCTTGGCAAACCTGGCGAGATCCACGGCTGCGCCGCAGCCGACCTCCAGCACCTTACGACCGGCGTAGGTGTCGAAACCGACGAGACGCAGCAGATGGTGCAGCTTCTCGAAATGGTACTGATCGAGGTCGTCGAAGAAGCCGCGCGAACCGACCGGATGTCTGGTGATCTCGAGATCGTGGATGTGATGATTCCAGTACTCGCGGATCTCGTCTGTCGTCGCCACGTGCCCACAACTATACTATCGGCTCACGATCCGTCACCCGATCGACCTGGCGCGACGTGCGCTGGTGCCTGAATCCAGAGCGGACATGCCCACTCGCAAATGACGCGGACGCTGCCACTCGTTTCCGTCACGTACGACGTGCTCGTGATTGGCGGCGGCGTCTACGGCCTGACGATCGCGGCCGATGCGGCGCAGCGCGGGCTGTCGGTCGCCCTGGTCGAGCGCAACGATTTCGGAAGCGGCGCCTCGTTCAACCACCTGCGCACGATTCACGGCGGGCTCCGGTATCTACAGACCCTGGACATCAGCCGTGCCCTCGAGTCCATCGAGGAACGTCGGACGCTCGCCCGCATCGCCCAGCAATATCTTCGACCTCTGCCATTTGTGCTGCCGCTGACGTCGGCATTCATCAAAGGTCCGATGATGATGCGGGCCGGTCTGCTTTTGGATGCCGTCATCGCGTCCGGACGAAACAGCGGTGTGGCGGAGTCGCTTCGGTTGCCCGCCGGTCGTGTGCTACCGCCCGACGAGGCGCGGCGCCGCTTTCCTGCGCTCGGAAATTCGGCGACCCATGGCGCAGCTGTCTGGTACGACTACGTCACGACAGAAGCGGATCGTCTGACGCTGGCGTGGGGCCTCGCAGCAGTTCGGGACGGCGCCACGCTGTCCAACTATGCTGATGCCACCTCGTTGCGCCACGACGGCAGGCGCGTCGTTGGTGCCCGCGTGGTGGATCGGCTCTCGGGCACATCGACCGACGTGGCAGCGCGCGTCGTCGTCAACGCGACTGGGGCCGATATCGATCGCCTGCTGACGCCCGGCGAGCTCGAGACGCGAACGCCGATGCTCAAGGCCATGAACCTCGTGACTCGACTCGGGGTTGGTGACGCGGCTGTCGGCGGATTCGCGGCTTCAGGCCGTACCCTGTTCATGGTGCCGTGGCGGGGCCGCGCACTCTTTGGCACCTGGGAATCGTCCGCTTTGTCGTCAGCGGACCAGGTCCGGCCGTCACCTCTGGAAGTCGCCGGCTTTCTCGAGGAGATCCGACGGGCCTTTCCGGCGCTGGCGGTCGACCGAAACGATGTCTCGCTCGTCCATTGCGGGGTCGTGCCCGCGGTCGTGTCGGGCCAGGGTGCCGTGGCTCTGCAGGGACGACAGCAGGTGCGGGATCACGCCACAGGCGCCAACGCGGTCGACGGCCTGATCAGCGTGGCCGGCACGAAGTACACCACCGCGCGAATCGTTGCCGAGCAGATCACCGATCGCGTAATCGCGAAACTCGGGCGACCGGCAGTGCCGAGCCGTACGGGGGTCACGCCGCTTCCGCCGGCCGAACCCTGGCTCGACGTCCAGCGCGAGCGGCCCGACCTGGCCGAGCCGCTGATGGACACTTCTCCTGTCACCGCCGCTCAGATCGTGTGGGCGGTCCGGCACGAAATGGCAATGACACTCGCCGACGTCGTTCTCCGGCGCACCCCGTTGGGTGCGCTCGGTCACCCAGGGCAATCGGTGCTCGAGAGAGTCGCGACGGTCGTGGCCAATCAAGCCGGCTGGGACGCCGCCAGGGTATCGGCGGAGATTCGCGCGGTCGACGACTTCTTCAGCGCTTACGCGGCGCTCGATACAACGTCTGCGTGATTGCCTTGTCGATCAGCATGCCGACGGCAATCCCGGCCGACACGAAAATCGGCAGCCCAACCACGCCGACATTTGCGGAGCACTCCGGGTCGTAGCCGGGCCGGCCGCAATTGGCTCGAACGAACACCCAGTTGGCGGCAATTCCTGCCGCGAGGCCAATGAGCAAGCCGTTTTCGAGGCCGTCCGGCTTATGGATGGCGACGATCTCGTCACGCGGGACGGATTGCACGCCGCCCTTACGTCGCCACGTCGAGTCGACGAGGAGGGCGAGCGTGGTGTCTGACAGCTCGGAGATGCGGCCTTCCACGGTTCTGCCGGAAGCATCAGTGACGCGAACGGCCTGACTGGGCTTCAGACTCTGCCGCAGTTGCTCCAGCGAGTCACTCACCTGCTCCTGCGCCACGGCCGGACTCGTGAAAGTGGCTCCGAAGACCAGCACACCGGCCGCGATGAGTGATTTGGGCATCCGTTGCTCCTCACCCATCCATGCGCAGAAGCCGGTCTCTACGGCTCACTGCAGCTGGTTCGGCCGATTTTCGTGTGCTTCTCGCGCTGCTACCGCAGGCCCAGCAGGGCGGCCGGGTTGTCCCGAGACATGACACCCACCTCCGCTTCAGTGAAGTTTCGGGCCCGCATCGCGGCTAGAAACTCGCCGTAGCCGTCCGCCGGCAAGGGGTTGCCCTGTTGCCCCAGATCTGACGACAGGATGCAGTGCTCCGGACCAACCTTCCGGATCGCGCCGGCGTATCGATCGATGCGCGCCTTGGCGTCGGCAGGCGCGAGCGTGCTGCCTGCGAACTCGATGTACGCGCCCAGCTTCGCCGCTTCCTGCATCTGCTCCACGTTCATCAGGATCGGGGCGTTCATCGCGTGCGTCACGACCATGTGCCGCACACCCTGGTTCTGCGCTTCACGCAACAGCAGGAGCCCTTCGGCAGCCGACACGTGCCCGGTGGCCAGCACCAGATCGTGCTTCGCGATGACGCCGATGACCGCTTTCGTTTCGGGCAGCAGCGCGCCATTCCGCGAGACCGCCACGAAGGGGCGGTTCTCCTTTGAGTAGCGAACCTGGTTCTCGGCATCGAAGGTCGACATCCAGACGACTCGGCCCCAGCCGCCGGAGATTTGTGTCAGGTGCTCGACCGCGGCGGCGTTCATACCGCCGACGGTGAGATTGAGGTCGATCCCGCCGAAGACCTCGAGACCAGGGGCGGCTTTGCGGGCGAGATAAGCCAGGCCCGCGGTCGGGTCGTAGTGGTTCTTGAGTACGATGCCGCGCATGCCGCGAGCCCGTGCCTGCGTTGCTGCTTCGAGCCCGTCGACCGAGCGAGGCACGTTGTCGGGATGCGAGTGGACGTGGATGTCGATCGTGCCGGCGAGCAGCCGTTGACGGTCGCTTCCATCTGGCGCCTGCGCCCACGCGGCGCGAAACGCCGAGCCCAGACACACCACGACGGCAGCGACTGTGCCGGACGCCACGATCCAGCGGCCGAACGATCGCGGGTCAATCACGCGGTGACCCTCGCGTGCGCCGGCAGCGCCCTGCGTGCGGCGACGACGAGATAGCACGCGAATAGCACGATCATCACCGAATCGATGGCGATGGGAACGGCCGCTCCGCCGAGAAAACGAGTGCCATGAGCGACGATCAATCCGATGAAGACGATCTTGCTCAGGCCGGCGACCGTCAGGATCAGGCGCCGGGCGGGCGGATCGAAGGCGCCATAAATCAGCATCCCGCCGACGAGGCCAATCAGGAATCCCCAGTTCCGAACGACAACGTCGGCGACCGGTCCGTCGAGCGATTCGCCGAACGTGGACTGCAGGACAGCATCCGGTGCGATGGCGGCGTAGAGCATGGTCGACGTCAGCGCACCGGACAGCAGCATGATCCACTTCATGTTGGTGACGATCCACTGCATGCTTGCCCCTCCCCGCGCCGTCCTGTTCAGAACGGGCCGGGCTGCATGATACGGCATCCCATCGAGGCTGGGGGCGGTCTTTCCGGTCTTTCCGATCCGGGGGCGTCGATGGCCTAGGGCAGCGCCGGCTGGGCCTGGAGCTGCGACATCAACGAAGCCGCGTCGAACTGCATCCAGTGCTCGGCGATACGGTTGCCGTCGACGCGATAGAAGATCATCAGGCCGGCCGAGACCGAGCGGCCGGTTGGCGCGACACCGTAGAACGTGCCGCGATGCACGCCCTGAAAGGTCGCCCGCACCGCCACCAAATCGCGCTCGGCGACGATCTCTTCGGAGATCACTTCGTATTCCGGAAACGCCGCCTCTACATCGCGAATGTGCTCGGCCAGGCTGACGTCGCTCACGAAACGGGCAACGAGCTCCGGCGTCTTGGCCTGTCCGCTCAACGCTTGCAGGTAGCGGCCGATCAGCTGTTTGTTTTCTGCGGGCGTCGCACTCATGTCATTCCTCC
This sequence comes from Acidobacteriota bacterium, assembly GCA_046734915.1. Lineage (GTDB taxonomy): Bacteria > Acidobacteriota > Vicinamibacteria > Vicinamibacterales > CAVVIG01 > VFZL01. The sequence goes on along the minus strand of JBKPSC010000232.1, from coordinate 2,899 downwards.
CTGCTGTGGCACGTCGGCCCAGCACGGGCATGCTAGACTCGGCGCGCCGCGGAAATCCCAGCCGCAATGCAGAGGAAATCACAGAAAAATCACACGACGTCCGACGGGACGTACCGGTTCGGGGCGTTCGACCTGTACCCTGCGGAACGGGAGCTTCATCGATCACAAGAACCGGTGCCGCTGCAGCCGAAGGTCTTCGACGCGCTGCTGCTCTTCGTGCAGAACGCCGGACACCTGGTGCGACGCGACGCGCTGATCGATCGCCTGTGGCCTGACACGCACGTCACCGACGCCAACCTGACCAACATCATCGTGAGCCTGCGCAAGGTGCTCGGACGAGAGGCGATCCAGACGGTGTCGAAATTCGGCTACCGCTTCACCGTTCCCGTTCTGGGCGAACCCGGCATCGAGCAAGGGATCTATGCCACCTTCTTGCGGGCGAAAGAGCTCGTCACCCATCGCTCGCTGGAGTCTATGGCACAAGCCCGCGACCTGCTGTCGCTGTGCGTGGCGGAGGATCCGCAGTTCGCGGCGGCGTGGGCCTGGCTCGGACGCAGCTGCCGGTTCCTGGACAAGTTCAAAGCCGGCCCGTCGATCGACCTCGACCTGGCGCAGGCCGCGCTGCGGCGGGCGCTGGCGATCGACCCCAACCTGGCCTGCGCCCATCAGTTCTACACGCAGCTGCAGATGGATCTCGGCGAGTCGCGCGCGGCGGCCGTTCGGCTCACCCAGCGGCTGCACGCCCGCGGCGACGATCCGGAAACGCTCGCAGGCCTGGTTCAGGCGTTTCGCTTCTGCGGGCTCCTCGACGAGTCGGTCGCGGCCCACGTGCGGGCCACCGCGCTGGATCCCACGATCGTCACCAGCATCCCGCACACCCACTTTCTTCGCTGCGAGTACGAAGCCACTCTCGATACGCTCGGTGCGACAACGCGTTACTACCTCGATGCCGCGGCCTGGACGGCCCTGGGCGATACGCGGCGAGCCGTGGAGGTCCTCAAGGAACGGCTCGGCCAGAAACTGTCCACGCAGATGAGCGGCCTGATGGGCTCGCTGCTGGCGGTCCTCGAAGGCCGGCGCGACGAGGCGCTGATCGCGATGCGCGGCCTCCAGGTCGAGCGTGAGCCCGAGATCAGGTTCTATTTGTCGCGGCACTACGCGATGCTGGGCGCCACCTCCGACGCGATCGGGATGCTGCAGCGCGCACGCGACGAAGGCTTCACGTCCTCTCGGACGCTCGCTCAAGACGAAGCCTTCGCGCGGATGCGGAAGCAGGCGGCCTTCCGGCAGGAACTCGAGCGGGCGAAAGCCAACGAGCGAGGGGCCAAGCGCGACGTCGACCGGGCCGGCGGCGCGGCACCGTGAGCGCTACGGAGCCTGGAAGGCGTTGAACACGTAGGTAAAGCCGGCGGCAAACCCGATGCGGGGGTCTTCCTCGTAAAAGCCAAAGAACAGCTTGCCGTCGAAGCGGATGGCGCCGGTGGTGAAACGGGCGCCGATGGCCGCCTGGCCGCGCGACTCGGTGCCGGGAAATGGGTTGTCACGCGTGGAAACGCGTCCGTTGGCCTCGCCGACAATCTCTGATCGATCGGTGATCGCGCGGGCAAGCGAGAGACCGTAGGTCACCACGTCGTTCTGACGGTAGCCGACGACGGGATCGGGCAGGATTCCGAGCCCGCCGTTGGCGACAATACGCAGAGAACGGACGGTCTTGCCCAACAGCACCGAGCCGTAGAACTCTGTCGTATCGGTGCCGAGGCCGCTCTCGTTCGAGGCGTTCGGCAGCTTCGTCGCAAAACGGATGGCGAATGCCGGATACCCGACGTTCTCGCCGACCAGCCGGATCTTGGTCGCGATGACCAAGTCGCCGACGTCGTGCGTCGAGTCACCCGTCGCCGTGACGAGGCTGGCAAGCGGTGCCGACGGGTTGCGCTTGGAGATCGACAGCGTGTCGAACAGCGGCATGTCGAGCTGCAGCTCCGCCGTCGGTCCGATCCCGAAGCTGATTCCGACGATTGGAATGCGGAACAGCTTTCCTTCGAGACCGGATGCGGGGTACTTCTGCGACCGCGCGACCTCGATGCCGCCTTCGAGCAGGATGCGGCCGGCGCCAATGGGCTCGGGATCCTCGGTGAGCAGCGGCCGCTGCTGGGCGGCTGCCGGCGAGACGACGATCAGCGATGTCCACAGTGCGAGCGCCAAACCTGCCGCGTGAATCCTCATCGAGCGATCACCTTCCGCGTTCAGACCTCAGAACCGCCTTCGGCTGTCCAGCAGGATTGTCACCGGACCGTCGTTGACCAGATGCACTTGCATCATGGCCTGAAACTCTCCCGTTCCTACCGTCAGGCCGGCGTCACGCAATTCGCGGACGACCGCCTCGTAGATTGGTTTCGCGATCTGCGGCGGCGCGGCCGCGTCGAACGAGGGGCGTCGGCCCTTTCGCGCGTCGCCCGCGAGGGTGAATTGCGACACGGCCAGCACCTGACCGCCGATGTCGGTGACCGACCGCGTCATGCGGCTTCCGGGATCGTTCGGATCCTCGAAGATGCGCAACCCTGCGACCTTCCCAGCGACATAACGCACGTCGTCTGGCCCGTCTTCCTGTTCGACGCCGACGAACACCACGAGGCCGGGGCCGATGCGGCCGACCTCGCGCGTCGCGTCACCGTCGGCCACGGTTACCGCTGCCGACGAGACACGCTGCACGACGGCTCTCATGCAGGAGGAGCGGCGGCGGGTGGCGAGTCGACGGGGGTCAGCATCAGCGACACGCGCCGCCGCAGATCGGCGGGCGGATTCAGGCGCGTGTCGAGGAGGTGTCTGGGAGCGACGTTCCCGAGCGCCTTCAGCATCGATTGCTTGACCCCGGAATGCTCTACCTCGAGATCCATGAGCA
>JBKPSC010000231.1:0-44575 GCA_046734915.1 Acidobacteriota bacterium | reverse complement strand
CTGACCGGACTCGAGCTGGCGTCGAAGATTGGCGCGGCTTCGCTCCAGTCGTACATCTACGCGAACCTCGCGACGGCCTACTGCGCTCTGACAGACAGGTGCGAGACCGAGGGTCTGGAGGCGGCGCAGGCGGCGGCGGCTCTCGACCGGGAGCTTGGGCAGCTGGACCACCTCGCGGTGCCGCTGGTCGTGATGGCGCAGATTCACCAATGCCGCGGGGAGCTCCTCAAGGCGCAGGAGGAATACCGCGAGGCGCTTGCCCTCGCCGAGAAAATCGGCGAACCGCAGCTGATCCTGCCGTGTTACGACGGCCTGGCGACGATCCACCTCGATCGCGGCGATCGGGCCAAAGCCGAGGAATACATGGAGAAGGCCAGGGTCCTCTGCGAGCGGACGGGCCTCGATCCAGATGCGCTCCTGTTGCTTCCGTTCTTATGTTGACCGTGTAGAATCAACGACTCATCGAAACGGGGAGTCTTATGTCGCAGTCAGTTCAGTCCTCAGTGCAGCCCGGCGAACCTGCACCTGACTTCGTGGTGCCTGCCGTGAGCGAGGAACGGACGATTTCCCTGGCCGACTACCGGGGAAGGACCCCGCTCCTCCTGGGTTTGTTCCCGGGTATGTATTGTCCGTTCTGCCGGCGCGCGCTGGCCCACATGGGAACCACGTCCGAGCGTCTGAAGTCGCTTGGCGTCGACTCGTTGGCCATTGTGGGGACGGAACTCGACAACGCCCGGCTGTATTTCAAGTTCAGGCCGACGCGCCTGGTCATCGGCGCCGACCCGCAGCTGACCAGCCACCGATCGTACGGAGTGCCTCACATCGAGCTGACGCCTCAGTTGATGGAGCAGCTGGAGCAGACCTACGTCAACCCGACGGGAGAGCTGCCGGCTCCCCTCCCGGTTTCCGCGGCCGGAGCCGCGCTCGCGGCGTTGGACCTCTACCAGCCTACGCCGATAGATCAGCGCGATTGGGAGGCGACATTTCCGCAGATGAGGGGGCAGTTTCTCATCGACCGCGACGGCATCGTCCGCTGGGCGTACATCGAGTGCGCCAAAGAGGGTGTGGCCGGTGTCGGCAAGGTCCCTTCGCAAGAGGAAGTGGTCCAGGCCGCAACGGCGTTCATCAACGGCAACGGCGACAGAGCGGTGGGACTGAGCTCCTGAGAGCTTTTTCTCACCTCCGCCGCACTACTCGATGAAGCGGCTGCGAAATTCCGGGCGCGGCAGCAGACACTGGTCGTAGCGGCCGAAGACGCGATATCGCGATCGTGCGACAGCGTCGTACGCGCAGTTCAGGAGCCATACCGGTAGAATGCCGGCCAGTCGCATCGCCTTCCAGGGCCACCCTAGCTCACCGGCCACGAACACGGCGGCCGCGCCCTTGGTCAGCATCCGGGCGTCCGCCGTTTGGAAGTTCACGATCACATGAAACGTGGTCAATTCGTCGGGGTTGCCGCCCCACCGGGCGACGGTGGCGCGACCTCTCCCGCCCTGAAGGGACGCAAAACTGAAGACGCGCCGGCGATCGTGCTCGAGCAGGAATTGCAGCAGGCGGCTGCACAATCCGCAGACGCCATCGTAGAGAACGAGGTGGCGGCCTTCCTCGACTGACGTGCCTTGCCGGGCCCAACCAGTCATGCTCGATGAACATGTTCACTCGAACAGTCAATCCACGAAAGCGCGGTCTGAAGCCGCGTGCCTTGCAGCAGTCTCAACTGGAATTGACGTAATATCCATCCCCGCCACGATACTCATGGCAGAGGTTGGTTGATGGCCCTCACGAACAGTCGATTCAAGGATTTGGTCCAGACACATCATCGCGAGATTCTGAGTGACTGGGTGCCGTTGCAACTGCAGGCAGCCGGCGCGCGCCCCGATCTCATCAATGAGGACGATCTCCTGCGTGAGTCCACCAGTTTCCTTGCGGCGTTTTCGCGGGCGCTGACGACCGACAACCTGGACATCCGTGCCGACGGCTGGGCGCCGGTCCGCGAGCACCTCCAGCGCCTGTCGGCATCGCGCGCCGCGCGAGGCTTCAGCCCGAGTGAAACGGCCACGTTCATCTTCTCGTTGAAGCAGCCGCTCTTCAGCCACATCGCCAAGCGCACCAAAGATGCGGAGTACCTGGCCGAGGACGTATGGACCATGACCCGCGTTCTCGACGACCTGGGCTTGTTCACGACCGAGATATATCAGCGGGCGCGGAACGAGATGATTGCGCGTCAGCAGCAGGAGATGCTCGAGCTGTCGACACCGGTCGTCACGCTCTGGAAGGGCGTCCTCGCATTGCCATTGATCGGCACCCTCGACAGCGCACGAACGCAAGTGGTCATGGAGAGCCTGCTCCAGCGGATCGTCGAGACCGGCTCACTCATTGCCATCCTCGACATCACCGGCGTGCCGACGGTCGACACGCTCGTCGCGCAGCATCTTCTGAAAACCGTCGCCGCAGCGCGACTGATGGGCGCCGACTGCATCATCAGCGGCATCCGGCCGCAGATCGCGCAGACCATCGTGCATCTCGGTGTCGACTTGAACTCGGTCACGACCAAGGCCACTCTGGCTGACGCATTTTCGGTGGCGCTGAGGCGGCTCAGGCTCACCATCACGCAGGCGGACTCGCCGAATGGCGGCACCAGCCAGCCGCCCGCGCGCCAGTCGATGTAGCCGTGGAACGCATTCCGATCATCAAGCTCGGGTCCTGTCTGCTGGTGTCGATCCAGGTCGACATGCACGATCAGCTGGCGCTCCAGCTCCAGGACGATCTCACCACGCGCATCACCGAGACCGCGGCGCAGGGAGTGCTCATCGACATCTCGGCCCTCGAGATGGTCGACTCGTTCATCGGCCGCATGCTTGGCAACATCGCGGCGATGGTCCGCGTGCTCGACGCGGAAACTGTTGTCGTCGGCATGCGCCCGGCTGTGGCGATCACGTTGGTGGAACTGGGCATGTCCCTGGAGGGCGTTCGCACCGCGCTCGACGTCGAAAAGGGCATGGCGCTGCTCGCCGCGACCCGCGAAGGCGATCGGGACAACGGGTATGACCGCCGGAGTTTGTGAGTCGCTGCCGATTACGAAAGCGGACCATGTGGTGATCGTTCGACAGGCCGTCCGGCGACACGCCGTGGCGCTCGGATTCAGTCTGGTCGATCAGACCAAGATTGTGACGGCGGCGAGCGAGCTCGCGCGCAACACGCTCGTCCATGGAGGCGGCGGGGAGGCACTCATCGAGAGCCTGGCCGATGGCGTCCGGAAAGGGCTGCGGCTGACGTTTGAGGATCATGGTCCAGGCATCCCGAACATCGAGCTCGCGATGACCGATGGATATACGAGCGGCGTCGGTCTCGGCCTGGGTCTGTCGGGCGCCAAGCGCCTCTCCAACGAGTTTCACATCGCCTCGACTCCCGCTGGTACCCGCGTCGTGATTGCGAGGTGGAAGTGAGCGCGGCGCATCTGCAGGTGCTCGTGGGCGCTGACTCCAGTCAGACCGGCGCCAGCCGTGCTTGCGCCACCGAGCTGGCCGCCTCGGCTGGCTTCGACGCCACCGACGCGCACCGCGTGGGGCTTGTCGCCACGGAGATGGCCACCAACCTGCTCAAGCATGCGCCCGCCGGCCACGGCGAGCTCCTGATGCGGGTGGTGGCCACTGGCGCCTACGCTGAAATCGAGATCTTGTCCGTCGATCGCGGACCTGGAATGGCCGACGTGCACCGCAGCCTCGAGGATGGCTACTCGACGGCCGGGTCGAGCGGCACCGGCCTCGGCGCGATCCGCCGCCTGTCCGACAGCTTCGACGTGTACTCACTGCCCGGCCGCGGGACGACGGTGATGGCGCGCCTGTGTATGAATCGCCGGCGTGCGGAGCTGCAGGATCCGATGGCCGTCGGCGCCGTGTCGCTGGCCAAGAAGGGCGAAACGGTCTGCGGCGACCGCTGGCAAACACAGTCGCGGCCGAGCGGCGTCAGCATGCTGGTGGCCGATGGCCTTGGCCACGGGCTGCATGCCGCCGACGCATCGATGGCGGCGGTGGGTGCGTTCGTCGCGTCGCCGATGCGGGAGCCATCCGAAGCGCTGGAGCGCATTCATCAGGCCCTGCGCCACACGCGCGGCGCGGCCGCGGCGATTGCCGATGTCCGCTCCGCGGAGCGGGTCGTCCGGTTCGCCGGCGTCGGCAACATCGTCGGGGCCATCTGCGGCACCACGGCGACACGGCAAACGGTCTGCCATACTGGGACGCTCGGTCACCGGGCACAATATTTTCGTGACTACACCTACCCATGGGAGCAAGGATCCGTTCTCGTCATGCATTCAGACGGTCTGAGCGCTCATTGGTCGCTCGATAGCTATCCGGGCCTTCGAGCCCGGCATCCCGCGCTCATCGCGGCGACGCTCTACCGAGACCTCGCCCGCGGGCGCGACGACGTAACGGTGTTGGTTGCACGGGAAGCGGCGTGAGCACACTGCTGCTGTCATCACGGATTCTCCACGAGCACGACATTGTGTCGGCGCGGCAACGGGCGCGCCAGATCTCTGCGGAGCTCGGCTTCGACATCACCGAGCAGACGCGCATCGCCACGGCAGTGTCGGAAATCGCCAGGAACGCGTACGCCTACGCTTCTGGAGGCCGGGTCGAGTTCTCGCTCGAAGGCGTGACCCCGCCGCAAGTGCTGTGTATTCGCGTCACGGATAGCGGCCCTGGAGTCACCGCCCTCGACGCCGTGCTGAGCGGCAGCTACAGGTCGTCGAGCGGCATGGGCCTTGGCATTGTCGGCACCCGGCGTCTCATGGATCGGTTCGACATCCAGTCCACGGCGACCGGCACGGCCGTGACGATGTGCAAGATTCTGCCGCGGAACGTCGACCCGTTGAGCCCGGGCCAGGTGGCCGCCTTGAGCCAGTCGCTGAGTCGGGAGCGCCCGGTCGGCGCGCTCGAGGAAGTGCAGGCGCAGAATCGTGAGCTGTTGCGCCTGCTCGACGAGTTGAATGCGCGTCGCGGGGAGCTCGAACGCGTCAACCGCGAGCTCGAAGACACGAACCGTGGCGTCGTCGCTTTGTACGCCGAGCTCGATGAGCGAGCGAACCACCTGCGGCGCGCCGACGAGCTCAAGACCCGGTTCTTGTCCAACATGACTCACGAATTCAGGACGCCGGTCAACTCGATTATCGCGTTGACCGGCCTGCTCGCCGAGCGCCTCCAGTCGGACAAGGACGAAAAGAACGAGATCTTCTACATTCGTCGATCGGCCGAGCAGCTGTCGGATCTCGTGAACGACTTGCTCGACATCGCGAAGGTCGAGGCCGGAAAAATCGAAGTGCGTCCAGCGCCGTTCGAAGTCCGAAGCCTGTTCGGCGCCTTGCGCGGGATGTTGCGTCCGCTGCTCATCAATCAGTCGCTCTCGCTCGTCTTCGAGGATCCGGACGATTTGCCGCCGCTCTTCTCGGACGAGAGCAAGGTGTCGCAGGTCCTGCGCAATTTCATCTCCAACGCGTTGAAGTACACCGAGACGGGCGAGGTGCGGGTCGGCGCGCGCCGAACCGAATCGGGCAAGGCGGTGGTGTTCTCGGTTGCCGACACCGGCATTGGTATTCCGCCGGAGCACCTGGAGCGCGTATTCGAGGAGTTCGCGCAGATCGAAAATCCGCTGCAGCGCCGCACCAAAGGCACCGGCCTTGGGTTGTCACTGTCGAAGCGGCTGTGCGAGCTGCTTGGCGGGACGATCGGCGTGCAGAGCACGCTCGGCGTCGGATCGACTTTCTACGCGACGATTCCGATCCTCTATCGGCATCATGGCAGCGGCACGCCGATCGTCCTGCAGCCCGGTCGGGTTCCGGTGCTGGTCATCGACGACAGCGACGAGGACATGCTCGTCTACGAGCGGCTGCTTGCGACGGGCCGATTCCAGGTCGTGCCCGCCCGCTCGCTCGTCGCCGCCGAATTCGCGCTGTCGGTCGCCAGGCCGGCGGCGATCATCCTCGATCTCCGGCTTCAGGGCGAAGAGGCGTGGAACATGGTCGCGCGCCTCAAGCAGGATCCGGAGACACAATCCATTCCGCTCATCATCGGGTCCTCGATCGACGACGCGCAGAAGGGTCTTGCACTCGGCGCCGACGCCTACGCGGTGAAGCCCATCGATCGCGCCTGGCTGCTCAACACTCTCGACACGCTGGTGCCGGCCAAGGCCCTGCGGGTGCTGGTGGTAGACGACGAGGAGACGTCGCGCTACATCGTGCGCGAGCTGTTGAAGGATCGCGGCCACGAAATCATCGAGGCCTCGACTGGACGCGAGGGCCTTCAGCGGGCGGAGGAACTGGCCCCGGACATCCTGCTGGTCGACATTCACCTCGGAGACATCGACGGCGTGGAGCTGGTCGAACGCCTTCGGGCCGGCAGCGTCACGGCCCACGTCCCGATCATCGTCATCACCGCGCAGGTGCTCGACGCCGATCAGCGGCGAATCCTGGGACCGACTCGTATCCTGTCGAAATCCGGACTGAGCCGCATGGCGTTGCAATCGGCGATTCTCGAGACGTTGGAGCGGCCGTGATGAGCGGGAATCACGGACCGGATGCCGGCGCGGCGCGGCAGCGCGGCATGGTTGAGCCGGACAAGTCCGGCACGGCGCCGCCGGAGCCGCCGCTCATTCTCGTCGTCGATGACGAGGATGCCGGGCGCTTCGTGAAACTTCAGATCCTCATGCGCGCGGGCTTCAGGGTGATCGATACGGCGACTGGCCAAGGCGCCCTGGAGCTCGCGCGCCGCCAGAATCCTGATTTGGTGCTGCTGGACGTCAACCTTCCCGATATCTCGGGCTTCGAGATCGCCGCGCGGCTCAAGGCCGAGGCCACGCCGCCGGCGGTGCAGGTCATCCAGGTGTCGCATACCGCCATCACCACCGCCGATCGGGTCCGCTCGCTTGGCGCCGGCGCCGATGCATATCTCGTTGAGCCCATCGACAGCGACGTCCTCGTAGCCACGATCCGTGCGCATCTCCGGGTGCGGAACGTCGAGCGGGAGCTGGCGGCTGCCGCCATTCGAGAACAGGCGGCGCGTAAAGAGGCGGAACGGGCGAACAGCCTCAAGGACGAGTTTCTCGCCGGACTCTCGCACGAGCTCCGGACGCCCATGAACGCGATTCTCGGCTGGATCTGGCAGCTGAAGCACTCGACGCCGAGCGAAGCGGCGCGCGAGCGCGCGCTCGCCAGCCTAGAGCGCAGCGCCAAGCTGCAGAATCAGCTGATCAACGATCTGCTCGACGTCTCGCGGATCAGCAAAGGCAAGATGCACCTGGAGCTGCGGGTGCTGGACATCAGTCAGGCGATCGAGACCGCGGCCGATACCGCTCGCCATCTCGCGGACGGGAAGGGCATCGAGCTCGTTGTGAACGCACCGTCGGCGCTCGTCTGTGGCGATTCGGTGCGGCTGCAGCAGGTGTTCACGAACCTTCTGACCAACGCCGTTCAGTTCACGCCGGCGGGTGGACGCGTCGACATCGTCGGGAGTGCCGGCCCGAGTTCGGTGACCGCGGCCGTTCGGGACAACGGCGCGGGTATCGCGGCTTCGTTCCTCCCGCACGTGTTCGACAAGTTCCGGCAGGCCGAGAGCGGCCTCAGCCGGCAGCACGGCGGGCTCGGCGTCGGACTGTCGATCACTCGGGAAGTGGTGGCCTTGCATGATGGAGAAGTGGAAGCGACGAGCGACGGCCCTGGCCGTGGCGCGACGTTCTCGGTCACCCTGCCGCTCGCCTCGCCGTCGGTTCAGCGGTTGCAGGCGGTACACCCCGGCGAGCCGATCCTGCGCAGTCTCCGCATCACCATCGTCGAAGAAGACGCCCTCCAGCGGACGCTGCTGTCGACGACGCTCGAGGCTTCGGGCGCGCGCGTGACCGCGCTAGGCGATGCCTCCGAGCTGGGCGACGGCTGCTCGTGCGATCTCCTCGTGAGTCGCCACCCGTTCGGCGGATCGCCGGCCGTCCGATCGCTCGCGCTCGATCAGATTTCAAACCAACGCTCGCCACGCTCGAGCGTCGTGACCGTCCCGCCGGCCACGTTGGTCGCCGCGATCGCCGACGCTCTGAGTTAGGGCTCGAGCACTTCGCACATCAGCGTCTTCACCGCCAGGTAGATCGCGGCGTCCTCGCTGGCGCGAGGCCCGGCGACGTTCAGCACCGCCGGCCGCTCGATCTCCAACCACTCGCGGAGACGGATCACGGCGGCGTCAGGGTCAAGCACATCCAGATCCAGGTGCAGCACGGGCTTGCGCAGGCGAGTGGCTTCGTCGAGGGTGAGTTGCGAGCCGGCCCTGAGCGGGCCGTGCGAGACGATCACTGTTACGGCGGCGTCGCGAACGTTGCGGCGTGTGCGCTCGCCTGGATCCGGGCTTTCGGTCTCGATCATTCCCGAGTAGCGATCGGCGATTCGCCCGTCTTCAGCGAGACGACCACGCGGAACCCAACCGCCGACCTCGAATCCGCAATCCAGCGCTGCATCGAGAGCGCCGCGATCGGCGCCGGTCTGTCCACCGGAAATGATCTTCACTGAGTCAGTCGCTCGTATCCGGATTCTGCGATGGGACCCTGGGCTGGCGCCAAACATGCCCACATGCGCCACAGGAGTAGACAGGATAGTCGTCCAGCTCCTTGCCAAAGGGCAATCGCTCGGTGAGCGGCGAGTGGCAAATCGGACAAGGTGGTGTCGACATCATCGTGTCACAGCGGTCGGTGCAAGACCCGCGCCTTCAGCCGGCTCCGGGCCATATCATTGATGTTTGTTTGCACGAGGTTAAATCCCGACCGTGTCTCTGAGTGGCAGCCAGGTTGCTCTTTGCGCCAATGATTTAGACGACGACTCGCCAGAAAGGCGACGGCCGGCGATCGTGTGGTTCGACCATCTCCCGCCAAAGCCGCGTGCCGCCTTTGATCGCATCGTCATTGCTGCCACGCCGGGTGTGAGGCGGCAGCGGATCGACGAGCGATGCGCGTCCGCCGCCGAGCACCACGTAATCTGCCAGGAACACCTCGCGCAACGCGACCGTGACCTCACGAACGAACTGCTGCCACACTGACTCGCCGAGGCGTTCGAATCCCTCCTGTCCGAGAATCTCGAAAAGCGTGTGGCCGCTCTCGTACGGCAGCTCACCGAGTTCGAGCGGCACGACGACGCGTTCGCTGACGAGAGCCGATCCGAGGCCTGTGCCCAATCCGAGAAAGAGCATCCGGCCGTCGTGGTAGGCGCCAAGCGCCTGCAGCACTGCGTCGTTGACGACTCGCACCGATTTGCCCAGCGCCGCCTCGAAGTTGAAACCCACCCAGCCGTTACCCAGATTGCCCGGCTCCTTCGTGGGGCCATCTGGCCCAACGCGGCCAGGATAGCCAATCGAAACGACCTCGTACTCCCAGTGATCGGTGGCGGCATGTATTCGTGGGAACAGCGATTGTGGAGACATTCCCTCGGTCGAGTCGATCTCTGCGCGCTCGTCAGATTCGCCAATGGCGAGCTTGGTGTGCGATCCCCCGATGTCGATGACCAGAACGCGCATTTTCGTGCTTTTCTCACCGGCAACGTCTGGCAAGCGCCGTTCCAACCCGCCTCACGATCGGCGCCTCCGTACGAGATGGCCTCGAAACGATTACCGTCGGCACCTTCAGTTACACCAAGGCTCAGGCAATTTACAGGTTGGGCAGGTGGGCAAGGACAAGACCACGACAATGTTCAGCTCGATCGTTTCCGCGAAGTTGAATGTGGGCCATCGGGCTGCCTTCACCGGCGCTTCCTCCGCAACCGGCTCGCCAGCCGCAGATCGAACCGCATGATCGGACGGGCCGGTACGCGGCGCGCCACCGTCTCGAATCCCAGTCGCGCGAACGTCGACGCGTAACCCGTGCCCGTCGCGCTCGGTGAGACATCCGCATCGAACGGGTACGCCTCGAGCGCCGGTGCTCCGGCTCGCCGCGCGGCATTCACCGCCTCACGAATCAGTGCCGATGTGATGCCCAGCCGGCGGTAGCCCTTCCGAACGTAGAGACACGACAGCGCCCACACCGGCTCCTCGTCTACGCGTCTGAGCCGCCACGTGCGATCGAGCCACGGCAGCTCGTGACGCGGTGTCAGCTGACACCACCCGACTGCGACGTTGCCGTGGAACGCGATCAAGCCAGGCGGAGGCCCATTTGCGACGATCCTTCCGAACGCGGCCTTGTTCTCTGCCGCCCGCCGTTGTCGATAACGGCTGCCTATCCGCCAGTACATGCACCAGCAGCCGTTGCAGGCTCCGCGTGCGCCGAAGAGATCCACTAGGCTCGGCCACAAGGCAGGGGTCAACGGCCTGATCGCGAACTTCATCTGTCACCCTGACGTCGACGGGAGCGAGGCGTCCCTTCGTGGAGCGCGCCAGACCAGCACGGCCGTCGTCCGCCGCCGGCGTTCCGGCCGGTTTCCGGCCAGTTTTCGGCCGGAAGCGTGCGGTCGGTCGGATATCATCAAAGGTTGAGTCCTCCAGAGCAATCATGATCGGACGGACGGTCTCGCACTATCGAATCGAGTCGCAGCTCGGCGCTGGCGGAATGGGAGTCGTCTACCGCGCCGAGGACGACCGTCTGGGGCGATCGGTTGCCCTCAAATTCCTCCATGACGATTCGAAGCACGAGCCCGACGCCGTCCGCCGCCTGCGCGCCGAGGCCCGCGCCGCGTCTGCGTTGAATCACGCCGCGATCTGCACGATTTACGACATCGACGAGGTGGATGGCCACCCGTTCATCGTCATGGAGCTGCTCGAGGGCCGCTCGCTCCGTGATTGCCTGGCGGATGGCCCGTTGGAGATTGGTCAGCTCGTCGACATCGGCATCGAAGTCGCCGACGCTCTGCACGTAGCACACGGCGGCGGCATCATTCATCGCGACATCACGCCCGGCAACGTGTTCCTGACGGACCAGGGCCGCGTGAAGATTCTCGACTTCGGCCTCGCCAAGCTGGCGCCGGTCTCGACGGATCCGGAAACGACGATCGATACGGCGCATCGAACGGCAGAAGGCATCACGCTCGGCACGGTCGCCTACATGTCGCCCGAGCAGGCGATGGGCGAGGAGCTCGACGGCCGCACCGACCTGTTCTCGCTTGGCGTGGTCTTGTACGAGTGTGCGACCGGTCAGCATCCGTTCCCGGGCAAGCGATCGCCGGTCATCCTGGCGGCGATCCTGAACCGGACGCCGGCCGCCCCCACGTCATTGAATCCGGACTTGCCACCCCACCTCGAGGACGTGATCACGGCCTGCCTCGAAAAGGACCGGCATCGCCGATACCAGTCGGCCGGCGATCTTCGGACGGACCTGAAGCGAGTGCGCCGCGATCTCGAGTCGGCCGGAACGCACGCGGTGACCGTCATGATGCCGGCCGCGCGTCAGGCCGCGCGGCGCGTGGCGCCGACCACGCAGACTGCGGTCGTGGCCGCGCAGAGCGACGGTAGTGCGGCTCCTGCGCGTCATCCGCGATCGACGGCGCTCATGATCGCCGGAGCAGTGCTCGCCATCGCTCTCGTCTCGATCGGCGCCTACGCCATTCGCGTCGGCGGAGTTCGTCAGGACACGCCGCCAAATCAGGCGACGGCGGGGCAGGCGGTCGAGAACCGCCTGGCGCTGGCGGCGTCAAGCCTCGAAGCCAAGAACTACCGGGCCGCAGCCGCGTACGCGTCAGAGGCGCTCGCTCTGGAGCCCGGCCAGCCGGCCGCGACGAGGATTCACGATCAGGCGGTGAAAATGCTTGGCCAGTTCGACGCCGCAATCGCCGAGGCGCGACGCCTCGCGGCGGCGGGCGACATCGCTGGTTCGACGCGGGCGCTCGAGACGGCGAGGGCCATCGACGCAGCCTCACCGCTCGTCGCCGATACGGCGGCCCGCCTTGCCGGACGTGTGCCTGCGGCCGCGCCAACCGCGCCCGGCGGCACCTCGCGCCCGGCCTCCGAAGCTCGCCGGCCGCCCGAACAACCCAAGGCGCTGCCATCACCGGCCGACGCGGCGGCAGCGGCACCACTACCGGTCCCGTCCGCCCCTGTCGCAGCCCTGGAACCGAGTCAGGCGCAGCCGCCGACAACGGCACCTGATTCTTTGCCGCAGCCGCCGTCCCGCGCGGCGAGTTCGACGCCGAACGAGCCCCCAGCAGCCGCGCAGGTTCCGGAGCTGCCGCCGGCTGCGGCAGACGCCGTGCCTCGCGACCGTGAAGACGACGAGGCGGCAATTCGACGCGTGACCGCCAGCTACGCACGGGCGATCGAGACCAAAGACCTGATGCTGTTCAAGTCCATCAAACCGAATCTGTCGCGCGAGGAAGAGCGGCGGCTTCAGGACGGGTTTCGCGCGGTCTCGTCGCAACGCGTCGCGCTGACGATTACGTCAATCGATCGCCGCGGCGACGAGGCGTCGGTCCGGGTCAAGCGCCGCGACACCATCGAGGCCGGGGGGCGGACGCAGACGGTCGACAGCGACCAGACGCTGCAGCTGACGCGCACGAGCACCGGGTGGGTCGTGGTCGCGATTCGATGACGCGCGGAACCGGAAGGCACACATGCGAACCCTGACGGCCGCGCTGGCGATCTGCGTGGCGCTCGTGTCGGCGACGGTCGAGGCTCAGGAGCCATACAACCTGGCCGCGCCCGTTCGCAATCTGGCAACCCTCTTCGCCGATCTCTACGGCCCCAACGGCCTCGTCGTCGACAGCCTCGCCACGCTGCCGGGCGAGCAACCACATACGGCGCACTTCACCAGCGATTTCCAGTTCAACTTCAGCCAGTTCAGCACCGCGCTGGTCGCGCAGCTCGTGAGCGTCCCGCTTCCGTCGCCGGCGTCCGGGTTCACCTACCGCTTCGACCCGAGTCTCGGCGTCTTCCAGCGCACGACGCAAAGCTTCGGGCCGATTCTGGCCGAGCGCGCCGACACCGTCGGCGCCGGCCGGCTGGCGCTCGGGTTCGCGGTTCAGCGATTCACGTTCGACACGATCGAAGGGCTCGATCTTCACAGCGTGCCGGCGGTCTTCACCCATGACAACGCCGCGCAGCGCGGCGGCCGCGAAGACGTCGTGACGACCCTGAACGACATCAACGCCACAGTCAATCAGTCCACGACGTTCCTCACCTACGGCGTGACCGATCGTTTCGACGTCTCGGTGGCGGTGCCGGTGGTCGAGACCAGCCTGCGGGTCGTGTCCGACGCGACGATCCACCGGATAGGGACCACCAACGAGTTGACGCATTTCTTCCGGCAATCGAACGGCGATGTCGGCGATCGCCGTTTGTTCACCGCGGTCGGCGGCGCCACGGGCGTCGGCGACATCACGATCAGGTTCAAAGGCACGCTGGCGAGCGGGCAGTCGAACGGGGTAGCCGTCGGCCTCGACGTAAGAGTGCCGACCGGTGATGCGATGAACCTGCTTGGCAGCGGCACCACGGGCGTGCAGCCGTTCTTCATCTGGTCAGACACGTTCCAGAAACTGGCGCCGCACCTCAACGTGAGCTACACGTGGAACGGTTCCAGCATTCTCGCCGGCGATCCAGCCCGCGGGGTGTCGGCTGATTTTCCCGATCAGTTCGGGTACACCGGCGGCGCCGACCTTGGCGTGATCCCGCGACTGACGATTGTCGGCGATCTCCTGGGACGCTGGGTGATCGATGCGGAACGGCTCAAGCCAGACACCTTCAATGCCTTGGACGGATCGACGACGTTCCGGAGCGTTACCTTCGATCGCGGGTCGTTCAGCACGTTGAGCGGCGCGCTGGGGATGAAGCTGAACGTAGTCGATCGCCTCATCGCGCAGTTCAACGTCCTGTTCGGGCTCGACGACCGCGGCCTTCACGACAAGGTCACGCCGCTCTGGGGGATCGAATATACGTTTTAGGGTCTTAGGGTCTTAAGTCTTAAGTCTTAGGTCTTAAGTCTTAAGGCCAGAGCCCAAAGCCCGAAGCCCGAAGCCCGAAGCCCGAAGCCCGAAGCCCGTTATGTTCGTCATCGAGCTCATTTACAAAGTCCCGCTCGCCGAGATCGACGCCCACATGCGGGCGCACGTCAGCTTCCTCAAGAAGCACTACGCGTCGGGGCACTTCCTCGTGTCGGGACGCAAGATTCCCCGTGATGGGGGAATCATCCTGGCCGTGGGGAAGAGTCGGGCGGAGATTGAAGCGATCATGCGCGCGGATCCATTCTGCGCCCGGGGGCTCGCCGACGTACGCATCGTCGAATTCCGTGCGAGTCAGAAGGCAGACGACATTCAGCATCGAATCGCTTCCGGCTCGCCTTGACGCCCTCGTCACGGGACCAGGTGACTCCGCAGGAACGCCAGCATGTACTCGACGATCTCGCGCGCCGCGCGGCTCCGGTCGAAGAGGTCGAATGCGTGCGGTCCTGTCGCATGGTTGATCACGGTGATCGGCAGATTCGTCGTCAACGCCGCGTTGACGAATCGGTCCAGGGCGGCATTGAGCCCAGGCATCTCGTCCCGTCCCGCTCGCACGACGAGCAGGGGAACGCTCGGCGGCAGCCGGTCGATGAACTTGCCGGCCGCCGGCGTCACGAACCGGAATTGTCTCGCCGCGTCAGCGACGTGCGTCGACCCCTGATCGTCGAGCGTGTAAGGGTAGGCGAGCACCGCGCATCGCACGCTATCACCGCGCTCAATCAAGAACGACAACGCGTTCGGTCCATGTCCGGAAGACGTCCACACCCCGAGCCGGTTCGCGTCGATGCCGAGGGCGGGCCCCTGTTCCTGAAGGTGGCGCCACACATGGTCCACGTCCGCAGGCGTACTGTTGGTGTAAGTCACGGCGACGAGACCCGAGGCGGCGATGAGCTGGGCCCAGGAGACGAATGGCCCGATTTCCTTGAATCTGGCGCCGAGCACCTGCAGCGCGCCCGGGTCCGAATATCCCGTGACGAGGAGCACGGCCGGAAGTGCCTCGTGTGACTCAGATGGATAGTACAAGTCCATCGTGAGCGAATCGTCATCGCTTCCCCGATAAGGCACGTCACGACGAACCGTCACCGAATCCATGCCGGGAATGGTGCAGGCGACTCGCGCTTCGGTCAGTGGATGACGAGGCGTGTTGGCCGTCATGTCAGCTCCTTGAAAAGACAAAAGCCGTCGGGCGTCTCGCCGCGACGGCTTGTCAATGAACGTGGTGCCAGGCTAAGCGCCTGGCGTGTGGGTCAGTCAGCGATCATGAGTCGCTCCTTGTCCCGCCATCAGAACGTCACCATCAGGCCGACCCGGGCGATGCGCGGCGCGAGAATGCCGAAGACGCTGTTCGCGTTCACGGCGTTCTGATTGACTCGTCGCCCCATCACCGTGTTCCCGTTGAACAGGTTGAAGACATCCAGCGACGGCAGCAGCTTGACTCCGCCGAACACGAACGACCGGTCCAGCCGCAGGTCCATCGTCGCGAAATTGGTGAACCGCGTTTCGCCGAGTGGGTCGAGCATCACGGCAATTGCCGGGGCACGGTTCGGCCGCGAGGCGATGTTGATGGCCTGGGTGAACGGGTAGCCCTGCCGCAGGTCGGCGGTTGCCGCAATGTTGACCTCATAAGGCAGCCGGTACGATCCATTCAGCTTCGCAATCCACTTGGCGTTGATCGGGATGCCGGCGAGGTTGGACCCGCCGCCGCCGCCAAGGCCGGCCGAGGGCGCGTACTGGAATCCGTCGCGATGATCGATGTCGGTTGGATCCTCGTACGCCGCCGCCGAATCGTAGTGCTCGAGGGTCGTGTTATAGGAGTAGCTCGCGTTCAGCATCCAGCCGCGCGACGATCGTTTCCTGACGACGAGCTCCAGGCCGTTATAGACGTGCGTGAAGTCGGGGCGATTCGTCAGATTGTAGGCGCTCGGCAAAGTGACGTTCGGGACGTAGTACGTGACGGCCTCGCAGCGGGCGCCAGCGGGACAAGAGCTCGCTGGCGGCGTGAAGCGGATTGGCGAGTAGTCCGCCGACGATATGCCGATTGTGTCGTTCCAGATGAAGCGATCGTAGTGGCGCCACACGTAGCTGACGTTGATGCCGAAATCTCCAGGCATCTCCTTGCCGAAGCCGATGACGATCTCGCTGGTTCGTGGCGCGCCGACGTTCGTGTCGACGGTATTGGCCGACACCAGCGCCGCCGGATTCGCCGGGTCGAAGCCGGTCACCGATCGGATCACGCTCTGGTTGATCTCGTTCACCTGCACCACGGTGTCGCGGTTCAAGTCGGTCCACCCCAGGTCGATCCGCGCGGACCCGGCCGGATTGAGCGGCTTGGACGTTTGGCCAGCCGATCGCTGATCGAAATAGAGCGCGTACGACCCTTTGATCACGTTCGTCGCATTGCCGGTCAGGTCGTAGGTCACGCCCACCCGGGGTGCGAAGGTATTCCAGACGACGCCGGAACGGACGGCGGGGACGTCGAGCGCCGGGAACAGGTTGAATGGCGTCCCGTCAATCGTCGGTTGACCCTGAAAGGCATGCGCCGGCACGGTGATCTCGGCCACCTTGTCTTCCTGCCGATCCCACCGCAGACCGAGGATCGCGGTCAGCCGGTTATGCGTGTAGGTGTCCTGAAAGTACGTCGAGTGCTGGTCAAGAAATGCCGGCGTGATGAAGTCCCGAATCACTCGTGCCGTGAACGGCGTGCTGAAGATGGGCAGCGTCGTCGGCGTGTTGAACACCGCCTGGCCGTGTCCGCTGTAGGTCCGGTCGTACACCTCGCCGAAATGTCCGTACTTGTAGGCTGCCTTGAAGGAGTGGTCGCCGCCAAGGGCGCCGGGCACGAAGTAGCTCGTGCTGACCTCGAGCGTATTGTTCGTCACCAGCATCATGCTGGAATCGGACCACGACCGCCCCCACGTGCCGGTCGTCAGCTCGAGCATCGGCTGAACCTGGCGGAGCTCGTCGGTCTGCGGCACGATCGAATCGCACCAGCAGTGGTGCCCGAAGGTCACATCGACCAGCCAGCGATCGTTGAAGCTGTGTTGATCGCCGACTTTCCAGCTCGGATCCCAGATCTCGGTGTTCCACCAGGGCAGCCCGAGGGCGTAGCGGCTGTCGCTGCGCTTGAGGTACGTCATCTTGTTCGTGGTTTCGAACGTGGGATGGAGGTCGTCGGCGCCGCGGATGGTTTCGACGCGCTGGCCGAAGGAATTGGCGACGGTGATGAGGTTTCCGGCGAACGGTCGCACGTTGAACTTGGAGCCCAGCGCCGGCACGTCCTGCTTGTTCAAGTTGAGGCAATCGACGACGGCGTCGAACGACACGGAGAGCGGATTCGCCTTGACTGGCGCGCACTCAGGCGTCGTCTGGTAATAGTTGAGAACGCCGAGCCGCACGTTCTGCATGCCGTAGGTGGCCCAGAACCAGGCGCGCCCGCGTTTGATCGGGCCGCCGTACTGGCCGCCGTAGTCGTTGGTGTACACCAAAGGATTGCCGGAGTTGGCGCCCTCGCGCCGCAGCTCGTCGGTCACGTTGTTGGAGCCCAGCGCGCGATCCGTTCGCAGGAACCAGGTGGCGCCGCGAAACGCGTCGGATCCGCTCTTCGTGACGACGTTGACGAACACACCGGGCGTCTGCATCGTGGCATCGGCGCCGCCGGTGGAGACCTGCACCTCTTCGACCGAGTTGAAATCGATCACGAACGGACGTCCGTTGGCGATGTCGTTGCGGTCGACGCCGTCGACGAACCATCGCCCCTGGCCGTTGGCCGCTCCCCGGGAGAACATCCCCGTTTGCTGACCGTTGTGGGTGCCGCCGACGTTCTGCCGGTCCGAGCTGATACCAGGAGTCTGGGTCAGCACCTGAAAGACATCCCGCGCTGAAGGAATCGCCTGCAGCTCCTCGACGTTGAACCGGGTGCCCTGGGTCGTGCTGCGCACGTCGACGATCGGGTTCACCGCCGTCACCGTGACGTTCTCCTGCAGGGTGCCGACCGACAGCTCGCCGTTGACCTGGGCGTTGAATCCGGCCTGCAGTTGCAGTCCTTCGCGGACCAGCGTCCCGAATCCGGCGAGCTCGAACCTCACGGCGTATACACCGATGGGCAGGCCCGAAAACTCGTACGTTCCAGTGTCGCTGGTGACCGCGACGCGCGGTTCGAGCAAGGCGGGACTCGTCAGCGTGACGGTTACGCCGGGCAGGACCGCGCCCGAGGTATCGGTTGCCTTGCCGAACACCTGGCTGGTGTTCTGGGCGTTGGCGGCGCTGGCGACGGCGAGACACAACAGCAGTCCGGAAACACGCAGGCGCGCCATACAGCCCCCCTCTTTTCCGTCCGACCCATTGCCCGTGTGATATCGACGGCACGAGTCGGGCCTCACATCCCGCCCGACCGCGACATCCTAGCGGAATAATGCGCGTGCGGCTGGCTTTTCCGTTCAGCCTGGGCGGCCGATCCGGCGAACCGGCGGGGTCAGCGTGAAGAAGACGAGGAGGACGTGATGACGGCCGCCGGATCGGGCGGTGCCAGCGTCCGGTCGAGGAACGTCCAGACCTTCATCCAGGAGTCCCGCTGCGCCGGCGTGTCGTCAGGCTCGAACGTCTTCAGGTTGACGCGCCGATCGAACAGATGTCCTCCCGGGGGGTTGCGAAACACTTCGGTCTCGGCCAGCTCGGACTGGCGGGAGCGGAGCGCGTCGATGAGCTGCATCCCTTCCTCGATGTTGACGTCCTGATCGTTGTCCGCGATGTGCACCCGCAGCGGAATCCGCAGCTTGTCGACCTGAAAGAGGGGCGACCGATCGCGATACACAGCCGGCCGTTGCGCCGGCGTGCCGCCAAAGCGATTGTTCGGGTCGATGAGCGCCCGGTGCTCTTCGACGCCCTTGTAAGCGAGACGCTGGAACAGGTTGGCGACCGGCACGACCGCGACTGCCGAGGCGAAGGTCCCTGGATTCCGGAAGATCGAGAGCAGCGTGATCATGCCGCCATGACTCCACCCGATGATGCCGATCCGCTGCGGATCGACCATGGGATACCGGATGGCCAGCACACTGGCCGCCGTGACGACGTCGTCCACTTCGCTGCCACCGTAATCAATGGCCTCGTAGAGCTGCGGACTATAGCCGATGCTCCCGCGATACTCGGGCGCGATGACCACGTAGCCTTTCGCGGTCGCCTGCCTGATGTAGGGCACGTAGTGCTCGTAGAGATGACCGCGGATGTTTTCATGAACCCAGACGAGCGCGGGATGGGACTTCACGCCGGCTGTCTGCAGCGGTCGAAACACGAACGCTGGAATCTCGAGATCGCCAACCCGGCTGGTGTAGGTGATCTTCTCCACCTGCATGTAGCCGGTGCTCGCGTGGCGCCAGACTTCATCCGTCAGGGCCTGCTGACGCCGCATCTGGGCGAAGTCAGGCGTGCGGATGCGGGGCCGGGCAGTCGCCGGGGCCGGGGCCGAGGCCTGGGCCTGCGCCGCGTACGGCACAGCGCTTCCGGCCAGGACGCTGACGGCCAGAGCGATACCCGCAACCCCCCGGCTGACGGGGTTCCAAGCGGTCACGGGACCGATCCTACACTTGGATTAGACGCGACGGGTGCTCACGCCGGCGCGCTCGTGCGCACGGGTGAGCCACTGTCTCAACAAGTCAGCGGCCTCTCGCGGCGTCGGGCCATAAAAAGGCATCAGGGCCGTCGGCACCCCTGGGATGCGGACGATGTAGGCGCGCCACCGGTCTTTGGAGACGGCGGCGACCTCAATCTGGTACTGATGCCCGGCTATGTTCTCGTGAAATCGATGTATCGCTATGGCCACAGGCACGACCGGACGCGCACCGGATGTCGGTGCGCGCGACAGCGGTTAACAACTGTGTGGAACGCAGACGATTCTACGTACGGCGGCGGCGGTATCAAGCGAAGGACCGTACGAAAACGGCGTTCAAGGCCGCTTGGACGCGAGTTTTGGAACAGTCGCGCCGAAAAAAGATCTGGCTGTCCGCGAATCAACAGGAAATGCACCAGTCATCCACAGGTTTTCCACACCCGCGTCGCTTGACGGCGGAAAACCACCTACGTACGCTTGGGTTCCAATGAGAAGTGTGCGTCTGGCCGCCCTGGTTGCGGCGGGGTGTCTCGTCTGGGGCACCGCGCCGATCGCCGCCGGCCAGGTCCCGGGTGAACGGGTAGCCCCGCAAGGCGACGAGAGCCCGTTTTTCCGGGTCTTTCTCAAGGACGGCTCGTCGCTCGTCAGCTACGGCGAGCTCGCGCGCCTGTCGGATCGTGTCGTGTTCTCGATGCCGACCTCGGCATCGCCCGTCGAGCCCCAGCTTCACCTCGTCACCTTGTCTTCGGAACGTATCGACTGGGAGCGGACCAACCGGTACGCCGACGCCGCGCGAGCCACGCGCTACATCGCCAGCCGTGCCGAACAGGACTATGCGCTCCTGACCGACGAGGTGGCACAAGCGCTGAACGACGTTTCCCAGGCGGCCGACGCCGCGGGGCGTCTCGCCGTCGTCGAGCGGGCGCGCAAGACGCTCGCCGCCTGGCCGGCCCGGCACTACAACTACAAGCAGAACGAGGTGCGGCAGATGCTCGCGACGTTGGACGAAGCCATCGCCGATCTGCGCGCCGCCGCCGGCCTCAGCCGCTTCGATCTCAATTTTGTGGCGGCAACCGAGGTGCCGGATTATCGGGAACCGCTGTTGCCGCATCCTTCGCCGCGCGAGGCGATCGAGCAGACGCTGCTGGCGGCGCGGCTGACTGAGTCCTCGGTGGAGCGGGTCTCGCTCTTGACCACGGTTCTTGGGAGTCTCGACCGCGATACGGCGGCGCTGGAAAGCGGGTGGGCGGCGGCAACCAAGGTCGCAACGCAAGGAGCCATTGCCACCGAGCTGACGGTCGATCGTCTGTATCAGACGCTGACGCGGCGGTACGTGGCCTTCGCGGAGCAGCGGGCGAAGCGCGGCGACGTACGCGGCGTGCAGAACATCCTGGCGCAGATTCCGATCGAAGACCGCACGCTGGGCGGACGCCGGCCGGAAGCCGTCACGGCACTCGTGGCTGCGGTCCAGGACCAGCTCGACGCGGCGCAGCGCATGCGCCTTGCCCGGGACCGCTGGCTGCTCAAGTCGGAGGAGTACAAGAAGTACGGTGCGGCCGTGACGCCTCAACTCCAGAAGCTGCAGGGCCTGAAGCCCGCGCTCGAGGACATCAAGGCGCTCTCGGGGTCGACGCCGCTGGCGCTTTCCCAGATACAATCGGCGTCGGATCAGATTCTGCGGGCGGTCACTGCTATCCTTGCGCCTGAGGACCTTCGAGCGGCGCATGCGCTTGTGATCAGCGCCGCCCAGTTGGCCGACGGCGCCGCACGCATTCGCCGTGAAGCGGCGCTCAGCGGCAGCATCGATCGAGCCTGGGATGCCTCGTCGGCGGCGGCCGGCGCGCTCATGCTCATCACGCGCGCGGCAGCGGAGATTGACGCCATGATGAAGCCGCCTGTGCCCATACGGTGATCACTGCTCGACGGACGCGGCTCATTCGCGTCCCTGATCTGCACTCATTTCGACAGACCATTACCGATCTTTGCGGCCGCGGCCCGGGAGCGATAGTCATCGTACCGACCGACGCGGCGGCGCGACAGCTCTGCCGGCATGGCGGCCTGCCCGCGGGCCGCGGGGTCAGCGCCGCCAGCGTCCTGACCCGCGACCAGTTCTACGATCTGCTGCATGGCCGGTTGCCCGGAGCTCCGCGACGGCTGAGCGCCGTCGAGCGCGACAGCATCGCCCAGGCTGCAGCGCAGGCCGCGGCCAGCGCGCCACACGGCCGATCAGCTGACCGCCAGGCGGACGAACTGCCCTTTCGCCTTCGCCCGGGACTCGTCGCCGAGATGCTCAGGTTCTACGACCAGCTGCGCCGTCAATCGCAGCGGCTCGATCGGTTCAACGAGCTGATCGAAGAGACGCTCAGCGGCGGCGACGATCGGGGCACCGGTCGGCTGCTCGCGCAGACTCGCTTTCTCAACGACACGTTCCGCGAATACCAACGACGGCTCGGAGCCTCGGGACGCTGGGACGAACACACACTCCGCGACCATCTGATGAGGCACCCGACAACGCCTTGTGTCGATCACGTCATCGTGACCGTCGCCGATTGGATCGCCGAGCCCGATGGTCTCTTCATTGGCGACTTCGACCTCCTCTCTCGAATGCCCGGACTGGAACAGCTCGAGCTCGTTTGCACCGAGGCCGTCCTTGGCTCGGGGTTCCACGAGCGGCTGCACGGCTGGTGGCCCGAGCTCGAAGAGGTCAATGCCATGGGCGGTCCTGGCGTCCGACCAAGGCTGGAAGCGCCTGGGGATGGCGCACTGTGGTTCACGCGACGCGACCGGGAAGAGGAGCTCAACGCCGTCGCCAATCATCTTCATGTCGAAGGGACTGATGAGAACGCCCCGAATCTGGATCGAGCCGCGATCGTGTACAAGCGGCCGCTGCCGTATCTCTACCTCGCGGGCGGGACTCTTGGCGCGGCCGGCATTCCGTATCAGACCTCCGATTCGTTACCCCTGGCGGCTGAACCGGCCGTCGCGGCGATCGATCTCGCGCTGGACGCCGCCGACACCGATTTCTCGCGAAGCGCGCTGACGGCGCTCCTCCAAAGCCCGCACTGGACGATGAGCGCGACGCTGGAGCGCGCCTCGATTCGAAGGTTCGACTTCACGCTTCGCGAACTTGGCTACCTTGGCGACTTGAAGCGGCTCGAGGAGCTGGGCGGCAGCTGGACCGACGAGCAGTCTCGTCCCGCGCTCGACGCCGCGCTCGTCGTCGCACGTGAGTTGTCGCCGCTGCGGATCGCGGCGCCGGCGTCCGTTCAGATTCAGCGCCTGATTGACTTCATCACGGCCAGGCATCGCCCGCTGACAGAGGGTCCGCTGGATGCGCGTGAAATACGAGCACGAGCGGCCGTCATCGAGCTGCTCTCGGCGCTCGTAAAGGCTCACGCCACTCATCACGATCCGGACTGGACGATCGAGGAACTGGCGGCCGCCGTGCGCCGCTGGATTGGCGAACAAACACTGGCCGGAGTTGCTTCGGAGAAGGGCATTCATCTTCTCGACGATCGCGCCGCGCGGTACGGCACGTTCGACGACATGTCGATTGTCGGCCTCATCGAAAGCGAATGGCCCGATCGTCAAGCGCGCAACATCTTCTATCCAGCCGGACTCCTTCGGTCGCTCGGTTGGCCGTCCGAGAGCAGCAGGCGGCGTGCGGCCGACGCCCGCTTCATCGACCTGATCGCCTCGGCCGCGCGCCGCGTCGCGATCTCCACGATCGTTCTCGATGACGAAGCGATCGTGATGCGATCGATGCAGCTCGACGAGATTCCCCGTGCGCGCTTGTCCACCGTCTCATCAACGGACGAACCTGTGCCGATCACGCCAGATGCCGCACTTGTCAGCCAGCGGCTCCGCGTCGAAGCGCTCGACGCAGAGACGCGGGAGTGGGCCGAGCGGCGCAGCCGTCGCACCGCGTCCGCGGCCTCTGCGTACCACGGCAGCATCGGGCGGCAGGATAGTCGGCCGTGGTCGGTCAGCTCGCTCGAAGTGTACCTGGCCTGCCCGTTCAAGTTTTTTGCCCAGCACGTGCTCAAGCTCGATGACGAGCCCGACGACGCGGAGGTGATGGATCCGCGGCAGCAGGGTCAGTTCATGCATCGTGTCTTCGAGGTGTTCTTCGAGGCCTGGCAGCAGTCCGGGCGCCGCGCAATCACCGCGGAGACGCTCGGCGAGGCACGAGCCGTCTTCTCGAATGTCGTCGAGCAAGAGCTGACCAGGCTGCCGGAAGCCGAGGCCGGACTGGAGCGGACACGTCTCCTCGGCTCGTCGGCGGCCGCCGGTCTTGGCGAGGCCGTCCTGCGAATGGAAGCCGAGCGGCCGGTGCCCGTCGTCGAGCGCCTGCTCGAGCACCGGCTCGATGGCGACATTACGCTGAACACGCCGGACGGTCCGCGCGTCGTGGCGCTACGCGGCAAGGCCGATCGCATCGACCTCCTCCAGGACGGCACGTTCAGACTGGTCGACTACAAGCTTGGATGGCCGCCGCAGCGGTCGCGCGCGCTGCAACTGCCGATCTACGGGCTGGCGGCGGAGCAGCAATTGAGCGGCCGCCACGGTCGAACGTGGGCTCTTGGCGAGGCCGCCTATATCGCCTTCAAGGGTCCTAAGCGCATCGTCCCGCTCGTGGCGGTACAGAGCGATCGGGACAAGGTCCTCGCCGACGCGCAAGCGCGTGCCGCGGCGACCATCGATGCCATCGAGCGCGGTGAGTTTCCACCCACGCCAGACGATGTGTTTCTGTGCGAATCGTGCAGCTTTGCCGCGGTCTGCCGGAAGGACTATGTCGGCGACGTCTGAACCCATGCTGCCGTTCGACGTCGAACCGGAGCCCCCGGCTCCGGTTGTGACGAACGCGCCCGACCAGAGCGCGCGCGATCAGGCGGTCGACCCGGCGCGAAACGTCGTGCTGGAGGCCTCGGCCGGCACGGGCAAGACACGCGTGCTCGTCGAGCGCTACGTGAACCTGCTGCGGGCGGGAGTCGAACCGGAGCACATCCTGGCGATGACCTTCACGCGCAAGGCCGCCGCCGAGATGCGCGAGCGGATCATCGACCGGCTGCGTGACGCCGGCCGGTTGTCGTCGCGGGACCTCGCTCGCTGGCGCGACCTGAAGGATCGCCTCGGCGACATCGCCATCTCGACGATCGATGCATTCTGCCTGTCGCTGCTTCGCGAATTTCCGCTGGAGGCCGACGTCGACCCGGCTTTCGAGCTCGCCGACGACACGGAGGGCCCCCGCATCGTCGCCGAGTCGCTCGACCAGACGTTCCGCGTCTGTCGCGCCATCGCTCGCGATGACGATGACGTCGCGCTCGTCTTCGCACAGCTCGGCGAGCGACGGCTCCGCGTGGGCATTGCAGCCCTCCTCGAGCGCCGGCTCGTCGCGCCGCAGGCTCTGCGGCGCTTTCTCGCGCACGGCCCGCGCGATCTGACCGTCGCGACCGCCTGCCGCCACGCAGGAAGCCGGCTATGCGATCACCTGACGAGCGTCGACGGTGGGCTCGAGCGGTTTCTGCGGGAAGGTCCTATCGGTCATCCGCATTTCGCGATGCTGGCAGCCGACATCCGCGCCCTTGCGAGCGGCCCGGCTAATGCCGAAGAAGTGACACCGCTCGACTCGCGTCCCGGTCAGGCGGCATTCCGCGTGCTCGTCGATCGGCTGCGCGCGTACTTTTTGACGACTGACGGCCGGCCTCGCGACCGCACCTTTCGCGGTGTCGAGTACAAGGCGATTCACGCGGCGAGTGAGGCCGCCTGGAAACGGCACAGGCAGGTGGGTTCGGACATCGCGCCAGCCATTGCCGAAACGTTGAAGGCATTCCGGCGAGACCTCAATGCCATTCAGGCCCGCGGCGTCTGGCGGATCTTCGCGGTCGCGCTCACGCAGCATCAACGCAACCTGGAATCCCGGGCGCTGCTCGATTTCTCCGGCGTCCTCGAGCGTGCGGTGCGTCTGCTCAAGACGATGGACGAGTTCGCGCCCAGCCGTTTCCGGCTCGAGGCTCGGTACCGGCACGTGCTCGTGGACGAATTTCAGGACACCAGCCGGGTCCAGTGGGAGCTCGTCGAGCAGCTGGTGAAAAATTGGGGTGAGGGTCTCGGTGCCTCGGCCGACTCGCTGCCACCATCCATTTTCATCGTCGGCGATCGCAAGCAATCGATCTACGGGTTTCGCGACGCCGACATCAGCGTTCTGGACGATGCCGTGGCGTTCGTGCGGGGGCTGCGGCCGGAAGGCGATCCGCGGCGAGCGATATCGGTGAGCTTCCGCTCGTCGCCGCCGCTCCTCGCCTTCGTGAACGACGCATTCGGGGCGATCGCCGCCGACGGGCCGCAGCGGCGTGACGCCTTCCTCTACCGTGAGGCGGAGCGGTTTCCCCTTCCGGACGATTGGCCCGCCGAAGACGCCGCGGCCCTGGGTCTCATCGCCGGCGCCAGCGTCCGCGAGAGTGCCGACCGTGTGGCCGACGAGATTGCCCGAATCCTCAGCGGTGTCACAGTACGAGACCGGGCGCTCGGCACTCGCCACCTGGCGCGTCCTGCGGACATCGCGGTGCTGTTTCGATCGCGCGATTCCCACCGCGAGTTCGAGCGCGCGCTCGAACGGCGCGGCGTGCCGACCTACGTTTACAAGGGGCTGGGATTCTTCGACGCCGACGAAGTCCAAGACGTCGTGGCGCTCCTGCAGTACCTGGCCGATCCGCTGTCGGACCTGCGGGCGGCGGCGCTCCTGCGTTCGCGCGTCATTCGGCTCTCGGACCCCGGAATTGCCCGCCTGGCGCCTGACCTGGCGAGAGCGATCATGGCCGCGGAGCCTCCTCCCGCGTGCCAGGCGCTCGACGGGGAAGATCGCGAGGTCCTCGAGCGGCTTCGGGCGGCGATGCCGGCGTGGCTGGCGAAAGTCGATCGGCAGCCCCCGTGGGATCTCTTGAGCGGCATCCTGCAGGAAACCGCCTACGCCTACGAAACGCGCGGGCCCATGCAGCGGCAGGCACGGGAGAATCTCAAGAAGCTCGGGGCCATGGTGCGCCGTTTCCAGAACCGCGGGTACGCGACGCTGTCCCGCGTTGCCGAGCATCTCGAGCAGCTCGCAGTCGGCGATGAATCCAACGCCGTCATCGACGCACAGGACGCGGTGAGCCTGATGACGGTTCACGCTGCCAAGGGCCTCGAGTTCCCGATCGTGTTCCTGGTGAACCTCGGCCGGGGCACAGGCGGCCCACGGGCGCCCATCCGCGTCACGGCCGACTTCAGAGGGGCGGCGACGATCGCGATTGCCGACTATCAGTCGGAGGCTGACGAGGACGCGCAGGCGCGCGATCGCGAAGAGACGAAGCGGTTGCTCTACGTGGCGATGACTCGCGCGCGCGATCGGCTGTATCTGTCGGGTGCGCTGAAAGACGGCGTGTGCCGGATGGGTCGCGGCAGTCTGGGTGAGGTGTTGCCGCGCGACCTGCGCGATCTCCTCAACCGGGCGGTCGGCGCGAACCAAGAGTGCGTGCTCGAGTGGTCAGGGCCGCACGGTCGCGTGCACCGCCTCCGCGTGCCGGCGTTCGCCAACGAGAACCCGGAGCCCGAGAACCGAGGAGAACCCGAGAACCAAGAACCCGAGAACCAAGAACCTCAGAACTGAGAACCCCAGAGCCGACAAGGATCAGGATTCCGCATTCAGTCTCTCGGCCCACTTTCGCGCGCGGGCTTCCGCTTCCTCTTGCGATGCCGCAACGAGAACCACTGCACGGTCGGGCTTGGTTTCGCCGGTTCGCGAAAGCCACGAGATCCAGTGCGGCCCGCGCTCCTCGACATGAATCTGGAAATGTCTGTCGCTTCCCATCGGCGGCACGTTAGCAGATTTGCCGGGAATTCACGAGAATTCGCGTAATTCCAGGCGTTTTTCATTGCGCCCGGCCAGTGCCATTACATAGAATCAATTCGGATCGGCAGTCGCCCCGGACCGGGGCACAAGGGAGATCGTACGTGACGTTGACTTGCCCTAACTGCGGCAACGACCGGAACTTCCAGGTCAAGACGCTGCAGATGCACGTCGTCCATCTCGAGGATGGGCGCGTGGAAGTGTCGGAAGAGAGTCGTCCGGCTGTGCTCGAAGTGCTGTGCGACGAGTGCGAGTCCGCCCTGAAGTTCGAAGAGTTCGAGGATACCCTCCGCAAGGAAGTCCTGCTGACCATCGGCGCGCGCTGAAGACCCCCGGCAGGGCGTTGCCCTGGGCGGCACGCCTTACGAGCCTTCCGGGCTTCCCTCTTCGTCCTCTTCGAAGTAGTCGCAATCAGGACAGACCCACTCGGCGACCGTCTTCGTCATCGCCTTCGGATTGCCGGGTATCGGCGTCACGCGCTGCAGCCGTCTGAGCTGCATCGTGCCGCCGCACATCGGGCAATCGCGCGAACCGGTGTCGGGCACTGCCGTGCACGGTAGCACCGCGTCCCTTCCTTGACAAGCGACGGATCGACTCCTATCGTACCGAGGTTATCGTGAGCAGCGAGCGCTTCCGGTTTCTGCCACACGCCGAACGTGACACGCGGGGACTGTCGCACGGGCCGCGTGACTGCTTCGCCGACGAAGTCGCCATTGATTTCCCGTCGGTGGGCCAGTTCGTGCCGCGCGTCCGCGATCGATTTCTCGGCGTGCCGTCCGACGTCGAGACGTTGACGACCGAGGTGTCGGTATCGAAGCGGGAGGCCTCGCGCGGGACGACCGTCCCGCTCGACGTGACCCTGCGCGGCACGTGTCCGCGCTGCGGCGGACGGGGTGAAACGTGGGCCGAGCCGTGCGCTGCCTGTCGCGGCACCGGTCACGCGCCGGTGCACCACCCGGTTCGCGTCTCCGTGCCGGCCGGCGTCGAAGACGGCGCGCGTCTCCGCTTCCGCGTGCACGTGCCGAGCGCCGTGCCGCTGAGCGTCGAGGTCCGCGTCGCGGTTCGTCCTTCCGCGGCCTGACGCCGTGAGCTTTCACGTCGAGCTGGCCGGTGTGCTCTTCGTCGTGTGGGGCGTGATGATCACGCTCATCGGCCTGTCGACGCTGGCCCTCGGCGTCGCCGCAATCGCGCTGGCCGCATCTGCGTCTGAGCACGGCGGCCAGTTCGCCGCCAGCGTCATGGCGGCGGCGTTCACGGCCCTGGCCCTGCTCGCCATCATCTGGGGCGCAGCGCACATCGCGGTCGGTCTTCCGTTGCGCCGCCACCGCCATTGGTCACGCCTGGCCGCATTGATGCTCGGCTCCGTCGATCTCCTGCTTCTGCCTTACGGCACCGCCCTCGGCTGCTACGCTCTCTGGACACTCCTGCACCACCAGGGGCGGAAGCTGTTCGAAACAGCAACCTAGAACGGACATTGGAGAATGCGGAATGAAGGAATGAGGGAATGAGGGAATGGCAATGATCGAGCCGGGGAATGTGGGATGGCCAGGACGCCGGCTCTTCCATCGCCTTCATTTCCGCATTCCCGCGTTTCCATTCCTTCATTCCCTCATTCCCTGATTCCTTCATTCCCCAGTTTTTCCCTGTTATTCTTGGAATCATGCCAGTTACAGACGCCGCCGTCCTGGGTGCGCTCGCCGTGGTTCGCGACCCCGATCTCCACCGCGACATCGTCAGCCTGGGATTCATCAAAGATTTGAAAATCGACGGCGACCGCGTCGCCTTCACCATCGAGCTGACCACGCCCGCGTGTCCGGTCAAAGACCAGATGCGCGATCAGGCGCGCGCAGCGGTGATGCAGCTGCCCGGAGTGGCCAGCGTCGACGTCACGATGAGCGCCAGCGTGCGCTCCGCCTCACTCGGCGGCGACGGGCCGCGCCAGCCAATTCCCGGCGTCAAGAACATCGTCGCCGTCGGCGCGGGCAAAGGCGGAGTCGGGAAGACCACCGTCGCGGTGAACCTCGCGCTCGCGCTGGCGAAGTGCGGCAGCAAGGTCGGCCTGATCGACGGCGACATCTACGGTCCGAACGTGCCGATCATGCTGGGCATCAAGACGCAGCTCATGACGGACGGTCAGAAGATCGTGCCGGCCGAGAAGTACGGCCTGCAGGTCATCTCCATGGGCTTCCTCACCGCAGACGATGCGCCGATTATCTGGCGCGGTCCCATGCTGCACGGGGCATTGCAGCAGTTCTTCCGTGAAGTGCGCTGGACGAATCTCGACTATCTCATCATCGACATGCCGCCCGGCACGGGAGACGTCGCGCTGACGCTCAGCCAGAGCGTCCCGACCGCCGGGGCCATCGTCGTGACGACGCCGCAGCAGGTGTCGCTGGCCGACACGCGTCGAGCGGTGGCGATGTACAAGAAGCTCAACATCCAGCCGCTCGGCCTGATTGAGAACATGAGCTACTTCACCTGCCCGGACTGCGGCCACGAGTCCGACATCTTCGGGCGAGGCGGCGGCGAAAATCTGGCCGCGGAGCTCGGCGTGCCCTTCCTCGGCCGGATCCCGATTTATCAGCCGATTCGCGAAGGCGGCGACGTTGGCATTCCGCTCGTCGTCGCCGAACCGGAGGTCGCCGCGACGCGGGCGTTCATCGGCGTGGCGGAGCAGACTGCGGCGCAGCTGTCGATTGCCAGCTACACGCGACCGACGATTCCGCTGACGCCGGTGCCATGAACATCCCCTTCGAGAAGCACACGCTCGCCAACGGGCTCGACGTTCTGGTGCACGAGGATCATGCGTGTCCCATCGTGGCCGTCAACGTCTGGTATCACGTCGGTTCGAAAAACGAAGTGCCGGGCCGCACCGGCTTCGCGCATCTCTTCGAGCACCTGATGTTCGAAGGCTCGCAGCATCACGATCACGGTTATTTCCAGCCACTGCAAGGCGCGGGCGCCTCGCTGAACGGCTCGACCAACTCCGACCGCACGAACTACTGGGAAGTCGTTCCGACCAACGCCCTCGAGCTCGCGCTGTGGATGGAATCGGATCGCATGGGGTATCTGCTTCCAGCCCTGACGGAAGCCAAGTTCGCCAACCAACGGGACGTGGTGTTGAACGAGCGGCGTCAGAACTACGAGAACCGGCCGTATGGGCTGGCGCCGATGGTGATGCTGGCGGCGCTCTATCCGCCCGAGCACCCCTATCATTGGACGACCATCGGCGAAATCAGCGATCTTCACGCCGCGCAGCTCGACGACGTCCGGCAATTCTTCGCGACCTACTACCATCCCGCCAATGCGTCGCTGACGATCGCCGGCGATGTAAGCGTCGAACGCGCCCTCGCCCTGGCCCGCGCGCACTTCGAGGAGCTGCCGCCGGGGCCGGCGACCGCGCCGGTCCGCCCCGAGACGCCGGGCCTCACCGGCGAAACCCGGCTGGTTCACGAAGATCGCGTCGAGTTGCCACGGCTGTACCTGGCCTGGCAGTCGCCGGCGATGTTTGCCGATGGCGATGCCGCGCTGGACCTGGCCGCTGACGTCATCGCCAATGGCAAGACATCGCGGCTCTACCGCCGGCTCGTGTTCGAGGAACGCATCGCCACCGACGTCTCAGCAGCCCAGAACTCGCGCGAAATCGCCGGCTTCATGCAGATTGCCGCCACCGCCGCCCCCGGCCATCGACTCGCCGAGCTCGAATCGGCGATCGCCGAGGAGATCGATCGGCTGGCGACCGAGGGTCCGACGCCGGACGAGATGGCTCGCGGGCGCGTGCAGGCCGAATCGCAGTTCATGTTCCGGCTGCAGAGTGTCGGCGGATTCGGCGGCAAGTCCGATCAGCTGAATGCCTATAACGTGTTTCTCTCCGATCCGGCGTTTTTCGAACGCGATCTGGCGCGTTACCAGCAGGTGACCCGCGAATCGCTGATGGCTGCCGTCGCGGAGTTTGTGCACCACAGCCGGCGCGTGGCGCTGAGCATCGTGCCCCGGGGCCGAACGGATCTGGCACTGCCGGGGTCGACCGTGGCGGTGGTCTCGTGACCGTGAACGTCGACCGGTCAAAGCTTCCAGAGCCCGGTCCATCACCGGTCTTTCACTTTCCGCCGATTGAAAAGTCGGTTCTGCCGAACGGCCTGCACGTCTGGTCGGTCGCTCACGCGATCATTCCGCTGGTCTCGGTCATGCTGCTCATCAAGCGCGGCGCCGCCGACGATCCACCAGGTCGGGAAGGTCTCGCGGCGATGACGCTCGACATGCTCGATGAAGGAAGCGGGACCCACTCGGCGATTGAGATGCACGAGGAGCTCGCGCGAATCGGGGCGCAGCTCGAATCCGACATCGGCTCAGACGCCGCCATGGTCGGCACGACAGTCCTGACGCGATTCACCGATCGCGCCATGCATCTGCTCGCCGAGATGGTGGCCAGACCGGCGCTGCGTCACGAGGACTTCGATCGCGTGCGGCAGCTGCGGCTCCATCGGCTGACCCAGCTACGCGACATGCCCGGTGCCGTCGCCGATCGGACGTTCGCGAGCCTGTTGTACGGCGCGCACCCGTACGGGCATACGCCGCTCGGCACAGAATCCTCGCTGGCCGGCATGACGCTCGACGACGTGCGGCGGTTTCATGCGGCGGCGATGCGTCCGGGTGAAACGACGCTCGTCGCCGTCGGGGACTGCGATCATGCGACCATCCGCCGACTTGCGGCCACCGCGTTCGAGAACTGGAACGGCGGCGCCACGCCGGCGACGGCGTTCTCCGGCGACCTGCCGCGGCCGGCGGCGCTGAACGTGATTCCGCGGCCGGGCGCGCCGCAGTCGGAGCTCCGCATCGGACACGTGGCCGTACCGCGCAACACGCCGGACTACCACGCGCTCGTCGCCGCCAACATGGTGCTCGGCGGGCAGTTCGTCAGCCGCATCAACCTGAATCTACGTGAGGACAAAGGGTTTACCTATGGCGCTCGGACGTCGTTCGACTTCCGGCGGCACGCCGGGCCCTTTGCGCTGCAGGTCAGCGTGCACACGGCGGCCACCGGGCGCGCCATCGAGGAGTCGCTGGCCGAAATCTCGGCGATCCGCGGTCCGCGGCCGGTGACGGCCGAAGAGCTGGCGCTGGGCATCGCGGCGCTGACCCGTGGATACGCTCGCAATTTCGAGACCGCGGAGCAGGTGGCGCGTGCCGTCACGCAAATCGTGCTGCACGATCTGCCCGATGACTACTTCGCGCAGTTCGTCCCCGCGGTCGAGCGCGTGACGCCCGAGGACGTGACCCGCGCCGCGGAACGTCACCTGCACCCTGAACGTCTGACCACGTTGATCGTCGGCGACCTCGATGCTATCGGCGGCGACCTGGCGGCGCTTCAGCTTGGTGAACCCGTCGTGCTGTCGGCGACGGCAGTATAAGGAACGGGTTCACAGGTTCACGGGTTCACTGGTTCACGGGCGCTGAACCGGTGAACCCGTGAACGTGTGAACCTGTGAACCGTTGCCTTTAACCCCTTGCCATGAGCATCCAACGCATTGGGCTCAGCGTGTTCGGGGCCATTGCCCTTGTCGGCGTGGTGCTGGCGATCGCGACCGCATGGCTCTTCCTCACGAGTCCGGTCACGGTGGCCAATGCCGTCAACGAGGGTGACGTCACGCCCTTTGTCCGCGACCTGGCGGAGGTGCTCCTGGCTGCGCTCGAGGGCCTTTTGAAGTATCTGTAACCATGCTGGAACGATCGACGCTCACGCCGTCCTTGTCCGCCGAGCCTGCGACCGTCGACCAGGTGCAGGTGCACCTGGAGAAATGGCGCGCCGACACCGCAGCTTCACGCTCCACTCTGCTGACGCTCCGGCAGCGTGTCGAAGAGGTCCGTCGTCAGCTCGAGAATCCAAATGCGGCGTTCGAGTACATCGATTTCTTCTCGGACATGTTCGACCGCGTGACCGCTGATCTCGACGCGGTGCTCGCTTCGCTGCCTGATCAGTTCTCGCCGGAGCACGCCGATACGCTCCGCCAGATTGCCAGCAACGGCGCCGTCGAGCAGCGCCGGACCGTGAGCTTCCGCGACAAGTGGGTGAACAAGCCGTTGCCGTACGAACAGGTGCGTCCGCTGCTGACGCAATTGGCGACCGATGTCAGAGATCAGTTGAGCGACTACAAAGACCTCACGATGGCGGCAGCGCGACTCATGGAGCTCTTTTTCCCCCCGAAGCCCCCCGAGCCGACGACGACAGAGACCAAACCAGCAGACCGCGGATTCGATCGCCGGGCGCTCTTCACGAAGCTGATCAAGCCGACGGATTAGGGGACTTTAAGTCTTAAGTCTTAAGTCTTAAGTCTTAAGTCCTACGTCCCTACTTAGTGCTCGCTTCAGGAACCGCGTAAGAATCCAGCCGTCGATGAACTTGAACGGCGTTTTTCCCGTGCTGTAGTGACCGCACGGCAGCACGGCGACCTCGTGAGGAATGCCTCGGCGCCGGAACTCGCGCACGAGATCCTCGGATAGGTCGACGGGAAAGGTCAGATCGTACCGGGCGTACACGAGCAGCGTCTGGCGATCCCGCACGCGATCCAAGTACCACTGGGGACTGATCGGCCGCCACAACCTCCGCAACCCATCGAGCCCGATGTGACCGTTCAGGCCCTGGCGGACGTGCTCGGTCGAGAGTCCCCGCCAGACGACGTCGGCAAAATACGGCGAGATGTGGTTGAGCGCCTGTGCGCGGACGAGCGGTTCGTGCGCCGTCGTCAGCAGCGAGAGGCAGGAGCCGAGGCTGCTGCCCAGGATGCCGATTCGCTCGAAGCCAACCGCCGCGAGCCATGCGATCGCGCGCCGCGCATCTATTACAGCCTGCCGGCACACCTGGAGTGTCCGGCCGATGTTCGCGCTGACGATATAGTCGGCGCGACGCAATTCCTCCGGCATCCGGCGATCGTGGTAGGGAAGACTGAGGCGCAGGGCTGACAGGCCGTTGAGCGCGAGCAGCCGGCACAGAGCGACGTGACCGCCTTCGTCAGCGTTCCACTGCGGCAGCACCAGGACTGCAGCGCGAGGCTCGCCGGCCGCGGTCTTTCGCGCCGGGACGAACCGGGCGTACACGGTGTTGTTGGTCGGCTGCGGCGTGGCCAACCCGGAGGGGAAGGTGAGCATCTGCTCGCCGCGGGCGTCCGCGCGGCTCAACTGGTACTCGCGCGTCGGCGGCGCGCTGAAGAAGGCGTCGCTGTCCTGCATGACGTGCGAGACCCACGCCTCGAGCTGGTCGTGCGCGGCGTCGCCATCGACCACTGACCGCCGATCGATCCAGTCCAACCCCCACTCGAACGGCCGGACGACGCGGTCGGTCGTGACGGAAGCCAGGCGTCTTTCCCAGGCATGAAACAGCGCTTCAATCATGCCGACGCGGGTACGGCACGTCGCGGCTGTCGAGCAGGCGGCGGACACGGTCGAGCAGTTCATCGGGCGAAAACGGCTTGTGGATGACCGGGTCGGCGGGCCCGAGACCGAGCGACGAGGGGTCGCCGTCATATCCGGACATGTACAGGACTCGTGCCTGCGGGCGCGTGGGTAGCATCCGCTTCGCGAGGCCGGCGCCGCTCATGTCCGGCATGACCGCGTCGACAATCAGCAGGTGAATCGGCCCGGCCTGCCGCACACACAGGCCCAGCGCGTCGACGCCATCGGCGGCCTCGAGCACCCAGTAGCCGTGGCGGCGCAGGGCCGCGGCCGTCAGTCCGCGGAGCGCCGGATCGCACTC
This sequence comes from Acidobacteriota bacterium, assembly GCA_046734915.1. Lineage (GTDB taxonomy): Bacteria > Acidobacteriota > Vicinamibacteria > Vicinamibacterales > CAVVIG01 > VFZL01. The sequence goes on along the minus strand of JBKPSC010000231.1, from coordinate 9,399 downwards.
GGCGACCAGAATCGTTTCGGAGCCGCGCGGCGTCACGCGGACAACATCGTCGGCAGCCCCTGGCGCGGCCGACTCGACGCGCGGCAGGAGGATGGTAAATGTGCTGCCTCCGCCGAGTGTTGACTCGACCTGAATGTACCCGCCGCTCTGCGTCACGGCACCGTAGACGGTCGACAGACCAAGGCCGGTGCCCCGGCCGACCTCTTTGGTGGTGAAGAACGGTTCGAAAATTCGCGTCACCACTTCAGGCGTCATGCCGTGACCCGTGTCGGCGACCTGGAGTGAAATGTACGGGCCCGGTTCGATGCTGCCCGAGACCCGCGTCGGCAGGTCATCGACCGAAACCGGCGAAATCGTGATCGTGAACGTCCCGCCGCCAGGCATGGCATCGCGGGCGTTGATCGCCAGATTCAGGAGGACCTGCTCTACATGCGCCGGGTCCACCCGGACCGGACAGGCCTCGGCTGGAGTCACCAACGTCAGGCGCACCTGATCGCCCACTGCCCGCGCGAGCATGCGCTCCTGGCGCGCCACCAGGGTATTGAGGTCGACGAGCTGCGGTGACAGCCGTTGGTGCCGGCTGAAGGCCAGCAGCTGCCGCGTGAGCAAGGCGGCGCGATCGGCCGAGTCCGCGACCCGCCGGAGGTCGGCCCGTCGCGGATCCTCTTCGTCCAGGTTCGTTTCGAGCAGGGAAAGATAGCCGAACATCACGGCCAGCAGGTTGTTGAACTCGTGCGCGATGCCGCCGGCCAGCTGCGTGATGGCCTGCAGCTTCTCTGACTGCACGAGCTTCTCCTGGCTGCGGCGCAGAGCGTCCTCAGTGCGCTGACGCTCGCGCACCTCGGATCGCAAGCTCTCATTGGCCCGTCGGAGCTCTGCCGTCTGCTCCTCGGTCTCCGCACGTCTATGCAGGCCGAGCGTCGGCAGCACCTGCCGGGCGATCGCCTCGAGCACGGCAATCTGATCACGACCGAACGACCGGGGCTGCTCGTCGGCTATGGAAACTGTGCCGAGGACGTGTCCTGAGGTCGCCATGATCGGCACCCCCGCGTAGAAGCGGACCGGCCGGCCGAAGGCAGACAGCCGCTGCGCCCACTCGGGTAGAGAGGCAGCGTCCTCGACGACGAGTGAAGCACGCTCGTCGACGACGAGTGGACAGAAGCCCACCGTCCGAGGTGCCTCAGACGGCGTGATCCCGACGCGGGCCTTGAACCACTGCCGATCGCGATCGACGAAGTTGACGACGGCGATCGGTACACTGAAGGTCGCCGCCGCGATGAGGACGAGATCGTTGAAAAGGACCCCGGCGCCGTCGTCGAGAATCCGCTCGGCGCTGAGAGCCCGGATGCGGGCGTCTTCCTCTATAAAGGTCACCTGCTGCACACAGGATCTCGCTGCTGCCAGTCGGCGCCGTCGGCACGAAGCCAACCGGCAGGAATCGCCGAACGTTCGGCCTTGAAGATGAAGCACAATTCTAGCCCGGGCGAAGGGCCTTTCCTGCGCGGAGACAGCGCGCTCGATTGACCTTTGTGAAAGGCCTTCGTATACTACTAAGTCGCATGCGCCTCCGACTCCTTACTCGAAAGTGCACTGGTCGAAAGCGGGTCACCCCTGTCGGAGGCATGCTGCTCGAAAACTGAGTCTCGACGCGATCCGAGCACTTTGACTGCCGACACGGGCCTTCCGCGTCGGCTTTTTTTTTGACTGCGGCCGCCGCTTCGGCACCCGCCGCAATCCCGACCTTCACTTTTTCAGAGGACGATCCATATGATTCCCGTGGGCATTCTTGGCGCGACCGGCATGGTCGGCCAGCAATTCATCGCACTTCTCGCCGACCACCCGTGGTTCCGGGTCGACTGGCTCGGCGCCAGCCAGCGATCCGAGGGCAAGGCGTTCCGTGACGCCGCCGCCTGGCGTCTCGCATCACCACTTCGCGACGACGTCGCCAGGAAAGTCGTCGAAGCGGCGGCGCCTGGCAACGCGCCCAAGCTGGTGTTTTCGGGTCTCGACTCCTCGGTCGCCGGTGAGATCGAGGCGGCGTTCGCCGCCGCCGGCCACATCGTGGTCAGCAATTCGCGTAACTACCGCATGGAATCGACGGTTCCGTTGCTGATTCCCGAGGTCAACGCGGATCACCTCGCGCTGCTGAAGGCGCAGAGCGCTGCGATGGGATGGAAGGGCAGCATCGTCACGAACCCGAATTGCGCGGCTGTTGTGCTGGCGATGGCACTGGCGCCGCTGCGCCAGTTCGGGCTGACGCGCACCATCGTCACCACGTTGCAGGCGATTTCCGGCGCCGGTTACCCGGGCGTCCCGTCGTGGGACATCCTCGGCAACATCATTCCGCACATTGGCGGGGGCGAAGAGGAGAAGGTCGAAACCGAAACACAGAAGATCCTGGGCACGCTCAAGGGGAATGCCGTTGCACACCATCCGGTGCGGCTGAGCGCGACGACGACGCGCGTCCCCGTTCAGAATGGCCACACTGGATCGATTTCCGTGGCGCTCGACCAGAAACCCGTGCCCGAAGCCATCATCGACGCGTGGAACTCATTCCGCGGTGAGCCGCAGAAGCTCGAGCTTCCGTCCGCGCCAAGACAGCCCATCGTCTATCTGACCGAGCAGAACCGCCCGCAGCCGATTCTCGACGCCAACCGGGACGGTGGGATGACGGTCACCGTTGGTCGGCTCCGGCCCTGTCCGCTGTTCGATTACAAGTTCGTGGCCCTCGGCCACAACACGATTCGCGGCGCGGCCGGCGCGGCGATTCTGAACGCGGAGCTGATGCACAAGCAAGGTATCCTTTGAATTGCAGATTTGAAGATTGAAGATTGAAGATTGGTTGCAGATTGAAAGCGTGCGGTGATGCGCATCGTTCTCGTCGGATACGGCCGAATGGGCCGACTGGTTGGCGAGCTCGCCGGTGGATATGGCGGTGAAGTCGTCGGGGTCATCGACCCGGAGTCGCCGTCGCATACAGGCGCCGCCGACGACGACCGGTGGCGGGGATTCGCGGACGTCGCCATCGACTTCTCGCTCGGCGATGCCGTCGTGTCGAACGTGCCGGCCCTCGCCCGGCGTGGCCTCAACGTCGTCCTCGGCACCACCGGCTGGCAGCAGCACGAGGCGGTGCTTCGTCGGGCGGTCGCCGATGCCGGAGCCGGCATCGTGGCGGCTCCGAACTTCGCGACCGGCGTCGTGATCTTCGAGGCCCTCGTACGCTTCGCGGCGCGGCGGTTCGCCGAGCAGGCCGAGTTTGGCGCCTGGCTGCACGAAGCGCATCATTCGACCAAGAAGGATGCGCCATCCGGGACCGCGCTGCTGCTCAAGCGCACGATGGAAGCTGCCGGTTATGAGCGCGCCATCGATGTCTCCAGCACGCGCGCCGGTTCGATCCCCGGCACGCACACGGTCGGCTTCGAGGGGCCGTCGGATTCGATCACGCTGACCCACACTGCGCGCGATCGAGGCGCTTTCGCCCGCGGCGCGCTGGTCGCCGCCCGGTGGGTGCAGGGCAAGCGCGGCTGGTTCGACATGCAGGACGTGCTGGGATTGCGTGGAACATGACGATGCAGAATTCAGAGTTCAGAGTTCAGAATTCGATTCCGGAAGCACCTGAAGCCTGAAGCCCGGAGCCTGAAGCCTGGAGAGGCCTATGAGAACCAGATGGACCGGCGTGGGTACCGCGCTCGTCACTCCTTTCACGTCATCCGGCGATCTCGATGAGAAGGCGGTCCGCAGCCTGGGTCGCCGGCAGGTCGACGCCGGCATTCACTTCGTCGTGCCCTGCGGCACGACTGGAGAGAACCCAACGCTCACGCTCGAGGAGCGGGTGCGCATTGTCGAAATCCTCGTCGATGAAGCCGGCGGCCAGGTGCCCGTGCTGGCCGGCGCCGGCGGCTACGACACGCGCGAGATCATCCATCTGGCGTCAGAGATGCTGAGGGCCGGCGCCTCAGGCCTGCTGTCGGTGGCTCCCTACTACAACAAACCGACCCAGGAAGGTCTGTATCAGCACTTCCGGGCTATTGCCGACAGCACGCCGCTGCCGATCGTTCTTTACAACGTTCCGAGCCGCACCGGCGTGAACATCGAGCCGTCGACCGTGGCGCGGCTGGCCGCGCTGCCCAACATCGTCGGGGTCAAGGAAGCGTCGGGCAACATCTCACAGATGTGCGAGATCTGCCACCTCGTTCCGTCCGAGTTCATCGTGCTGTCGGGCGACGATGCGATCACGCTGCCGCTGATGGCGATCGGCGGCCGCGGCGTGATCTCGGTCGCGTCGAATCAGGTGCCCGCAGAGATGGTCCAGATGGTCGAGGCGGCCGAGCACGGCGACTTCAGCGCAGCCCGCGCGATGCACGACCGCCTGCTGCCGCTGATGCAGGTGAACTTCGTCGAGTCGAACCCCGGCCCCGTCAAGGCGGCGATGGCGGCGATGGGGCTTCTCGAGGAGGTGTATCGACTGCCGATGGTGTCGCCGCGGCAGGATTCGAAGGACCGGATTCTCAAGGTGCTGAAGTCCCTCGATCTGGTCAAGGCTGTGGTGGTCCACTGATTGTGACCATTAGCGACGTCATTCAGCTGACGCGATCGCTCGTCGACATCGACTCGACGACCGGACGCGAAGGACAGGCTGGACGCTGGCTCTCCCAGTATTTGAAGGACCTCGGTTACGAGGTCGCCGAGCAACGCGTCGACGAGACGCGCTTCAACGTGCTGGCCACAGTAGGCTCCCCGAAGGTCGTCTTCTCCACGCATTACGACTGCGTGCCGCCATTCTTTCCGAGCCGCGTCGACGGCGGCCGCATCTACGGCCGTGGCGCCTGCGACGCCAAAGGCATTCTGGCGGCGCAGGTTGCCGCCGTCGAACATCTTCGCAGCGAAGGCGAAACGCGAGCCGGCCTGCTGTTCGTGGTCGGCGAGGAGCGCGGCAGCGACGGCGCGCGCGTCGCGAACCGTACGACGAGCGGATGCGAGTATCTGGTCGACGGTGAGCCGACGGACCTGCGGCTCGGCGTGGCCACCCGCGGTCTGCTCAGGCTCCGGCTGCGCGCATCCGGGCGCGCAGCGCACTCATCGTTTCCCGAGCTGGGCGAATCGGCGATCGACAAGCTCATTGACGCGCTGGTCGCGCTGCGGGCCATGGCCCTGCCTGAAGATTCGATCCTGGGGCGCACACACTATACGGTCGGTCTCATCGTCGGCGGCGTGGCACCCAACGTCGTGTCGCCATCGGCCGAGGCTGAAGTGCTGTTCCGGACGGTTTCGGACGCCAGCGAGATTCGCCGCGCCATCGCGCCCCTCGAGTCTCGTGTCAACATCGAGCACGTCCTTGAAGTCCCTCCCGTCCGCATGACGACGGTACCTGGCTTCGACTCGGCGGTGTTCCCGTACACGACCGACATTCCATTCCTGAATCGCTGGGGTCAGCCGCTGCTGTACGGTCCGGGGTCGATCCACCTGGCGCACACAGCCAATGAGTGGATCGCCGTCGACGAACTGCAGGGCGCCATCGACGGCAACGTCCGGATCGCACGCGAGCTGCTCACGCGAACGTCGTGACCACAGGCGCGGCAGGTCCACGCGCCGAGTACCAGCGTCGCATTGCGCTGTGGGACGAGCGCATCGCCAGAGGCGATCGCCAGCACATCCGCATCTCCAATCTGCGTCTGGCGGTGGCGGGGGTGGCCGCTTTCACCGGGTGGCTGGTGTTCATCCGTGGTACCGGGCCGATCATCACGTTCATCGCGCCGGCAGTGCTGTTCCTTGCGTTGGTCGTGGTCCACGCCCTGGTGTTGCAGCGCAACGAGCGCGCAGCGCGGGCGAAGCGACTGTACGTGCGAGGGCTCGAGCGCATGGACGGTAAATGGGTTGGCACCGGACCGGACGGTGCCCGCTTCGCGACCGAACACCCGTACGTTCGCGACCTGGATCTTTTCGGGTCGGGCTCTCTCTTCCAATTGCTGACGACGGCGCGAACCGAAGCGGGCGAGGAGACCCTCGCCGACTGGCTTCGGGCTCCTGCCGACGTCGACGAGATCCAGGGACGGCAGCAGGGTGTCCAGGAGTTGCGCGGCCGGCTCGACTTCCGAGAAGACCTCGCGGTGCTCGCCGCCGAGACCCACGTCGGACGTACATCCGCCTTGGATCAGTGGGCCCGGACGTCGCCGCTCGGCCTGCCAGCAATCGCCGGAGCGCTCTTCGCTGTGTCGGCTGCGGGCACGGCGGCGACCATTGCGCTGGCCTTAGCCGATCTGGTGGACGTCTGGATTCCACTGGCTTGGCTGCTCCTCCAAATGGGCCTCGTCGCCGTCTGGCGCCAGCAGATTGCCGAGGCCACTCACCGCATCGAGGCGCCTTCGCTCGACCTGCGCCTGCTCGTCGCGCTCCTGGCGCGGGTCGAGGGTGAGGCTTTCTCATCGCCAAGGCTCGTCGGCATTCATCGCCGGCTGATGCGGGAAGGTGTCGCCCCGTCGGCTTGTCTCAAGCGACTGCAGACATTCGTCTCTGCCCTCGACTCGTTGCACAACCCGCTCTTCGCGCCAATCGGCGCGCTGCTGCTCGTTCGCAGCCAGGCATCGGTCGCCATCGATCGCTGGCAGGCGCGCCACGGGGCGGCGCTGGCGTCGTGGCTGGATGCGCTTGGTGAGCTCGAGGCCTTGAGCAGCCTTGCCGCGTTCGCCTACGAGCGTCCGGAAAACCCGTTTCCGTCGGTCGAGAGAGAGGGGCCGCTGCTCGAGGCCGAAGCACTGGCTCACCCGCTCATCGTGAGTCACGCGGCGGTGCCGAACGACCTACGACTGGGTGGCGACTGGCCTCGCGTCCTGGTGGTCAGCGGGTCGAACATGTCGGGGAAGAGCACGCTGTTGCGGGCGATCGGCTGCAACGTCGTACTGGCACTCGCCGGCGCGCCGGTCTGCGCGACATCGATGAGGCTGTCGCTGCTGGCGATCGGCGCGACGCTGCGCGTAGAGGACTCGCTACAGGCCGGCCTCTCGCGGTTCTACGCGGAAATCCTCCGGATACGGACCATCGTCGAACTGGCGGCCGGCCCGCTGCCGCTGCTGTTTCTCCTCGACGAAATCCTGCACGGCACCAACTCCCACGATCGGCGAATCGGTGCCGAAGCCATCGTCCGGACGCTGGTCGAGGCCGGCGCCATCGGCCTAATCACGACGCACGATCTTGCGCTGACGGCGTTCACCGGTTCGCTCGCCGCCGCCGCGGTCAACGTTCATTTCGAAGATCGCATCGATAACGGTACGATGGTGTTCGACTACCGTATGCGCCCGGGTGTCGTCGAGCACAGCAACGCGCTGGAGCTCATGCGTGCTGTCGGTTTGAAGGTCTGATCGGCAACGCACTGCGGGGTGCGCCATGAGAACGCCGCCACGCGAGCTCATCGAGTTCCTTTTTCGCCACGATCCGGCGGTCCAGTCGCTCGCTCTCGGCTTGAGAACTGTCGTCCTCAGCGAGATGGCGCCCTGTCACGAATACATCTTCGCGATGCGCAACAAGGTCATGCTCCTGTATGGTCCGACAGAGCGCGTCATCAAAGATGCCGTGTGCATGATCGCGGTTTTCCACAAGCACGCCAACCTCACGTTTACGAGGGGTGCGGACCTGCCTGATGCATCTGGCCTGCTGCAGGGAACGGGGAAGGGCATGCGCCACATCAAGCTGCAGTCGCTCGCCGATCTCGATCGCCGCGAAATCCGCGTCTATTTGCGTCGGGCGCGCAAGCTCGCCGGCCTCAAGCGCCCCCGTGGCGCGTCAGCCGACGACGTGGACACGCGTGTCAAGGCACCGAGCGCTTCGACAGCCGTGCTTCGCTTCCGGCCGTGATGTTGCAACGGCTACGGCCATGGGTAGTGAACAGCCTCAACAACCAGACTTCCCGCGGCCGCCGGATCCCATAGACAAACCACCGCCGGACATCAAGCCGGTACCGCCACCGGACATTCCTCCTCCGGCGGGACCACCGGACATTCCTCCACCGCGGAATCCGCCGCTGCCAATGTAGCCTCCCACGGTGCAGCCGTTGGGACGGATTAACTCTGGATGGCGCGCTCGGCGGCCAGCGCGACCCGCATCAGCGCGTCGGTCTCCTGCCGGCGGCCGACGATTTGAAAGCCCACGGGCAGCCCATCGACGCTGCCGCAGGGCAGCGAAACCGCCGGATGTCCGCTGATATTGAACGGCTGCGTGAGCCGGAGCATCAGGTTTCGAACTGGATGGGCGGTGCCATCGATGGTCAGCGACGCTTCGCCGATCTTCGGCGCGACGATCGGCAGCGTCGGCAGGATGAGCGCGTCGTGCCACGCCAGTGCGGCGTCGATCTCGCGACGAAGAACGGCGCGGCCGGCCTGCGCCCGCAGATAGTCTTCGGCGAGCACATATCTCGCCATTTCCAGCCGCAGTCGCACGGGCGATGTGTACCGATCGCCGACCGACTCGAGCGCCGAGGCGTGGAATGCGGCCGCCTCGGCGAGCACAATCTGCAGGTAAATGGTGGCGATGTAGTCCGCGTGTGCGATGTCGACGGTTGCCGTCCGCGCGCCAGCCCGCGCGAGTGCCGATACCGTTGCGTCGAAGGCCGCCCGGACGCCGGGTTCAAGGACATCCGAAAAATAGCGGTGCGGAATGCCCAGCCGCATTCCCGCCAGCGGCGAGGCTACGAGTGGACGGCTGGCGGATCGGCCGAGGAGGGCCTGGTGCACGTGCCAGGCGTCCCCGACCGTCAGCGCGAGCGGTCCGACGTGATCAAGCGTGTGCGACAACGGGACGACACCGTCCGTCGCGATCTCGCCCGCAGTGGGCTTCAGTCCCACCAGCCCACAGGCCGCGGACGGAATGCGAATCGAGCCGCCGGTATCGGTCCCGATCGTCGCCAGGGCCATGCCGGAAGCGACGCTTACCGCCGACCCGCCGCTCGACCCACCGGGCGATCGTGACGGGTCGAACGGGTGCCTTGCCGGCCCCCAGGCGGAGTCTTCGTTGGTCGTGCCAAACGCGAACTCGTGCAGGTTGGTCTTGCCGACGACGACAGCACCTGCCTGCCGCAGATGGACGACGACCGGCGCATCGCTGGCCGCGACGACGTGGCGGCGGACATTCGAGGCCGCCGTCGTCGCGACGCCGCGAACGTCAATCAAATCCTTCAGCGAGATGGGCACGCCGTGCATGGGTCCACGGTCGTGTCCCGCGGCGAGATCGCTGTCGGCCTGCCGAGCCTGCCGCCGGCTCTCTTCGGCCATTACCAGAATGAACGCGTTGAGGCCCTCGTCTTTCTCGTCGATCGCCCGAAGACACGCTTCGGTCGCCTCGACGGAGGTGGTCTGGCCGCCGCGAAGCCGCCGTCCAAACTCCTCGATGGAAAAGCTGGGAGGCAGGAGC
>JBKPSC010000230.1:0-6179 GCA_046734915.1 Acidobacteriota bacterium | reverse complement strand
CCGGCGCGATTTGATCCGCGATGGAGGTTGGAACAAGTCGTGGGCGACGCGGGGCGCGATCATCGCCACGCGTGGCTGCCCGCACCGGTGTGACTACTGCTCGATTCCGCTCATGTATCCGAAGGCTCGCCACATGCGGTTCCGCCCCATCGAGGAGATTGTTGCCGAGGTGACGGCGATTCCGGATAGGGGCATTGTCTTTTGGGACGACAACCTTGGCGCGAACCCGCAATTCGCCAAGGACCTCTTCCGCGGCCTCATTCCGCTCAAGCGGTGGTGGACGAGTCAGACGACGATGGCCTCGGCGCGAGACGAGGAGATCTTGGAACTGGCGGCGCGGAGCGGCTGCAAGGCGCTCTTCCTGGGCCTGGAGAGCGTCAGCCAGGCCAGCCTGGCGGGGGCCGCCAAGAGCCACAACCGCGTGCGCGAGTACAAGCGGTTGTTGCAGCGGTTTCACGGGCACGGCATCGCTGTGCAGGCCGGCCTCATGTTTGGCTTCGAGGAGGACACCAAAGACATCTTCAGGCGGACAGTGGACGTGATGGCCGACATCGGGCTGGACAATGCGACCATCAGCGTGATGGTTCCTTACCCTGGCACGCCGGCTTACGCGCGCCTCAGCGCCGAGGGCCGCCTCATCGATCACGACTGGCGGCATTACAACGGCAAAACCCACGTCGTCTACCGACCCCGACACATGACGCCCGATGAATTGCTGGCCGGGTATGAATGGGCCAAGACTCAGTTCTACTCGCCCGGGCACATCTTCAAACGACTGAACGTCAGCCGCACCGGTCTGTGGTGGAATATCCCCCGCAACCTAGGCTACTGGCGTGGGCTGACAGGCGAGGTGCGCGCCCGCGCCGAGATGCCCAGCCGGCCGAAGCACAAACCGCTGAGAGTTAGCGCAGGCAACTCAGATCGGCACCCGGCGCCGACGCCAGGTCTGTATAATCCGGCCCGACGTCACAGGCACCTGTTGTCCGCGGTTCCAGCCTGTGTGCACAAGGAGTCGAAGCCATGCGACCGCTACATGTCGTCGCTCGTCTTCTGTTCGTCGGGATGGCGGCGAGCACCGTGATTGGCAATGCGCAGTCACCAGTTCAGTCGTGCAGCGCCACACCGAAACCTGCCTGGTGCAGCGCGGTCGACGGCGACCGTTCGGAAGGCTGGGCCCGGCAACACCGCTCCGAGGTCATGGCACGAAACGGCATGGTCGCAACCAGCCAGCCGCTTGCGGCCCAGGTCGGCCTCGACATTCTGAAACGAGGCGGCAACGCCATCGACGCGGCCGTGGCCGCTTCGGCCGTGCTCAACCTCGTCGAGCCGATGAACGTCGGAGTGGCCGGCGATTTGTTCGCGATCATCTACGTCGCGAAGGAAAACAAGCTCTACACCTTGAATGCGAGCGGAAAGGCGGCGAGCGGCCTGACGCTGGCGCACATGAACTCGCTCGGCTACTCGTGGAATGCGAAGAACTGGGCGCCCGGTTCAGGCATGCCGCCGGCCGGCATTCTGACGGTTACGGTGCCGGGCACCGTCTGGGGTTGGGACGAGGTGCTGCACCGGTTCGGCACGATGACCTTCAAGGAAACGCTCCAACCGGCCATCGATTACGCCGAGAACGGATTCCCGGTCTCGGAGCGAGTTGCCAACGATTGGCGCCTCCCTCGCGCGCTGGGGCCAGTGCCGGGCGACGCCCGCGGGTGCTGCACGCAGGTGGATCCTGATTCGGTCGCTACGTGGTACATCAAGGGACGCCAGCCTGCGGCAGGCGAGCTCTATCGCAGTCCGGATCTGGCCAAGACGTTTCGGCTGCTGCAGCAGAAAGGGCGAGCCGGATTTTACACGGGCGAGATCGCTCGTGCGATCGTCGCCAAGTCCACGGCGGTCGGTGGAACGATGACCCTCGAGGATCTCGCCAACTACACCGGCGAATGGGTCGACGCGACGACGACGAACTACCACGGCTACGACGTCTCGACGCTGCCGCCGCCCGCGCAGACCTGGGCGACCGACGAGATGCTCAACGTCCTGGACGCGTGTGTGCCGCGATGGGCCCCGGGAGAGACGCTGGCGTCGATTGGTCCCGCGAATCCCAAGTACTGGCACTTCGTCGTCGAGGCGAAGAAGCTGGCGTACACCGATCTGTATGCCTACAACGCAGACCCGCATTTCTCGCCGGTCCCGATGGCCAGGCTTCTGTCGAAATCCTACGCGCAATCATTGTGCGGCCGGGTCGATCCCGCTCACGCGACGGCGACAGCTCCCGGCGCCCCGGTGGACGGCACCGGCGACACCATCGTGCTGTCGACGGCAGATCGCTGGGGCAACATGGTGTCGTGGGTCAACAGCAACTTTGGCGGCTTCGGATCTGGCCTGACGGTTCCCGGATACGGGTTCGTCCTGCACAACCGCGGCGGACTGTTCACGCTGGATCCCAAGAGCCCGAATGTGATCGCGCCAGGCAAGCGACCGTTCAACACGCTGTCGGCTGGGTTCGTGATGCAGAACAGCCGACCGCTGATGACCGTGACGCTGATGGGCGGGGACATGCAGGCGCAGGGGATTGCCCAGGTGCTCGTCAACGTCCTCGATCTCGGCGCCAATCTTCAGGCGGCGACGGACATGGCGCGCTTCCGGCACAACCAGGTGCCGAACGTCCTCAGCCTCGAGTCGAAGCTGTTCACACTGGTGGGCGCGGGTCTCCAGGCGATGGGCCACAAGGTGGAGTCCATCAACGGCGGTGCTGTCGGCGGTTACCAAGCGATCATGTTCACGCCCGACCCAGATGCGCCGGCCGGTGGATCGGGCGCAGGAATCCACGGCTTCTATCGAGCGGGATCAGATCACCGGAAGGATGGCCAGGCCGTCGGCTTTTGACCGACGGCTGACCTCCTGCAGCACCTGGACGCGCTGATGACACGCCGCCGTGCGCTGAGCCCCGGTTTGCGGGGTTCAGCCCGAGGGCGTATCATCAATTGAATGGCTCGGACAGCAGGAGTTCGCTGCTGGCGGCGCTTTGCCGCGCTGGCCATCGCGCTGTACTGCGTTTTTCTCGTCACGGCGCAGTTCGAACACCACGACCTGGCGTGCCACCTCAAGACGCCGCTGCACTGCATGTCGTGCGCGTCGAGTCCGCTCAGCGTCAATCCCCGCACACCCCTCGCGCCCGATGCATGCCGTCTGACGGATGCCGGCCGCGCCGTTTTTTCTCAGCCTTCGTCGGAAAGCGTCCTCCTCGCTACGCGCTCGTCGGGTCGTTCGCCCCCTGCGCTCGCCTAACCCCTGAAACCGTTTTGCGTCGGCGGGATGTAGTGCAGGCCATACGGCCTGCGCGATTTGTCGGATCCGAGGGTCCGCCTACATACCCGGCGGACCTCACGGTCCGCAAATCGTTGGGGAGGAAGCATGCGGGCGTCCCGTTTCGTACGGATCGCGTTCGTCCTGGCATGGTGCACGGCATCAGCCGGGCCTGCGTACGCACAAGACACGGCGCAATCCCTGCGCGCGGAGATCGATCAGCTCAAACAGGATTTCAATACACGACTGTCAGCGCTTGAAGAGCGGCTGGCAGCACTGACGGGCGGTCAGCCGCCGGCCGCTCCAGCCGCGCCGGCCCAACCGACCGCTGAAGTGCCCGCCGGAGCCGGTGGCGCCGGTGGACCGACCGGAACATTGCCTGTCTACGGCAATGTGTCAGCGACCTCGAAGATCTTCAATCCCGACATGGCGGTCATCGGGAATTTCATCGGCGCGACGGGCAAGAACGACGTCAATCCCGACCCGGTGCTGGCGCTGCCCGAATCCGAAGCGTCGTTCCAGGCGGTCGTCGATCCCTACGCGCGTGCCGACTTCTTCATGTCCTTCGGAGAGCAAGGGGTGGAGGTCGAGGAGGGATTCATCACGTTTCCAACCATTCCGGGCGGATTGCTGGTCAGGGTCGGCAAAATGCGCGCGGCATTCGGAAAGGTGAACACGTTGCACTCGCATGTCATCCCATGGGCCGATCGGCCGCTGGTCACCGAAAACCTCGTCAACGGTGACGATGGCCTCACCGATGCCGGAATCTCGATTGCGCGCCTCATTCCGAATCCGTGGGTGTTTCTCGAGGCGACGGGTCAAGTGTTTCGCGGCGACTCAGGCGAGCTCTTTCAGTCATCGAAAAGGAGCGACGTGAGCTTTGTCGGACATCTGCGCGGGTATCAGGACATCAGCGAATCGACCAATGTGGACCTCGGCTTTTCGTACGCCTATGGCCACAACCGTCAAGGCTACGTCAACGGCGTGGACATGGGGAGATTCACCACCGACCTGTTCGGCCTGGATGCCACCGTCAGGTGGCGGCCGCTGCAGCGATCGATTTACCACTCGTTCATCGGCCGGACCGAAGTTGTCTGGAGCAGACAGGAGCAGTTCGGCGGCACGCAAACGAGCCCGGGCTTCTTCGTGTCAGGCGATTACCAGCTCGGACGACGGTGGTACACGGGACTGCGATTCGATCATTCCGCCAGAGCTGACGATTCGACGATCAACGACACCGGCCAGTCCGTCACGCTGACCTATTGGCCAAGCGAGTTCAGTCAAATTCGTGGCCAGCTGCGCCATGCGAAGTATGCAGAAGGTTCGACGGCCAACGAGTTCCTGTTCCAATTCCAGTTTGCGATTGGCGCACACGGCGCGCACGTGTTCTAAACGATCAGTCACGCGAAGACGGGCACGATGACACGAACACACGAACAATGGATCAGCGAAGAAGGCTTTATGAAACAAGCGTTTATCACTATCGGGCTTCTCATGGCGCTGGCCGTCGTGAGCGCGCGTCCGGCGCACGCGGCGTTGAGAGTCATCACGACCACCGCGGATCTCGCGGCGCTCACGAGCGAAGTCGGCGGCGACAAAGTGCAGGTAGATGCCTTTGGCAAGGGCTATCAGGATCCGCATTTCGTCGAGCCGAAACCAAGCTTCATACTCCTCGCCAGCAAGGCCGACCTGCTGGTGCTCGTGGGCCGCGAGCTGGAAATCGGCTGGCTCCCGCCGCTCATCAACAGCAGCCGGAATTCGAAGATTCAGGTCGGCGCGAATGGCTATCTCGACGCGTCGCTCAACGTCAAGATTCTCGAGATTCCGACCGGGCAGATCACCCGCGCGATGGGAGATGTCCATCCGGCTGGCAACCCGCATTACTGGCTCGACCCGGGAAACGGCCGCAGGATCGCGCAGGCGATTCGCGACAAGCTGAGCCAGCTGTCGCCCGCGGACAAAGCGTATTTCGCACAGCGGTACGACGACTTCGACAAGCGTCTCGCCGAGGCCGAGAAGAAATGGGATGCGACGATGGCGCCGTACAAAGGCACGAAGATCGTCACCTATCACCGATCGTGGCCCAATTTCATGGAACGGTTCGGGCTGGACGTCATCGGCTATGTCGAACCGAAACCGGGCATTCCCCCATCTCCCTCGCATACGCTCGACTTGATCGGTGACATGAAGGCCCAGGGCGTCAAGCTGATCGTGGTCGAGCCGTACTTCGATTTGAAGACACCGCAAGCCATCGCCAGTCAGGTCGGCGGAAAGGTGCTCATCCTGGCGCCGTCGGTCGGAGGGACGAAGGAGGCGACGAATTACATCCAGCTGTTTGACTTTGACGTCAATACGCTTGCTTCGACGCTCAAGCAAATCACGGGAAAGTAGGCGGACGTGGACTGGTCTATCTTGCAGTTTCTGGCAGCGCCGATCGCGGCGAGCCTGATCATTGCTGGCATCCACGCCTATCTCGGGCTGCACGTCGTGGAGCGCGGCGTCATCTTCGTCGATCTCTCCCTCGCGCAAATCGCGTCGCTTGGCGCCGCCATCGCCGTCTGGCAGGGTTACGATCCTCACAGCCCGACGGTGTATTGGATGAGCCTTGGGTTCACGCTCATCGGCGCCCTGATCTTTTCCATGGTGAAGGGCCACGAGGCGCAGATCCCGCAGGAAGCATTCATCGGCATTTCGTACGCGGTGGCATCAGCGGCGGTCATTCTCACGCTGAGCCAGGCGACAGGTGAATCCGAGCATCTGCGAGACATGCTCGTCGGGAACATCCTTTCGGTTCAGTGGCCGGAAGTCTGGACGACGGCCGCGGTGTACGTGGGCATTGGAGTGTTCCACTACATCTTCAGAGACCGGTTTCTGGC
>JBKPSC010000229.1:0-14314 GCA_046734915.1 Acidobacteriota bacterium | reverse complement strand
GCACGCGCCCGATTTCGTGGTCGAACTGCGCCTTCGCCAGGCTGCCGTGATAGTCCGTCACCAGCAGGAAGCCGCCTTTCAGCAGGTAATCCCGCAGCCGCTTCACTTCGGCATCGGTGAACCGCGCCGTTCCGGCGTCTTCCATGAGCGTGAACGAACACCGGAACAACCAATCGTCAGTCAATCGGACGACCACGGCATCGGGGATCTGCTCTTCGCCGTCGGTGATCCGCTTCACAGGCACTTTTGTCAGTTCGCCAAGACGCACGCTGAAATTGATGTCGGCGCCGGGGTAATCGGTGCTCCAGCCCTGCTTCTCGCGCCGATTGCTCGCGAACATCGCGCGGCAGAAGTTGAAGCTGCCGTCGTAGCTCGCGCTCGTCGGGAATTTCGGTGGCGTGTCGCCGTAGAAGCCTGACCAGATGCGCTGGGCTTGCGGCACGGCAACGGCGGCAACGGTCGCGACTACAAGCGCCGCTATTCCGAGCCGTCGGCGGACGAGCGGCGGGGCGCTTCGATATCCCTTACCGGACATACACGTCGGCATACATCACCGCACTTCTCACTATACCGATTGGCGCGGCGAACGCCTCAGTGCAATGGCGGACGTCGGACCAGCCTGTCAGAGCGCATGCGGCGAACCCTCGGAAAGTCGCCCAGGACCTTTCACCGAGCCGCCGTCGCTGCATCGCGTATATTTCTCATGTGTCTGCGTCATGAGCCTCGCAAGCGGAGCCAGGCTGGGTCCGTACGAAATCGTCGCGCCGCTCGGCGTCGGCGGGATGGGTCAGGTCTTCAAAGGCCGTGACACACGTCTCAATCGGACGGTGGCGATCAAGGTCATCGCGGCCGGCGCGGCGTCGACTCCCGAGTGGAGCGCTCGCTTCGAGCGGGAGGCCCCCGCGGTCGCCGCGCTCGATCACCCGCACATCTGCGGCATCTTCGACGTCGGGGATGCCGGGGGCACGCCGTTTCTCGTGATGCCGCTGCTCGACGGCGAGACGCTGGCCTCGCGCCTCGAGGGAGGACGCGTGCCTCTCGACGAGACGATCCGCATCGCCCGCGACATCGCGTCGGCAGTCGCTGCCGCGCACGAGCACGGCATCGTGCACCGCGATTTGAAGCCCGCCAACATCATGCTGACGCGGAACGGAGCGAAGCTGCTCGACTTCGGACTGGCGAAGCTCACCGAGCCCTCGCCCGTATCGATCTCCTCGTCGTCTCGGCTCGATACCACCGGCCACGGCACCGCACGAGGAACGATCCTCGGCACGCTGCATTACATGTCGCCGGAACAGGTGGAGGGACGCCAAGTCGATTCTCGCACCGACGTCTGGGCCCTCGGCGTCGTGATCTACGAGATGACGTCAGGCGCGCGTCCGTTCGAGGGCGACACGCCGGCGAGTCTTCTCAGTGCGATTCTAAAGGATGAACCGCTTCCGCTGATGCGGCGATCGGGCTCCACGCCTCCGCTGCTCGATCGGCTGCTCGGTCGCTGTCTCGCCAAGATCCCCGCCGATCGATGGCGTTCGGCGGCCGATCTCGGTGAAGCGCTCGGCTGGATCGCGGACGGCGGCAGCGCGGTGGACGCGCGCGCGGTGCCGTCGGCGGGCTGGCGCCGCATCCTCCCGCTCGCTGTTGCGGGCACCGCGATCGCAGGGGCGATGGCGCTCCTGCCCGGATGGTCGGCCCATCGCCGCGAGACATCGCCGCCATCGATGCAGCTCGCGCTGACGATCCCGCCGAACCTGTCCTTCAGCAGCCCTCCAGCGTCGGTGGTGGCGCCGCAGCTCGCGACATCTCCCGACGGCCGGCACGTGGTCTTCGCCGCGTCGCCGTCTGGCGGGCAACCGATGCTGTGGCTGCGGCGGCTCGGCGACGCGCAGCCGCAGGCGCTGGCCGGCACCGAGGGCGCGATCTATCCGTTCTGGTCGCCGGACAGTCGTTCGCTGGGCTTCTTCACCCAGGGCAGGCTGAAGGTCATCGACCTCGCCGGCGGCCCGGCGCGGACCCTCAGCGATTCACCGCTCGACTCGCGCGGCGGCTCGTGGTCGCCCAACGGGACGATTCTTTTCGCGCCGACGGCCAACGGTGGGCTGAGTCGCGTTCCGGCTGCCGGCGGACCAGCGGTTGCCGCCACCGAGCTGGACGGGGGGCGCGAGGAGAACTCGCATCGCTTTCCGTCGTTCCTGCCGGACGGGGAACACTTCGTGTACGTCACGCGCGGCATCCGGCCGGACAACTGGGGCGTTTCGCTCGGCACGCTCGGATCCACGAAAGGCACGGCCCTGGGCGTGCGGACGGACTGGAGCGCCCAGGGCCTTGCGCCGGAGTCCCTGTTCTTTTCGCAGGCGGGCACACTCATGCGTCAGCCGTTCGATCTCGCACGCCTGACCATCACCGGCGAGGCCGTGCCGATCGCCCGCGGCATCGGGGGGACGACGACGGGCTATGCGGCATTCTCGGCTTCCGCGGCCGGCACGCTCGCGTATGCCCCCGCGCTGGTGCTTCCGGGACAGCTCCGCTGGTTCAGTCGATCGGGCGTCGCGGAGAATACAGTCGGAGTGGCCGACGAATACCTCGACTTCGAGCTATCGCCCGATGGGCGTACCGTCGCCATGAGCCGGGTGCAGACAGCACGAACGCGGCGGATGTCTGGATGCTCGACCTCTCGCGCGGCCTCATGACCCGGTTCACATTCGATGCGCAGAACGACGCGAGTGCCATGTGGTCGCCCGACGGGTCGCGCGTCGTGTTTCGCAGCAAGCGTCTGGGCTACACCTCTCTGTACGAGAAGCGCGAGAGCGGGACCGATAGCGAGCGCGTCATGCTGGACGTCCGCGGCAATGTGATCACGAGCGACTGGTCCGTCGACGGCAAGTCGATCGTGTTCACGGGGGTCGGAGCCGGCTTCGAGATCTGGGTCTGGCCGGTCGACTCACCAGCACCGCGCCTGGAAGTGAAGACGCCCCAGAATGCGATGCATGGGCGGCTGTCTCCGGATGGCCGGTGGCTGGCGTATGCCTCCGATGATTCCGGCGAGCTTCAGGTGTACGTCCAGCCGTTCCCCGGCACCGGTCAACGACAACAGATCTCCGACCACGGCGGCTCGGAGCCGCGGTGGCGCCGTGACGGGAAAGAACTCTTCTATCTGACGGGCACGCACCTGATGAGTGTCGCAATCCCCGACGGCAACATCGAGAGCGCGACGACGGCGAAGCCGCTGTTCGAGACGCATGTGCCGCTCACCGGCAACTCGTATCGATCCAACTACGCGGTGACAGCGGACGGACAACGATTCCTGGTCAACACGAGCGTCGGAAATCCGGCATCGGCAATTCAAGTCGTGCTCAACTGGCAGCAGTTGGCGGCAAAATAGCGTTCGATCGACTTCGACTACGCAGGCCGCATCGGGCGGGCAAGGAGGACGCTGACCATGGATACGACCAGACGCACCATCCTGAGCGCGGGCGTTGCGGCGGCGGCCGCGGCTGTCGCCCCGAAGCTGTTCGGCCAGCAGCCTCCCGGAGCGGGCAAGTTCTACGAACGGGGCCCGGTCCGCATCTACTACGAAGAGAGCGGATCCGGCTTCCCGCTGCTGCTGCTGCCGGGCGGCGGACTGAACGCGAACATCGGCTTCTTCACCGGCAACCCGCCTTTCAGAGCGATCGACGAGTTCAAAGGGGAATACCGCTGCATCGCGGCGGACCTGCGCAACGCCCCGAGCGGCCAGTCGACGGGACCCGTCGAGGTCGACCGCCCGTGGGACTCCCACGCGGACGATCAGCTCGGGCTCATGGACCACCTGGGCATCGACAAGTTTGCGGTCATGGGCTTCTGCATTGGCGGCCCGTTCATCTGGAATCTTCTGAAGCGCGCACCGAATCGGATTGCCGCCGCGGTGGTGGCGCAACCCGTCGGCTGGCGTCCGGAGATGCGCGATCGGAAGTACCCGGGCTCGTTCTGGAGCGGCTGGGGCGCGACGCTGGTTGCGAAGCGGCCAGAGATTTCGCTCGAGACGACCGATCGGTTCGTCACGAAGATGTTCGAGACCGACGCCGATTTCGTGTTCACGGTCACACGCGATTTCGTCCGAAGCTGCCAGAATCCGGTCCTGATCCTGCCGGACGACGTTCCCGCACATCCGCTGGCCCCGGCGATGGAGTGCGCGATGCTGGCGCCGAACGCCGAGGTCAGCATCTTCCCGTGGAAGGAGCCGAAGGAGCGCATCCCGCTGGCAGTCCGCCAGATTCGATCGTTCCTGCGCGCCCATCGTCCGCAGCCCACGGGGTGACCGCGCACATCGATCACGTGACCAGCGGGGCTGATGCGCATTTGGCAACGCGACACGGATGATCAAGCGAGGTTCGGCCTACCCTTGACCGTCCGGCCGCACGGTCAGAGCCTTTCCGGCGTTCTGCCCGGCGAGCACCATCGCCGCAATGGCGTCCACGGCATTGGCGCTCCTGCCATCCCCGACGACGAGCACTGACGGCACCACCTGCAACCGCGCGTCGGCGATGGCCCGCGTGATGCTCACGGCGATCTCCTGAGCCAGGCGGATCTCGGGGCCGCCATACGCGTCCACCTGCTGCCGCGCGGCCGTCGCCGTCGCCAGGCCCTCCAGTTCGATCCGCTTCGAGTTGGCCGTGCCGATCGCCACGATCTTGTCGGCCTCCGCATCGGCGACGGCGCGAATCTTCGCCGCCTCGGCGCGGCCCTGGTTCGTTTGCCGGTTCACTTCAGCCAGGCCGTTGTTCTCAGCGACCGAGATGGCGATCTTCGACTCGGTCAGTCCCCGCTGCTGCGCGGCGACGGCCTCGGCCTCGCGCAGCGACCGCTCGCGCGTCGCCGCCTCCTCCTGGCGGCCATAGGTCTCGAGCTTCTCGCGCGCGATCTGCCGGTCGCGCAGTTGCGTCAGGATCGTTTCAATCTGCTTGTCGCCTGTCGGCGACTGGGGCGTGCCGATGAGCACTTCCTGCAGCTCGAGGTTGTATTCGTTGAACTTGCCCCGCATCTCCTGCAGCGCGCGGTTCTGGATGTCCGTCCGATCCTGGAGCAGCTCGATGAGCGTCTTGGTCTGCGCCGTGTTCTTGAAGTACGCCGACACCATCGGGTCCAGCGTCTGCTCGACGAGCTGCTGGATGTTCCCGAAGCGCTGGATGACCCGCGAGGCCTTCTTGTAGTCGATGTGGACGACCACCGACAGCGGCAGCGTCGGCTCGAAGGCATCCTTCGTGATGAGCGAAATCTCCTTGAGGTTCTGATCGAACTTCGACCCGGAGGCGTTGGCCTGCCATTTCAGAATGAAGTTGGTCGTCGGGACCTCGAGCACTTTGCCCGAGTAGGTATTGAACGGATACTTGCCCGGCAGCAGCGGCCGATCCCACACGCCCCGCTCGCCCTGCTGCACGAGCTCGCCATGCTGGTAGTCCTCTCCGGAGAGATCGGCACCCTTCTGGCCGGTGTAAGAAATGACCACGCCCACGTAGCCGAGATCGACGACGGTCTTGTTGATGAGATCGACCGTCGCAAACAGGCGGTTCAGGTAATAGGTTCCGTCGACCAGCACCTGCAACTGTCTCCCGCGGTAGCCGCCCGCATCGATGAACTGATCGGGTTCCTGGAAGCTGGCGTGGCGGGAATGTCCCTCGGCCGTCTGGCCGACGACCGGCGCGATGAGCTCGCCGACCGGCAGCGCCGGGCCGTCGTGGACGGTCACGACCGCCATGACGTCCGCCTTGCTGTCGACAACGAGCGGGCGGAAACCATCACGCTGCTTGATCAAGGCGTGCATGGCCCGAATGGCATCGGCGTCGGTGTCGGCCAGGCCCAACACGTACAGCTTGCCTTCGGTGAGGACCACGAACTGCGCGGTGTTGATGGCATACACCCCTTCGCGCAGGATCTTCCGTTGCGGCCCCTTGTTGCCGCCGGCCGCCAGGAACGCCCGCACGTCTTCGAAGGTGCCGGCGTGCACGTTGGACCCGAGCGTCTGGCCCGCCGGCAAGGGCACGCCGTCGCGGGCGAAGACATAGCCGATCTCGCCCTGCGGGACGAAGACGAGATTCTGGCGATGGACGCGGTACATGAACGGGAAGAGAAAGTGGAAGCCGCCACGCAGCATGTCGGGCTCGAAGCCTGCTTCGCCCTTCAGCGCGATGATGCCGTCTCTGACCGAGCCGCCGGACGACCACAGCCGCTCCTTGATGCCCACGCGGCTGTTCGGCACATACACGACGGCCGAGTACACGAAGCCGAGCGCCGCGAGGGCGATCAAGACGAGCAGCACGTTTGCCAACGTGAACACGCTGGTCAGGAATGCGGGCATGGGGCACCTCGCTTGAATCGCCAAGGATGACCGGAAGCGCGTGGTGGAGGGCAAGGGTAACAGACCGGCGGCTACTTGCCATTTCTTTGCGAATCGGCTCGCGTCGCCGACGGACAGGCCCGAAGACCCGCCTGACTTGACCGACGCCGCATTACTGCCGCGGCATATACTCTCTGCGCATTCACCGCAATGAACGGTTCGACCTCCGCCGGCGAGAGTCCGGTCACGCTCGGCATCCTGCTGGTGCACGGCATCGGTGAGCAACGCCGCAGCGACACGCTGGTCAACTGGCTCGATACTCTCGTCGACACGATCAACCGCGGCACAAGACGCAGCGTGTCGGCGACCGTGGAGTGGGCCGAGCTCGCCCCGGAGGCCGACGACGAATCGACGCCACAGGCCATCGTCCGAATTAAAGGCGGCGGGGTGGACGAACGATGGGTCGTCGTTGAAGGCTGGTGGGCCGAAGCGTTCATCGCGCCGTCGTTTTCGCAACTCGTCGGGTGGAGCTTCCGGGCGGTGCCGTGGGCGCTCGCCATGCACGCGGCGCAGGGGGTGCACAAAAGCGACGACGACACCGGAGGACGCGAACAGGTCGTTCGGAGAATCGGTGGTGTCGTGCGGGGGATCTTCCTCTTGTTGCTGGCGCCGTTCATCGTCGTGCTGCTCGCAGGACTGGCGCTCATCGGCCTGATCCCCAGTGAGACGTTGCGCACATCGATCGGCCGCTTTCAACGAAAGCTCGCCGCCACCGCGGGCGACAGCCTGGTATTCCTCGAGAGCCCCGTGCGCGCCGCGGCGATGTGTTCGGCCGTGATGTCCGCGCTCGCCAGGCTGGAGCGGATCTGCAGCGCTGCTTACTGCGCGCGACGCGTGGTCGTCGCCCACTCGCAGGGCGCGACGGTTTCGCTCGAGGCGCTCACACGGCTGGCGCGAAGGTCCGCATCGGCGGAACCGGCAAGCGATGATGGTGCCAGCACCTCGGGAATGATCTTCATCACCTTTGGCGCAGGTATCAACAAGCTTGGGGCTCTGCGCTGGCTGAGTACACATAGTCCGGCTGACATACCAGAAGACGTCCACGCAGAAGCACGCAAACAGGAACGCACACGCAACGATGCAACCGTCATCGAGCGCGATCCAGTTCTCGCCGCGTGCCTGGGGTTGCTCGGCATGGCGGGTGTGGGGTTCTGGTTCTGGCGGCTGTTGGGGGCGGGACAACTGACCGTGACCGAACTGTGGGCGATCCCCGCGGTGTGGTTGGGCAGCAGTCTCCTCGTGGGAGCGCTGGTCGAGCTGATGAAATGGCTGGTCGAGCGCTACGGGAAGAGGCATCCATGGCTCGGGAAGTTCGCCAAAGGAGTTGTCGTGGCGGCGTTCGCGGGTCTGGTGATCGGCTCCATCGTCGCCGCGGAACGGTTTGATATCCCGGTGATGCCGTTCTTTTTAGCGGTGATGCTCGCGCTGATACTCTTCGTGACGCTTCGACTCACGTTCTCGAAGCAGCTCCAGGTTCAAATCAAGGAGACCATCGCTCGGCCGTCGAACGTCAGTGACTGGCGGGATTTCTGGGCGACGGCGGATCCCGTGCCCAACGGCGAAACTCGGACGAGCGTGCCGGGCTGTCCGACCGGCACACGCATCTGGAACGAAGGATCAGTGCTCCGGGACCACACCACCTACTGGCAGAATCGAGACGGATTCGTATTGCCGGTCGTCCGCATTCTGGCCCGGGCGGCGCACAGCCCGTGGTGCGAGGCGCTTCCGCCCGAACCCAAACACGACAACGTCAATCAACGCAGCCGCTGGAGAGTCCGGTGGCTCAGGGTGACGCGTTGGCCGGTGGCCGTGGCGATGGCTCTTGCCGTGCTCCAACGCGGCGAAGAACTGGAACGCGCACGCGGGAGCGCCGGCGATGCGCTGAGCACAGTGGGCATCGGCGAATCGCTCGGCCGCATTCCGCATGCCTGGGTTCAAATGAGCATGCTGGGAGCGGCGGCTCTCCTGTCTGCATGGGTCGCGTATCTGATCGTGTTGACCCTCTGGCGGACGTGGGTCCGTGCCGAGCAGGATGCCCTGCTCGATGACGACTCCCTGACGGGCGTCACCGCCCGCCTGTACGTCTTCGGAACGGCGGTGATGCTGCTCCTCGCTGCCGCTTTCTACATCGGAAAGACAGACTGGGCGACGTTCACCGCGGACTGGCAGCAGACCGCGCTGGATGATGCAGCGATTCTTGTCGCCGTAATCGCGATCTGGGGCTGCGTGATTGTCTGGCTGCTTGCGAAATGGGCGCCGCCTCCCACAGTCGTGAATCCGCGAGCGCTGACCAGAACGTTCAACGAGCACATCAACAATCGTGATTTGAACGGTCTGGCAGCGTTGATGACCGATGACCATACGTTCATCGACACAGCGGGACACGCCACTTGCGGCAAGTCGAAGTGCCTCGAGGCGTGGCGCGGATTCTTCACATCGTTCCCGGACTATCGGAACGTGTTCGACTCGCTGGTGGTCGACGACGACTGCGTCGTCGTGGTCGGCCGCTCGAGTTGCGCCGATGTCCGTCTGAACGGCCCCGCGATGTGGGTCGCGAAGGTGAACGGTGACAGGCTCGCCGAGTGGCGGGTTCTAGAGGATACTCCGACCAACCGTCGCACATGCGGCATTGCCTCCGAGGGCGCGTCGTAGGAACGTTGAATCGCACGACGTTACGCGCTCTTTGTCGCCGACTGTGGCAACGATTCGGCTGCGATGGCTGATCAGGCGTCACCGCCGAGAGGTCGATCCCAATTCCAGCACACGGCCTTGGCCACCCAGCGGCCCGACGCGTTTTTCTCCCAGCCACACAGGACCTTCCCGGTGTTCTCGACTGGCTTGCCGCCAACGTCGACGGTGACCGCAAAGGTGCCGCGGGCAATCGCCAGCGCTCCTTGGCCCTCCAGCGCTTCGAGGGGCTGGGTGAACTTCAAGATCGGCGGGAACTGATCCAACTAGGCACGAAGTGCGGCGTGCCCGCGCAAGACCGGGTGATCGGCGGGCATGTACACGACGTCTGGCGCACACATCGCGAGGGCCTTGTCCCAGTCTCGCGTGAGCCCGGCCCCGGTCCACCCCTCTTCGGTCATGCTGCGAATGCTTTCGCGGTCCTCTGCGGTGAGAGTGGACCCCAGCACCGTCGTCATGTTCACCTCCTCGGTCAGGAACTGAGAATCGGCGCGGAATCGGTGTCGTCGATCGAACCCGATGCGGACCCCGCAGATGTCGAATAGCGGTCGTGAGGGGCCGCGCTGGCGCAAGGAACTACGCCGACTGTCGAATGACCGCCTCCGGCGCCGGGAGCTTCGCCGGATCGAGATACAGCACCTCGACGAGCGAGCTGATCTCCGGAAAGCGGAAGTAGCCAAAATAGAAGACATCCCCGGCGCTGGCCTCCTGAACGAGCTCTCGGCCCTGTCGTTGGAGCTCGGCCTTCGCCCCGCGCACCGCGTCCAGGCTTTCGTAGACCAGGCACGTGTGGTGGAATCCCTCGCCATGCTTTTCCAGATGCTCGTCGAGAACGCTCCGCCCGCTGTGGGGCGCGACGAGCTCGAACGTCCCGCCACCGACGGTTGCCATGGCCACCCGGAAAGAGAAGGGGCTCGGCTGGCCGTGCACCTTGCACTCCGCCGGTGTGATCGTCCAGATGTTCCATGGGCCGATCCCGAGGGCGTCGGACATTCGTTGTGCGGTTCCCCCCACGTCGCGAACGAGAAAGGACGTGTGATGGAGCGCTACAGGCATCGGTCTGGTCATCTGTCCCCCAATCTAGTAGGAGCCGCCAACGACATCTCGTCGAACGGTTCGAGCTGCCGTCGATACAAGTCGGTCTCACGCATTATTCACGCAAGGCATGATGATAGGCGTACAGGCCCGGAAGCCGATGTCGATCTTTTGCGAGCGTTCGTCGAGCTAAGGTCCGCTTTCTCGTCGTTGGTGCACACACGTTGGCGCTTTACGGAGTTCGTCGACTGCGGGTCGGGCAGCTTCGCCAGAAACCTGGTCGACGCTGAGGCTGTCCGACTTCTGGCTCGGCGGAACTCTTTGAGGTGGCGAGGAACTCCCCCACGATCTGCCGCGCCGGCAGGAACGTCCACAGCTGAACGCCGTGGCTACCCCCAGGCCTGGTTGACCGCCGCCTGTACATGAATCCGCGTGGTGTCGAGCAACGGGACCCCCCAGGCGCTGTCTCCGGTGAGCAGCAGCGGGAGCTCAGTGCCCGCGAGAATTACGCCATCAATCTGATCGCGCTCCACCATCGCCTTGATGATGCCCAGCATGCGGTCACGTGTGTCCGGCAGAAACGTGTTCTTCAGTAGTTCTCCAACGTACTTGTCGTGGACGAACAGCTGTTCGTGTTCGTTCGGGCTGACGAGCTCGATCCGCGAGCGTGAGAACACATCTCGATAGAACCGACCCTGCATGGTGAACTTCGTGCCGAACAGCCCGAGCCGGGTCAGGCCACGTTCTCGCGCCGCGTCCCTCGTCGCTTCGACGATGCTCACCAACGGAATCGGTGAGTGCTCGCGCATTTCGTCAAACGCGATGTGAGGTGTGTTGGCGGCGATGAGACCGAGCGACACACCGGCGCGGGCAAGGGTGGAAATCTCCGACAGCAGGTAATCACGCAGCCCGGGAACAGGGTCCTCTTCGGCGAGTTTGAGTACCTTCTGCACGTCGATGCTGTCGATGACGATGGGCGGCGCCGTACCGCCGAGCCGTTCACGGCCCGCAGCCACAATGAATCGGTAGTACATGATTGTCGATTCAGGACCGATGCCGCCAACGATGCCGAGTCGCTTCATAGGGCGCTTCCGCTCCAGCGACCATTCTACTGATCGAGTTTTGGACGTGGCTTGGGCAGATCGACACCGTGCGCGCTGCGACCTGGAATCGGGGCCTCATTCAGATCTCAACGCCGCACCGGGACGCATCGACATCCTGACCGAATTGAGCGGCCTCACCTTCGCGGAGGGATGGGGGTCGAGAGTTCGCCATCCGTTCGGCGAAGTCGAGGTCGACTACATTGGCAAAGACGCCTTCCTGCGCAACAAGCGATCGACCGGTCGGCCGAAAGACCTCGCCGACATCGAACGTCTCGAGTATCGTTTCGCTCGTGGTGTCGGACGACGGCGTGGGTTTTGAGGCAAACCGGCTCGCGACGCCAGGCGGTCTCGGGTTGATCACGATGCGGGAACCCGCTACGCAACTGAACGGCAAGTTCGAGTTCGAGAGCGCGCCGGGGCGCGGCACGACGATGCGCGTGGTGATTCCCTTTCGCTGAGCCGCGGTCGGCCTCGCGCACGGGGTCAGTGGTACACACCATCGAGCGGTGATTGCCCAAGCACGCGCCGCGCGTCCTCGATTTCGCGCCCGTGCCCGAAAATTCGCCGGGCACGGCCATATTCCCCTCTCTTTCCTCGGCCGAAACAGATGAGTGCGGCGGCGTTTCACTTCATCTCCTGTGAAAGAGAGTCTGTGATGTTCAAGCTGAAGACGTTCCTGATCAAAGAGCGCGTCGGGCTGCTCAAACTCGTGGACACGTTCGACATCTATGATCCTGAAACCGGCGCACAAGTCGGGATCGCTCGCGAGAACATCGGCGTGGTGGTGAAGTTGCTCCGCATGCTGATCAACAAGCGTCTCCTCCCGACAACCGTCGAAGTACGTGAGCGGGAAGATGGTCGCGTGCTCCTCACGATGTCGCGTGGCATGACCCTGTTGCGATCTCATGTCACGGTCACCGACAGTGTTGGAAAGCAGATCGGCCTGCTCAAGAGCAAGGTCTTCTCGCTCGGGGGCGGATTCGACGTTCTCGATCAGCTCCAGCAACCGGTGGCAGAGATCAAAGGTGACTGGAAAGGATGGAACTTTCGGTTCCTGACGCCCGATGGCCACGAAATCGGCAAGGTCACCAAGAAGTGGGCGGGGCTCGGCAAGGAACTCTTCACGTCGGCCGACAATTACATCATCGCGCTCAATGAGACCGCGGCGATCCGACCGGATGCAGCTCCATTGCTCCTCGCAGCCGGCCTCGCTATCGACACCGTGTACAACGAGAAGTAATTCCGCACGGATGGCCTTCCCACACGGCGCGCCGCCAGTTCCGGCGGGGCGCCTCGTCGAGGCCTGGATCCCCCTATTCTCCGCAGTTAGACGGTCCTCGCTCAGACCAGGCCACTACTTCTCAGTTCGCCGAGTGACGGGACCGGGATGAAGGGCATGTACTCCTTCCAGCCGAAAAGCAACGAGAAGAGGACGTGGATTGTCGGAGCGACGAGTATCGCCAGGGGCACGTATCGCGCGATTTCGCTGCGGCGCATGCGGAAAATGAGCGGCGGCAACACCCAGGTCACGACCGCGGGAACCCCGTAATACAACCACACTGGTAGTCCCAGCGATGTTCCCAACCTGGCGAACGACATGCCTCCGATGACGACAAGCGCGGCAACCCAAAGGACGGTCACCGTTCGGACTCGCTCGGTTCTCCGCCTCAGGACAGTCCAAAGTACGCCGATGAAAACGACGAACGACACGAGAATCAAGACGGGAAAATGCCAGCCGGCTCCCATGGTGTCCTTCTCCGCGGCCTGCGATCGGTCCGTCTGACTAACGGTCGGCCGACCAGGATATCTCGGTGTATGTCCCGACTCTCTCTAATTTCTGGACCGAGCTGGCGGAATCTCGACGTGACGGTCGCTTCGATGCGCGCCTGAGATTCGTCCCGCCCGGCGACGACCAATCCAGTGAGACTGGTAAGTTCTTCGGGCCGCAGGGGCGGCGCGTCAGGAGCGGCGCTGGCTCGCTCGGGTCAAGTCCCAATTCACCTCTAGGAACGTAAGGGCGTCGGTATCCTTCTGTTTCACGACACCTGCTGCAATCGCTGCAGCACGAAGTCGCAGCGTTGCTCCACTGATACACGTGGCAATTCGATCAACTCGAAGCCAAGTGCGCCATACCAGTCGATCGCGCAGCGATGCACACGGACGGCTTCGACGAATCGCTGGTCGCGTTCGTTGTCGGTCGTGTAGATCTCTTCCCATGGCGGCGCCACGAAGACTCGGGGGAAGTAAGGAAAGCTTAGAAGGGACTGCCTGGCTTCGGCGATCGACAGAAGGCCAAGGTCGTTCAGCATGCACAGCGCATCAGGAATCGCCCGATCGAAGAACACGAGGCTGACCTGCGTGGGAGCCTGTCGATACCGCTCGATGTCCATACGCAGGGTTGCCGTCGCGAACTCCGCCGGATCGGGCCGAGCACTCAAGCCGCATCGCAAGCGATCCTGAATGATGGCTCGAGCGCTGTCGTGCGCGCACGCGTAGCCTCGCCCTGCAAGCGCCGTAAGCAGCGTGGTCTTCCCCGCACCCGGGCCGCCCGCGAAGATCACCCGTCGATTGCTCTCGATGTTCTCTATCACGCTGCAGCTTCTTCCTTCGCCGCACGTATTTGATGGTGGACAGAAGCCCAGCAGCATGATCACCTTCGCGTCGAGCTCTGCCGTGCAACTCTCGACGCGTCCCAGCAACGGACGGTCCGTGGCCATGCTACCCTGCCGGCTCGAGCTGAGTAGCCGCAATTGCGCGACTCTACTGCTTTCTGAGCGACGTTCTGTCTGCACGTATCGGAGGATGCCCATGAGCGGAACCATCCGATTCGCGATTTGTCTTGTGGTGCTTCTAGCGTCAGTCGAAGGCGCTCATGACGCGGCCGTGATCGGTAGCTTCCCTCCTCGCGCTCAGGCCCCATCGTCAAACAACGACGGCCAGGTTGGTCTCGCTGGGCAAGGCTGCCGGGATGTCACAAACATCTACAACACCGTACACGATCTATGCGGTCACGAACCTCGCTGACCTCCAAGACACCTTTCGCGCTGCCGGGATCGAGAGTTACACAACCAGTGAGATCAAGCTGGATTTTCCGTCGGCAAATCGAACAATCCTCGAC
>JBKPSC010000228.1:0-7417 GCA_046734915.1 Acidobacteriota bacterium | reverse complement strand
CGTGCCCGACTTCCTCGTCGAGTTCGCGCACGCCGCCATCGACAACGGCGCCGACATGTTCATCGGCCACGGCGTGCACACGCTGCGCGGCATCGAGATCTACAAGGGGAAGCCGATCTTCTACGGGCTGTCGAACTTCGCGTTCTACATGAATTCGCCCATCGGCAATGACGGTGCCGAGGGGGATCTCACGCGGGCCGAGCGCAACCAGGTGAACGTCGATCGACTCGGCCTATCGCACCAGGACAACATGGAAGCGCTGCTCGTCTCGACGCGGTTCGAGGGCGGCCGGCTCGCCGAGGTGCGTGTGCATCCCGCGGACGTGGGGAAAGGCTACCGGCCACTCTCCAAGATCGGCATTCCGATGGTGCCGGCGCCGCCAGTGGCGCAAGAGATTCTCGCAAAGGTGCAGCGGCTGTCCAAGCCGTTCGGCACTGCCCTCACGATTGAGAACGGCGTCGGCGTGATCCGCGTCGCGCCGCCCTCGACGGCGGCCCGCTAGATGCGGCGCGCGTCGTGCACTTTGCCGGTCCGGGAGACGATATGTCGCGCTCACTGCTGAAGCCGCTGCTGATTGCGGCGCTCTCCACGCTCATCGTCACCGTCGTCGTCGCGCGGCAGCGGCCCGCGTCGGCGCCGGGCGACGGCGATTGGCAGATGTACAGCCGCGACGCGAGCGGCAGCCGGTTCTCTCCGCTTGCTGATATCAACACCGGCAACGTGTCGCAGATCACGCAGGCCTGGTCAGTGCAGTTGACCACGCCGGCCGGAAGGCGAGGGGGCGGCGCGGCCCCCGCAGCGGGTGCTGCCGGGCGAGGCGCTGGAGCGGGACGGGGCGCGGCGGCTGCCGACGGCGAAGGTGATGGTGCGGGCAGCAATCCGCAGGTGACGCCGATCGTCGTCAACGGAGTGATGTATCTGCCGGCGCGCGGCAACCAGGTGCTCGCGCTCGACGCCGACACCGGAAGAGAGATCTGG
Organism: Acidobacteriota bacterium; assembly: GCA_046734915.1. Lineage (GTDB taxonomy): Bacteria > Acidobacteriota > Vicinamibacteria > Vicinamibacterales > CAVVIG01 > VFZL01. Next base: position 6,439 of record JBKPSC010000228.1, on the reverse strand, counting down.
CGGTACCAGATGCCGCCGACCGTCACGACCACGGCGCGCGGCGTGGCGTACTGGCCGGGTGAGGGGAGCATCGGCGCCCGCATCCTGCTCACGGCGGGACCGCGTCTGCTGGCGCTCGACGCGCAGACCGGACGTCCCGCGCAAGGATTCGGGCGCGACGGATTCGTCGAGATCGCGGTGCCGTGGAACGGCGTCCCGGCGATGTACAAGCACGTAGCCATTCTCGGCACCTATCCTGGCGAAGTGCCGCTCGGCGCGCCGGGCGACACGCGCGCGTTCGACGTGCGGACCGGCAAGAAGCTCTGGCAGTTTCAGAATGTGCCGCTGCCCGGGCAGCCAGGGCACGAGACGTGGCTGGACTACGGCTGGCGCGGCCGCTCGGGCACCAACGTCTGGGCGTTCTATATGACCATCGACGCCGAGCGCGGCATTCTCTACATGCCTGTGTCGTCGCCGGCGGCGAACTATTGGGGCGGCGATCGTCCTGGCAACAATCTGTTCGGCAACTCGATCGTTGCAGTCAACGCCGAGACCGGAAAATACCTTTGGCACTTCCAGACCGTGCACCACGACGTGTGGGACTTCGACATGCCGTCGCCGCCGGTGCTCATCGACATCAACCAGAATGGCCGGCGCGTGCCGGCGCTCGCTTCGATCGGCAAGACCGGCTACATGTTCATCCTCAATCGCGTCACCGGGAAGCCGATCTTCGGCGTGGAGGAGCGTCCCGTGCCCAAGGGTGAGGTGCCGGACGAATGGTATTCACCGACGCAGCCGTTCCCCGTGAAGCCGTCGCGCCCGTTCGGCCGCGTCGAGTTCGACAAGGCGATGGACATGGTGCGCCCTGAGGACACGACGGCGCAGCACGTCGCCGAGTGTCAGGCGCTGTGGGACAAGAGCGGCGGATTCGAGAACAAGGGTCCGTTCACGCCCTGGGTCTTCCACGACGATGGGGCTCCGCCGCGCAGCTCGGTGCAGTTCCCGGGCGCGGGTGGCGGGGTCAACTGGGGTGGTCCCGCAGCGGACCCTCGATCGGGCATGGTCTTCATCAACGCGCATGACAGCTCGCTCGTCGGCTGGATGGAACGCAAGAAGCCCGGGTTGAATTACGGGCGCAACACCGAGGGATCGACGCAGCCGTACGATCGCGCGTCGGTGAACGGCCCTGGACCGTATTTCAATTTCCAGGCGCCGCTCAAGGACGACACTGGGCGCACGTTGGCCAACCTGCCGTGCTGGCGTCCGCCGTGGGCGAAGCTCGTTGCCGTAGACGCCAACACCGGTGAGGTCGCCTGGGAGGTTCCGCTCGGGCTGACCGACGCGCTGCCCGAAGGAAAGCGCCTGACCGGTAACAGCGGAAGCGCCGGCCCGAGCGTGACTGCCGGCGGGCTCGTGTTCGTGGGGGCGACCACCGACAGGCGGCTGCGTGCATTCGACATGAAGACCGGGAAAGAGCTGTGGTCCACGCAGCTGCAGGGGCAGGTCAACGCGAATCCGATGGTCTACCGCGGGAAGAGCGGCCGTCAGTTCGTCGCTGCTGTCGCTACTGACTCGTTGGTTGCGTTCGCGCTACCCTAAGCGGCGCTGAGGCGAGCGCTTCGGAAGAATCCGACGGAGGAGATGATCATGCGGCGATATCTGATGGTGGCCTGTGGCCTGGTGATCTTCGGGGCGGCGTACCTCGCAGCGCAGGGCGGCGATCAGAAGGGCCCGCCGCCCGAGGCTCGCCAGCGGGAAACCGTTGCGAAGCTGCGCGCCGGCCGCATCGCGACGCCCACTGACTACGATCGCCTCAACGCCGAGCAGAAGGCGTATGTCGCCAGCATCCTCTCCGGCCCGCGCGCCGACATCAGCGGTCCGCTGGGCGTAATGATGGTGAGCCCGGCGCTCGGCGATCTGACGCAGAAGGCGATGGCCTATTCGCGCTTCTCCGGTCGCGAGGGGTATTCGTCGGTGCCGCCGAAGCTCAATGAGCTCGCCATCCTGATGGTCGGCAAGCTGTGGTCGGCCGAGTATGTGTGGAACGCGCATCATGCCTATGGCGTGCGCATGGGGCTGGCAGCCGAGACGGTCGAGGCGATCCGCCGTGGCGTGCGACCCGCCAACCTGCCGAAAGACGAACAGGCGATCTACAACTTCGCTGACGAGTTCCTGCGCACGCATGCGGTAAGCGACGCCACGCTGAACGCCGCGCGTGACGTCCTCGGCGGCGATCGCGGCATCGTCGATCTGGTGGGGACGATGGGGCTGTATCAGATTTCGTCGATGATGGTGGCGCTGGACAAGACGCCGCTGCCGCAGGGCGTCAAGCCGTACTTCCAGTAGCTGGCGGGTGCGGCCGCCGGCTGCCAGCATGCCCCTCACAACAGCTCTCGGTCTTATGGATCCGAGGTTCAACGAGGTTGTGGAGCGCAGTCGGGCTGTTTCCCGAAGATATCGGTAATTGCCGCAGGCAGTTCTTCCTGCGGCTTATCGGCCGGCCTCGAAAAACTTCTCTCAGTTCTTCGCCCGAGGACGGCCTAGCCGGCTTGACCGGCTGGATTGCTGACGAATGAGTCAGGTTTTCCCCGGTCAGGACGCTCGCCCGCGCGGAGCGCGGGCAAAGCCAACACTGCGACGAGCGAGGCCGAGCATGCTCGGTGGTCTGGGGGCGAGCCTCGCTAGTAATCGATGAAGTCGCCAGGCGTTCGCCGTTGGTGTTTTTGACAGAACTTTGACGCGATCCCGCTTGTGGCCCGCCTAGGATGCTCCGCGCACTCGGTGGTTCGACAACGGTCGCGCTGTTTTTGCCCACGGAACCCTTCACGCTCAACGAAACAGTGACGGAGCCGGTGCTATGACAACTCTCACGAGAACGTTGTTGCTGGCGGCGGGTCTCACTTTCCTCGCAAATGGTGTGGCCTCGGCCCAGACTCTCGCCGGCACCGTGCGTGATACGTCTGGCGCCATCCTGCCAGGGGTCACGGTAGAAGCATCCAGTCCGGCGCTCATCGAAAAGGCGCGCACCGCCGTCGCCGACGGCAGCGGGCAGTATCAGATCACCAACCTGCCGCCAGGAACCTACTCGATCACGTTCACGCTCCCCGGTTTTACCAGCGTCGTGCGCGAGGGGGTGGAGCTCACCGGCGGCGGTGTCACGAGCATCAACGCGGAGATGCGCGTGGGTGCCCTCGCCGAAACCATCACGGTGACGGGCGAGACGCCCGTGGTCGACGTGCAGTCGGCACGACAGCAGACGGTCATGGCCGGAGAGATCGTGCGGGCGCTGCCGGCATCACGGGGCTACGGCAACTACCTGGCCGCCATCCCGGCGATTCAGGCCACCGGCTTCAACACCGGTGTGGCCACGAGCACCAACTTCTTCACCGCGCGAGGCGGCCGCGCCAATGAGGGTGTCGTGCAGATCGACGGCATGACCGTCGGGTCGCCATTCAACGGCGGCGGCGTGTCCAACTACGCCTACGACATGAACAACGCGCTCGAAGTCCAGGTGTCGATCTCGGGTGGCCTGGGCGATGCCGACAGGGGAGCGCCCTCGTTCAACATCATCCCGAAGACGGGCGGCAACACTTTCAGCGGAAACGCATTCGCGAGCTGGGCCGGGCAATGGGGTCAGTCGTCGAACATCGACGATGAACTGCGCGCGCTCGGATTCGCCGATGCACCGGCCCTCGTGAAGAATTGGGATGCCAACTTCTCGCTCGGCGGCCCGATCAAGCGCGACCGCATCTGGTTCTTCGCGAATACGCGCACCACCGGCAACCACCAGGAGACACAAAACCAGTACGCCAACAAGAACGTGGGCAACGCCAGCGCCTGGACCTGGGCGAGGGACGAGGGCGTGCGCGTCCGAAACGCGACGAGCCGGATCGTCAACAGCGTCCGCCTGACCAGTCAGGTCACCCCGCGCAACAAGGTGGGCTTCTATGCCGATTACACCGTCAACTGCAGCGGCTCGTCAGTCGTCAAGGACAGCGGGGAGTGCCGCAGCCCCGGCAACGGCTGGACGGCCTCTGGTCCGGGCATCGGCCCGGGTGTGGCCACGACGTCGCCTGAGTCCGGCACGATCTGGAACGCCCCGTTGAGCATCATGCAGGCCACGTGGACATCGCCCATCTCGAATCGCATGCTGTTCGAGAGCGGCTACTCGGACTTCCGGGCCAGGTGGGGCGACGTGATGCCGGAAGGCGCGGTCACCAACCTGATTCCGGTCACCGAGCAGTCCACCAACGCCGGCGTACCGTTCGCCAACTATCTCTATCGTGGCTGGCTCGCGCAGCCGTCTCAGTGGCAGAAACATGTCACCTGGCGATCGTCGCTGGCCTACGTCTCGGGCAGCAACAACCTGAAGTTCGGCTATCAAGCCGGCTTCATGGTGGCCAAGACCACCACGCAAGTTGCACAGCAACTCAGTTACACGTTCAACAACGGCACTCCGATCCAGTTGAGCACGCGCGTCGGGCCGACCCGCGTCAGCGACCGCATCCTCTACAACGCGGTCTACGTCCAGGACGCGTGGACGCGCGGGCGCCTGACCCTGCAAGGTGCGCTGCGTTTCGAGACGGCTTCGAGTTGGGCCCCCGACGGCGAGAACGGCGTCCTCGAGGCTCACCAGTTCGGTCCAGCGAACATCTTTCCCCGAACCGACGGCGTGACGGGTTACAAGGATCTCTCACCTCGCGGCAGCGCCGTGTACGACCTGTTCGGTAACGGCAAGACCGCCGTCAAGATGAGCCTGGGACAGTACATGCAGGGCGCGTTCTCCGGGGAGGCGTACACGATCAAGAATCCGGCGACCACGCTGGTCTCGAGCATCAACCGGCAGTGGACCGATCCGAACGGAGACCGGATCGCGCAATGCGACTTCATGAACCCGCAGGCCAACCTCGAGTGCGGCCCCTGGTCGAACTTGAACTGGGGCGCGTCGGTCGCGACCACGCGCGTGAATCCCGAGGTGCTCGAGGGCTGGGGCGTGCGCAACAACGACTGGCAGTTCGGCATCGGTATCCAGCACGAAATCGTGCCGCGAATGTCCATGGACGTGACGTACAACCGGCGGTGGTGGAACAACTTCTTCACCACGCACAACGCCGCGCTGACGCCGGCCGACTTCGATGAGGTGACGCTCACCGCTCCACGGAACCCGAACCTGCCCGGTGGCGGTGGCTACCCAGTGACGTTCCTCGTGCGAAACGCCCGCCAGGCGGTGGGCGTGACCGATTCGTACTACACGACCAACAAGGACTTCGGCGACGAAACGCACTACTGGCACGGTGTGGATCTGTCCTTGAGCGCACGCGTGCGCGACGCGCTGTTCCTGCAAGCCGGCACCAGCACCGGGCGCGGCGTGAACGACACCTGCGACATCCTGACGGCGCGTTTCGGGCGCCCGATGTCCCCCACGAACGGCCCCGTGATCGCGTCGGGCATCGTCAACGGTCAGCCCTCATGCGACTTCGCAGAGCCGTGGCTGACGCAGGTGCGCGGTCTGGCCAGCTACACGGTGCCGAAGATCGATGTGCTCGTCAGCACCATCTTCCGGTCGCAGCCCAACGCGCAGCCCGTTGCAACCACCGTCGCGACCAACGGCGGTTCCCGGACCGCGAACTACCAGATGACCCCCGCACAGTTCCTGGCAGCGACGGGCGTGCCCCTGCGGCCTGGTCTGGCCCAGCAGAGCGTGGACCTGCTCGCGCCGGGCGATCTCTACGGCGATCGCATCAACGTCACGGATTTGCGAGTGGCCAAGGTGCTGCGGTTCGGCGGCAAGCGTCTGAATCTCGGCCTGGATCTCTACAACCTGTTCAACGCGAACCCCGCGACGACCTACGAGTCGGTGTACGACCCGGCCAGCAACGGCGCACGCTGGATGCAGCCGACGGCGGTGCTCAATCCGCGCGCCCTGCGACTGAACGCGCAGTTCGACTTCTGACGGGCGCTCGAGGAAGACGGATAGGAAGCTCATGTCCACGTTTCTTCGTCTGTGTGTGGCAGTTGTGTTCGCGGGCTGCGTCGCGACGTCTGTGTTGGCCCAGCAATCCCCTCCCCGTCCAAGGGGGATTCCCCAACCGCCGGACCCGGGCCCCCGGTTCTTCAGTGAGACCTGGCGGAATCCGAAGACCTACGATGCCAACACGCTTCCGCTCACCAGCGTGACCCCGGAGGTCGTGACGACTCCCGACCTGGTGTTGAACGTCTACGATCCGAACGCGAAGTACATCCCCGAATACAGGAAGACGCTGCGCTTTGGTTCGTGGGCGGAGGACTGGGGCGGTCCAACCTGCCTGATGATCTACGGTATCGAGAGGCCCGAGCTCTGGGCCGGCTCGTGTGGCGCCGTGACCGTGACGCTGCGTCACAAGAACAACTTCGTGGATCTGTCGAACCGCGGTCGTGTCATCTGGGGCACGTATGTCTCGGGGTTTCACGTGGCCAGACT
>JBKPSC010000227.1:0-21817 GCA_046734915.1 Acidobacteriota bacterium | reverse complement strand
CTGCCGGAAGAACGGACGATGCTCGAGCGCATCGTCGCCTGTGGTCTCGTGGATGTCGGCCGGGCGCTGGATCCGGACAATGATGGCCTGTTCACCTGGTGGGCACCGTGGCGCAACCTCCGCGCGCGAAACATCGGGTGGCGCCTCGACTACGTGCTGGCGAGCGAACGGCTCGCCGCCCATGCGCTCAGTTGTCCGGTCCAGAAAGAGGTCGGCACGAGCGACCACGCGCCGGTCGTCGCCACATTCAATTCTTCACCAGCATTGTAAGGAGGCTTTGTGCCTTCCTTCCTGCAAGCGTGAAATCCTACAATCCTCCAATGGCTGATTCAGTGCTGGATCGGTTCGTCCGCTATGTGAAGTTCGACACCCGGGCCGACGAGCGTTCGACGACCTACCCGAGCACGCCTGGTCAACTGGTACTGCTGCGCGAGCTCGCTAATGAGCTGACGGCGCTCGGGCTCTCCGATGTGACGATGGACGAGCACGGCTACGTCATGGCCACCATTCCGGCGACCAGCGTCAAGCCCAACCTGCCGGTCATCGGGCTCATCGCGCACGTCGACACCTCGCCTGAGCTGAGCGGCACCGACGTCCGGCCGCTGGTGCACCCGAGGTACGACGGACGCGACCTCGTCCTGCCCGACGATCCGACTGCCGTCATTCGTCTTGCCGACAATCCGGATCTCCAGGAGCAAATGGGCCACGACATCGTGACTGCGTCCGGTTCGACGTTGCTCGGTGCCGACGACAAGGCAGGTGTGGCGGCAATCGTATCCGCTGCGGCGTACCTCATGGCTCATCCCGAGATTCCGCACGGTCCCGTCCGCGTGGCGTTCACGCCTGACGAGGAGGTCGGGCGCGGCACGCTTCACTTCGACGTGGAGAAGTTCGGCGCGCTTTGCGCTTATACGCTGGACGGTGGCAGCCGTGGTGAGGTGGAAAGCGAGAGCTTTTCCGCTGATGCTATGACGCTGACGTTCATCGGCTTCAACACCCATCCCGGCTACGCGAAAGGACGGATGGTCAACGCCATAAAGGTTGCGGCGACCTTCATCGCCAGCCTGCCGGCGGACGGACTCTCGCCGGAAACGACCGACGGCCACGAAGGCTTCGTTCATCCGAACACCGTGACGGCTGGAGTCGAACAAACGTCAGTCCGGTTCATCGTCCGGGATTTTTCCACCGATGGCCTGCGCGAAAAAGAACAGCTCCTGGAGCAACTGGCTCGGCGGGCGACTGCAGCGCATCAAGGCTCGCGTGTCGAGATCGCCGTTGAAGAGCAGTACCGCAACATGAAAGAGATTCTCGACGGCCATCCCGCCATCGTCGAGAACGCCTGTGAGGCCGTGCGCCGCGCCGGGCTCGAGGTCCGTTCGCGGGCGATTCGCGGCGGGACCGATGGGTCCAAGCTGTCATTCATGGGTTTGCCCACGCCGAACCTGTTCGCTGGCGAGCACAATTTCCACTCGCGGCTCGAGTGGGTTTCGGTCCAGGACATGGAAAAAGCTGTCGAGACCATCGTGCACCTCTGCCGCGTCTGGGAGGAGCGACCTCTATGTTCGTAGGCCACTTCGCGGTCGGTCTGGCGCTGAAGCGTGTCGCACCGCGGACCTCGCTCGGTTCTCTCGTCGCGGCGCCACAAGTGGCGGACATGCTCTGGCCGATCTTCCTGGTGCTCGGGTGGGAGCATGTCCGTATCGAGCCGGGCAACACCGCGTTCACACCGCTCGCCTTCGACAGCTATCCGATCTCACACAGCCTGTTGATGCTGGCACTGTGGGGTCTGGCGTTCGCCTGGCTGGTTGCGCGTCCCGATCGCCGTGTGATGGGGTGGATCGTGCTGGCCGTCGTCAGCCACTGGGTACTCGACGTCGTAACGCACCGGCCTGACATGCCGCTCTGGCCGTTCGGCGGTCCAAAGCTCGGTCTCGGGTTGTGGAACTCGATAGCCGCGACGCTGGTGATCGAGGGGGCGATGTTCGCGGCCGCGGTCCTCGTCTACGCGACCACCACGCGAGCCAGAGACGGCATTGGACGATGGGGATTTGTCGTCTGGGTGACGTTGCTCGTTCTAATCTACCTGGGGAGCCTGAGCGGTCCACCACCGCCCGACGTGCGCACGCTGGCGTGGACCGCATTCGGCTTGTGGCTGTTTCCTCTCGTCGCGTGGTGGTTCGATCGTCACCGCGCTTCTATGTAGACCTCACCGGCTACGGCTCGGCGTGACGGCGAAGAATCCGGAGTTGTCACCGACGTCGGTATCGTTGACGCCGAGCATCAACAATCCGCTGGCCGGCATTTGAATCGCCGACTGGTTCGACCCGATGGGGAATGGCGCGCTGTCGCCGACACGGCCAATGAGCCCCCCTACGGCCATCGCGCCGACCGGCAGGTTCGAGACCGGCACCGACGGGTTGCCGTCAGGACCCGAAACATGCGCACCGTCCGGGCTGAAGTGGACCTGCCCGCTCGATGCGAACTTCACCCGCTGTCCCTTCACCACGCGCAGTCCGGTCGACACCCACGGCTGATTGGCGTTGACGCGCACCGCCCCAGCACCGACGGCCTGCCCGTCGGCCGGATTCGAAGCCGCTGCGGTTGACGCCGCCGCCGATGCGGCAGACGCCTGCGACGGGAACAAGCGACGGGACACCTCTGAGTTCAAGAAAATCCGCGCAACGTCGCGAATGGCGTACTGCTGCGGCTGGCCTGCTTCGTTCTGCCACTGCACGGTGTCGCCGTTGACGAGGTTCTGCAGCCGGCCTCGCTGCATGCCACCGCTCCTCAGCACGAGAAGGTGGGAGGTATCGCCAGGAAGCTGCTGGAATTCGGCGACTGCCGGATCGCCGCCGGCAAAGTCGATGATCGCAATCTGATCGAGTGGGACGGTCTTGTCAGCGGCGCCGGCCTCGGCCAGATTCGCGTAGTTATCGATGATGTTGCGATTGCCGGTGCCGTGAAACGCGACAAGGCCGCTCTGGCGGGATCCGTCGGTGAGAACGAAAGTGGCGCGCTCGGCCCCAGCCAGCGGGACGGCAAGACACGCCACCAAAAGGGCAACGAACGGAACATGTCGAAGCATTGAAGCCTCCCTGTTGAGCCGTCACAGGTCTTCGAGCAAGACCCGGACCAGACAGAAAGGCTGCCTCGACAGAAGCTAGAAGCGGAGGCCGAGACCCAGCTGCAGGCGTTGGCTGTGAATGGTCTTGTCGTCCTCGATTGTGCCGGACTTGGCGAAGATCGGACCGTACCGGTACGACACATCGAGGAAGTACTTCTCCATGAAGTTACGCGAAACGCCCAGCGCGATGACCATCATGAACTTCGTGGTCGATCCCGCGAGATCACTTCCGAGCTGCACGCCGTACAACTCCAACAACTGCTGCTCGGTCAGCTCCGTTCCACCGACCGAGAACACCGTCTCCTTCGTGACATGCGCCGCGCCCAATCCCACGCCGGCGTACGGCTGGTAACCGCCGCCGAAAGGTACTAAGAGATATTTGACGCCGACATCATAATAGGTCGCACTTTCCCCAACTGAGGGCGATCCGCCGATGAAGTTGGCAATGGACTGTGCCCGATCGTCCATATTGCTGGTCGCCACGTTGAACATGTGGCCTATCTCAGCGAACGCTTCCCACTCCGTGCCCAGCTTGTAATCGAACTCGCCGCCGATGGAGAGGTCCGACTTGTTGCCGAACGTCGGCCCGATGGTGAACTGCCCGGCGTAGATCCGAGGCTCACTCGTCTGCGCTGATGCGGATCCCGTCAGGGCCGCGGCCGCCACACCCATCGCCAACACCAACTGACCGAAACGCTTCATTCACATCCTCCGTGCCGGGCCGCGACCACGCAGCGTCCGGCCGCTCGAACGGCCTGTGTTACCTGATCTGAATCCAATTGCGGCCGGGGCTGGGACCCACCGCAGGGCAGAGGTGAGGCGTCGAGTATAACACTGTCGAACCGGCCGCCTGCGGCCGATTGAATAGTGTAAGGGCGCGGTTTGCGCGCCCTTTTGGTGGTATTCTGGGCGTCTCAGACGAATGGACGATCGTTTCTCTGATCCTCATCGCCTCCCGCTGTCGCCGGAGGCACCCGCCGAAACCGAGGCGCCGACTTCACCGCTGACCGGACTGGCCGGTGGTGACTATGGTTCCCTGCTGTTGTTCCAGGCACCGTCGCCGTCCGCGCCGCCCGAAACGCTGGCCACTGCCTGGCGGCGCCGCGGTCAGGAACTGTTGAGCGGCGTGCGCACGTTGCTCTCGGCCGCGGTCTACGCCACGCTCATCGTGACCTTCGGCTTCCAGGTGGCCAGAGTCGACGGACGGAGCATGGCGCCGACGCTCGAGGATCACGACCGCCTCATCGTGAACAAGCTCGTGTACGAGATTGGCGAGCCCCGGCCCGGCGACATCGTCATGCTCTACTACCCGATCAACCCGGAGAAGATGTTCGTCAAGCGAGTCATCGCCCGGGAGAACGACGTCGTGCGAATCGTCGACGGCCACGTGTACGTCAACGACGTGGCGTTGCACGACGACTACGTGCCTGAAGAATTCCGAAGTCACGACGATTGGGGACCCATCACGGTGCAGCAGGGTTATTACTTCGTCATGGGGGATCATCGCAACAACAGCTCCGACAGCCGCCACTGGGGCCAGGTGCCGAAGAAATACATCGTCGGCAAGGTCAAGATTCGCTGGTGGCCGCTGCAAGAGGCGCGTATCTTCTGACGTCGCGCGGGGCACGCTTCCGCTCCGACCTCCTCATTGGCTTCCGATAGAGATCTCGTGACTGTTACTTGCACCGTGCTCATCGGGTCGGGAGAGCTACTGCCTCGACTCAAGGATCGAACCGGCGGTGACGCCACCGACGAGGTGCTGGCGTTCACCGACGTGGATGCGCTGCGCGCGCTCGAGGCCATCACCGAACGAAAGCCGACGGTCGTCGCCATCGAGAAAGAGTTCGCCGCGACACCCCGCGGCGGCGCGCTCATCAACCGCATCAAGGCCGACCCGACGCTGACCGCCTGCGAGATCCGCATCGTCTCGCCAGATGCCGAACCGGTCAAAGTCTCGAAGGGCAAGCCCGCCGACGCCGCGCCGGCGGCGCCGGCGGCACCTCTCGATCAGCGTGGCACCCGTCGCGCGCCGCGGTTCAAGGTGGCCGGACAGGTCGAAGTGCTGGTGGACGGCAATCTCGCGCTGCTCGTGGATCTGTCCACGATCGGCGCGCAGGTTCTGTCGCCGACCGTGCTCAAGCCGAATCAGCGCGTTCGCATGGCGCTCTCCGACGAGCACAGCTCGGTGCGGTTCAACGCCAGCGTGGCCTGGGCTTCGTTCGAGATCCCCCGCAATACCAATCCACGCTACCGCGCCGGCATCGAGTTCATCGACGCCGATAAGTCCGCGGTGAACGCGTATCTGGCCAGACACAAGCAGGCGTGACGGATATTGAAGATTTAAGGTTGAAGATTGAATTGAAAGATTGAAGTGCTCTAACCCTGGTCGCACAGAGTCTGCTCCCCATCAGCATTTCCAATCTTCAATCTTCAATCCTAAATACTGAGCTTGTCGCCGAGTTTTTGACCGACGACATCAGGCCTGATGATGGTGTTCTGTCTCTCCGATCCGGTCGAGATGATCGCGGCGGGAACGCCCGAGACGGCTTCGAGGCGCTCGACGTAGCGCTTTGCCGCCGCTGGTAAGTCCTCGTATCGACGAACCCCCTTCGTCGGCGTCGTCCATCCCGGCACCGACTCATACACCGGCTCGCACGCCGCCAACTGCGCCACATCAGACGGGAGCTCGGTCAGCGTCCGCGATCCACTGCGATACGCCGTGCAGATGTCAATCTGCTCGAGTCCGTCGAGCACGTCTAGCTTGGTGAGCGCCAGGACGTCGAGGCCGTTGATGCGCGCGCCGTAGCGGGCGGCCACAGCATCGTACCAGCCGCAGCGGCGCGGGCGGCCGGTGACGGCGCCGTACTCGTTGCCGCTGTCGCGCAGGCGCTGCCCCATTTCGCCTGACAGCTCGGTCGGCAGCGGACCCTCGCCGACCCGCGTCGTGTACGCCTTCACGACGCCCATGACGCCACCGATCGCGCGTGGGCCGACGCCAAGCCCGGTGCAGACGCCGCCGATAGTCGCGTTCGACGACGTGACGTAGGGATAGGTGCCGTGATCGATGTCCAGCAAGGTGCCTTGCGCGCCCTCGAACATGACGCGGCGCCCGTCGCGCATGGACTCGTTCAGCATCAGCGAGACGTCCCGTACGAGTGGCAGCAGCCGCTTGGCCTGTTGAAGCAGCGTCGCCAGGACCGGCTCCACCTCCATCACGGAGTCGTGAACCAGCCGGTTGCGCGCCGTGACGTTGTCGCGGATGTTCTTCTCGAGGCCAGCCGGATCGGCCAGATCGCCGACACGGACGCCGCGGCGAGCGATCTTGTCCTCGTAGGCCGGCCCGATGCCCCGTGACGTCGTCCCAATCTTGCGTTCGCCGCGCCGCGCCTCGGAAAGCAGGTCGAGATCGCGGTGATACGGCAAGATGAGGTGGGCCTTATCGCTGACGACCAGCCGGCCGGTCACGTCGATGCCGGCCGCAGTCAGCTCGTCGATCTCCCCGAAGAGCGCCGTCGGGTCGACAACGACGCCGTTACCGATGACGCAGACCACGCCTGGATGGAGTATGCCGGACGGGATCAGCCGCAGGACGAACTTGCGGCCGTTCACGTACACCGTATGTCCCGCGTTGTGGCCGCCTTGATACCGCGCGACGATGTCGAAGTTCGGCGTCAGGAGGTCGACGATTTTCCCCTTCCCCTCGTCGCCCCACTGGGCCCCCAGCACTGCAAGATTCATGTGTCGCGCCATCCGTCTGCTGACTGTCGGTCGATTGATCGAGACCTCAACCGCCCGATTGTATCCGAGTCCCGGCGGCCGACGCGTGCGACAGTCGTGTCGTTGGCGTCTCGCATGCGCGATCCCGCCGGCGGCTCATGAGTCAAGAGAAAACGTGATCTTCTTTTCGATTGACAACGCGCACCGCGCTTTTTAATTTCTACACTTCACTGCGATTGCCTCGACGTGATGGAGCGATCGCATTCCACAGCAGCGCCGCCGATGGTCACCACACACCGTCTCATGCTCGCGCCACCCGCCGTGCAGCGTCAGGCTCGACGCGCGGAACGGCTGAAGGATTTTCTCGTGACCATCGTCCCGACGTGGAGGCACGCATGATGACTCCTCGTGCCACTGTCACGCGGCGGTTGCTCGCCGCCCTCGACGCCTCGCCCTCGCGCATTCCGGTCCTCCTCGGTGGCTGCGGCAGCGGGCGAACGACGGTCCTGAGGCAGCTGCACGAGCGCATCGGCCGCACGTCGGCCCAGTTCATCGATGTCGAGCGCACCGCCACGACGCCGGAGCGGTTCCATCAGGCGGTCGGGATCGCCTCGCCGTTCCCCGGCCTCGAGGCGCCGGCGCCCGGAGCGCGGGCCGCATTCGACGCCACGCTGGCCTTTTTCGGCCACGCGCGGACGCCGAACGGCGAGCCGGCGACGTTCCTGCTCGACGAGTTCCTCGAGCTACGCACCTTCGAAAGCTTTCCCGGACTGCGCCGCGTGCTGCACGATGCCCTCGACGGCCTCACCGCCAGTCCGAACCGCTTCGTCCTGAGCAGCCGTTACGTGGCCCGCGCGCTTCGACTGCTGCGCGACCGTTCGAGCCGCTTCGAAGTCATCCACGTGCCGCCGCTGTCTGCGGAAGACACCTTCGACATCCTCGGGCCGGGCCAGGCGCCGGGCGATGCGCACGACGCCGACTTCACCGCCCGCACGGTGCAGGCGCTGGGCGACGGGCGGCCAGCGTACATCAAGGCGCTAACCGACGAGCTCGACGCGATGCGTGAGCACGGGGGCGGCGACGCGATCAGCGCCCTGGTCTCTCAGCTCGCCGCCGGCGGCCGCCTGTCGATGCTGTGCGAGTTCTGCTACGAGCTGAGGCTCCACCGTGCCCGCGGCTACGGCGCCCTGAAGGCGATTCTGGAAATTCTCGCCGACGAAGAAGGCTTGACGCTGACCGAAATCTCGCAGCGCCTGCAGCGCACGCCGGGCTCGACCAAGGACTACTTGTCGTGGCTCGAGGACGTCGACCTCGTCTCGTCCCGCCAGAAGCGATACAGCTTCACCGATCCGCTGCTGCGCGTCTGGGTTCGCCTCCATTGCCGCGCGACCGTTCCGAGCGATGACGACATCGCGCGCGAAGTTCACCGCTACGCGCTGCCGCGGCTGCCGCAGGGCGAGCCGGCCTTGGCCATGGTCACCGCCGGCACCGCCGACGACGAGAAGAAGCCCTGGGGCATCATCGAGATCGACTGATTCACGCAGTCGCTCGGTTGCGCAGTCGCGAGCGCTCGGTACTCGATTGCTCCGTTGCGCAACCGCGCGTCGTGCGGTTCCGCGCAAACCCCGGAGTCCCCAGCTCCGGGCTCCTAGCCCCCGGTCCCGTCCTTGCTCAGCCTGTCGAGAGCGAGGCGGGCCGCTTCCTGCTCCGCTTCCTTCTTGCTTGCGCCGCTGGCTTGCGCCACCGCCTGTCCTTCGACCACGAGCTCCACGAGGAACTGCTTGCGGTGATCCGGGCCGGTCGTGCCGGTCAGCCGGTAGTCCGGGAGCGGACGGTCGTGCGACTGCAGGTGTTCCTGCAGCGCGGACTTGTAGTCGTGGCCGGCGACGCCGTGCGCGCGCACGCCGTCGAGCAGCGGCGCGAACTCCCGGGCGATGAACGCGCGCGCCTGTTCGATGCCGCCGTCGAGGTACACCGCGGCGATCAGCGATTCATAGGCGTCGGCGAGCAGCGCCTGCTTGCGGCGACCGCCGGTCTTCTCCTCGCCGCGCCCGAGCAGCAGCTGGTCGCCGAGCGCCAGCCGTTCGGCCTGACGGGCGAGCGTCGCAGTCGACACGAGGCTGGCTTTGGCCTTGGACAGCTGCCCCTCGTCGAACGACGGAAACTGGTGGAAGAGCAGGTCGGCGATGAGGAATCCGAGCACCGCGTCACCGAGAAACTCCAGCAGTTCGTTGTCGGCGACGCCACCGCTCACGTCTTCGTTCGCCCGTGACGTGTGCGTCATCGCGTGCTCGAGCAGGCCACGATCGCGGAAGCGGTATTCGATAGCCCGCTGCAGCGCGTCGAACTCGTCACGCAGCCGGACCAGCTGGCCGCCGGGCGCCTGACGGTGGCTCTCGATGATCTGGCGCGCTTCGTCCGCTTCCCCGGCCGTGACCGCGATGCGAACCTCGCCGAGCTCGTTGACGGTGACGGGAAACAACGAATGGGTGACCGTCGTCGACACGTGCGAGCGCACACCGTGTGCTTCGAGCAGTCCTCGCACGATGTTGGCTTCGATCTCGGAACGGGTCGTGAAGATGACGATCAGATCGCTCACGAACCCGTCACCGGCGTAAGGGTCATGTCGGCGTCGTCTCGCACTCCAGCCCGGGCTGGCCGCGGGAGATCGTCCACCTTCAGCAGGATCATCGTCATGTCGTCGTGCTGGGGCGCGTCGCCGACGAAGGCCGCCACGTCGCGCAGCATGCGCTCGCGGAGCTCGTCGCACGGCAAGTGAGCGTGATCCTCGATGAGTTGGCCAAGCCGCTGCTCGCCAAAGCAATCATCGTGGATGTTCATCGCTTCGGTAATGCCGTCGGTGAAGAGCATGTAGACGTCGCCTGGCCGCAGCGGCAGCGTCTGCTCTTCCAGCAGCCGCTCGAACAGCTGACCATCGTCGATCTTGAGGCCGAGCACGAGCCCATCGGGCGCGAGCACCTGGATGCGGCGGGTGTCGTCGCCGCAACCGCCCGGCAGGTACAGCAGCGGGGTGTGGCCGGCGCGGGCGTAGGTGATGGTCTTCGCGTGCAGGTCGAGGACCGCGTAGGTCATGGTGATGAAGCTGCGGGCCGAGAGATGCTCCGCGATGAGCCGATTGGCCATCACCAGCAGCTCGCGCGGCGAGCGGTACGTCCGGCTTAGCGAGAGCATCAGCCCCTTCAGCTCCGCCATGTATAGCGCCGCCGATGTGCCCTTGCCCGCCACGTCCGCAATCAGCAGACCGAGCCGGTGATCGTCGAGCGATAGAAAGTCGTAGTAGTCGCCGCCAACCTCCCGCGCCGGCACGCAGAGCGCCGTAATCGACAGGCCCTCGATGCTCGCCGGCGCCTGCGGCAGCAGCGACATCTGGATTTCGTGAGCGATGCGCAGCTCTTCCTCGAGGCGCTTCTTCTCGGCTGCCTCCAGCAGGAGGTTCTCGATGCTGCCGGTCATGGAATTGAACGATTCCGCCAGGGCGCCGAGCTGATCGCGAGCCGTGACCCCGATGCGGTGCGTGAAGTCGCCGTGCTGCACCTTGACGGTGCCGGTGAACAGCTCGTGAACCGAGCCGGTAATCGACCGCGCCAGGGCCAGCCCCATCACCACCGCGATGACCTGAATCAGAAGGAAGAGCCCGCCAACCAGCAGCAGCAGGATGACCCATGCCTCGCCGAGGCTCCGGCCGTCGACGGAACCGCGGGCGTCCGAGATACGCGTGTAGATCTCACCAACGCTCAATTGCATCGACGCCTGCAGCGTACCGGCGGCCCCGGTCGACCAGTCGCGATACTCCAGGAAGCTGACGGCCGGCTGCGGCAAGCGCGTGGCGGATGGCGCCGACGGCGCGGTGTCGCGCGCCGCGGGGCGCCCGGGCAAAACGTGGGCGTTGTCGCCTTTCAACTGTGCGCTGGTGAGCTCGACCGACGTGTCGGCGCGCAGGCGGTCCTTGAACTCCCGATCGACAGGCATGTCGACGAAGACGGCAAGGCCCTGATCCACCGATTGCGGCAGCGCTACCGCGCGGATGAGGATGTCGACATCCTCGCCGGACGGAGCTCGATCCGCTTCTGCCGGTGGTACTCGGTAGGCAACAAGGCCGGCGAAACCGTCGCAGCCGATCCACTCCGGCACTTCGGCCGGCGGATCCACGTGACTCCACGGTCCGGCGGTCTGCGGCCGCAACGCCGCGGCGGCGCGCGTGCTTCGGCGCGCATCGACGTCGGCGCACGGAGCCGCCACCGGCACCACGGCGAGCGACGCGCTGGGAATGTCCCGCGCGAGCATGCGCTGCCGCCGATCGAGGATGCCATTGACGTCGCGGCCGTCGGCCAGCCTGATCTCCAACGCCGTCGCGTCGGCAACGGCCAGCGCCCGCTCGCTCAGCTCACGCAGGCGCGTCTGCACGAGATACGAGCTGAAGTTCGAGAAGAGCATGAACCCGCCGAGCAGGAAGAACGCGACGATGAGCAGTGCCGGAATGAAGCCGATGAAGATGTAGGAGATGATCAGCTTTCGCCTGACGCGCCAGAGCAGGCGCCGCCTCGCGGCCGCGAGCGCGCGAATCAAGAAGTACGCGCCGCCGGCCGCCACCGCCAGCGACGCAACGGTGTCGATGACGTTCAGCGGGCGCGACTGACCGACGAGCCGCGCGAGCACGAGAACGATCAGCTTGACGGCCGTGCCGGCGAGAATGGCGCGGCCACCTGCCGTGGCGACGAGTGCGCCGGCGAAGCCGCCGTCCGGTCTGAGAGACGCAATCGAACGATCTTCCGGTGCAGGCGCAGCGAGCTGCCGTCGGGGACCGGCCATGGCTGTGAACTTCGCGATATTATCGGATTGTGAAGCTCAACGCGAACGCGCGATTCGCCACGATCTGCCTGCACGCGGGACAGGAACCCGATCCCTCGACAGGTGCGATCACCACGCCGATCTATCAGACCTCGACCTATGTGCAGGAGGCGCTCGGCCGACACAAGGGCTTCGAGTACGCCCGCACGCAGAACCCGACTCGCCTCGCCCTCGAGAACAACATCGCGGCGCTCGAGGCTGGCCGTGCCGCGCTGGCGTTCGCGTCAGGCATGGCGGCGATTGGCGCGGTGGCGACCATACTCGAGTCTGGCGATCACGTGATCGTTTCCGACAACGTCTACGGCGGCACGTTCAGGCTGTTCGACAAAGTCCTGCGACGTTATCAACTGACGTTCACCTATCTCGACATGGCCGACCTCGACGCGCTCGAGCGCGCCTTCACACCAGCAACGCGGCTGTTGTTTGCCGAGACGCCGAGCAATCCACTGATGCGGTTGACCGATCTGGCCGCCGTTGCCGACCTCGCTCATCGTCACGGCGCGCGCCTGGTCGTCGACAACACCTTCGCCAGCCCGTGTCTCCAGCAGCCGCTCAAGCTTGGCGCTGACCTGGTGGTCCATAGCACCACGAAATACCTCAACGGCCACAGCGACAGCGTCGGCGGCGTTGTCGTCGCGTCGAAGGCCGAGGACGAGGAGTGGCTGCGCTTCGTGCAGAACGCCGAAGGCGCCATCCTCTCGCCCTTCGACTCCTGGCTCGTGCTGCGCGGCACGAAGACTCTGGCGCTGCGGATGGCGCAGCACAGCGTCAATGGGCTCGCGCTCGCCGAGTTCCTGGCCGCTCATCCGAAGGTCAAGGCTGTGTATTACCCTGGCCTGCCTACCCATCCACAGCACGGGCTCGCCAAGTCTCAGATGAAGGGTTTCGGCGGCATGCTGGCATTCGAGACCGGTTCGCTCGAAGGCGCGCGCACCGTCCTGAACAACGTCCGCCTGATGTCGTTGGCGGAGAGCCTGGGCGGCGTCGAAACGCTCATCTCTCACCCCGCCTCGATGACTCATGCGTCGGTCCCAGCCGCCGACCGGGCCGCGCTGGGGCTCACCGACGGGCTGGTTCGCATTTCAGCCGGTCTCGAGGACATCGAGGATCTGAAGGAGGACCTCGGACAGGCGTTGGCGCGGCTCTGAGCCACGCCGCGCCGCCATCAGGCCGTGCCCGCCACGTCTCCGCGACGAGACTTGAGGAACTCGAACACCGCCGGCAGCAGCGACACGAAGATGATGCCGAGGGCGACCAGCGAGAAGTTCTCCTTGACCACCGGCACGTTGCCAAACGCGTAACCCGCCCCCACGCAGATGCCTACCCACGCGATGCCACCGACGACGTTGTAGAGGGCAAACGTCGCGTAGGTCATCGCGCCTGCGCCGGCCACGAACGGGACGAAGGTGCGGACGATGGGCACGAATCGTCCGAGCACCACGGCCTTGCCGCCGTACCTTTCGAAGAAGGCATGGGCCTTGGTCAGATGGTCGCGGTTCAGCAGCCGGTGCAGGAGGCTCGTTGCGTCCTGCGCGGTGAAGATCCGCGGCCCAATCGCCCGGCCCACCGCGTAGTTGACGGCGTCGCCGGCGATCGCCGCGACCAGCAGCACGACCACGACCACCACTGGGTTCAGCGCGCCAGTCGCGGCCAGCGCCCCAGCCGCAAACAACAGGGAATCACCAGGCAGGATTGGCGTCACCACCAGGCCGGTCTCGGCAAAAACGATGACGAAGAGCATCCCGTAAATCCAGGGACCGTAAGTGGCAGTGACCGCCGCGAGATGCTGGTCCAGATGCAGAAACAGATCGATGAGCGTGTCCATGAGACGAAGTTGATTGTCTCACGTGTCAGGCATCGGCTGCCCCGGCGGTCTCCGATCGCACCCAGGCGAGGTACTGGTCGCTGCCATTCATCACCGGACAAACGAGGAATTCGGGTAGCTCGTAAGGATGGAGTTGCGCCAGTCGAACGCGAATCGCCTCGATCCGATCGGCGGTGGTCTTGACGACAAGTTGACGCTCGAGGTCACTGGTCACCCGGCCGTCCCATCGATAGACCGACGTCATCGGCGCGTAGAGGTTGACGCAGGCGGCAAGGTGATCTTCGACGAGCGCACGAGCCACGGTCTCGCCGAGGTCGCCGACAGGCACGGTCGTGAGGACGATGACGACATCAGCCACAGCAATTGAGACCGGACGACAAGATGTGCCGCGCGCGCAGCGCCGACCATACAAGGTTTTGGGGCTTGTACGGAGGGAAAACTTGCTGTACTGTGTTGCGCGCGTGTCTCAGATCGAAAGGACCACGACGGGAGCGCAGCGGCCGCCATCGCCGCAGCGGCGGGAGCGAACGAGACGGCTCGTCCACCTGGCGATTCTTTCGTTCGCGGCGATCATGTTCATCGACGCGCTCGTCGGAGACCAAGGTCTCGTCGCGCTGATGCGCGCGCGCAAAGACCTCGATCGCCTCAACGAGCAAGTGCAGCGGCTGAAGGATGACAACGCCCAGATGGCGGAGCAGACGCGGCGGCTGCGCGAAGATCGCGACGCGCTCGAAGAAGCAGCGCGGCGCGATCTGGGGTTGATGAAGCCCGGCGAGAAGCTGTTCATCGTCAAAGACCTGCCTCCTCCACCCCAGCCCTGAGCGCCGGGCCCGCGCCGACGCTAGACTTCCTTTTCGCCCGTCCGGATGCGGTAGCTCGCGCCGACCGGAATCACGAACACGCGCCCGTCGCCGATCTCACCCGTCCGTGCCGCCTCGATGATGGCCTTGATGGCATCGTCGGCGATTGAGTCCGGCACCACGACCTCGACCTCCATCTTGGGCAGCAGGCTGACGTTGTATTCCTGGCCGCGGTAGATCGCGGTGTGACCCTTCTGCTTGCCATGGCCGCGGACCTCGGTGACGGTCATGCCGGAGATGTGAAGCTTCTCCAGCGCGCTCTTCACCTCGTCCACCTTGTTCGGCCGCACAACTGACTTGATGAGCTTCATGAGCGTCCCTCCAGAACGCGTTGCAGGCGGGCGGTCACATCCGCCACCTGCGTCGCCGACAATTTGTTGCCGTCCCGGGTCAAGTGGAACACGTCGATCGCGCGGTGCCCTTCCGTCGAGATGAGCACCAGATCGACGTCACAGCCCGACTCCGACATCGCGCGGCTCACGCGGTACAAGAGGCCGAGCGCGTTCTCCGCCACAATCTCGAAGATCGTGTAGCGCGGGGACGAGTCGTTGTCAGTGTGGATGACGGGCGCGAAACCTGGCAGGCGGCGTGTCAGTGCCCCTTCCTCGCGACCCTTGAGGCGGGCGGCGACGTCGACGGCGCCGACCACGACCTCCTCGAGCTTCTTAATGATCTGCGCTTCTCCGCCCTGGTTCAACTCCAGAAAGCGTTCGAGGTCGCTGAAACGGAACGAATCGACGATGAGGCCATCCGGTTTGGTGAACGCGTAGCCGCGCAGAATGTCCATGCCGTACAGCGACAGCACCCCGGAGAAATTGGAAAACAGGAACGGCTGGTCGTGAGTGATGACCGTCAGCTCCCATTCCGAATCCTTCGGCTCCAGCCACGTGCGAATCGAACCGGGCTCGAGGTGCCGGGACGCCCGGACATGGGCGTAGATCGCTTGGTGCGTGAAGAGCTGCAGGTATCGCCGCGGCAGACCCCGAAGGAAGGCCTCGACCTCGGCGGCGGTTGTGTCTTCGGGCCGGCCGGCGACGACTTCCGCCTGCGACGCCTGCGTGC
Organism: Acidobacteriota bacterium; assembly: GCA_046734915.1. Classification (GTDB taxonomy): domain Bacteria; phylum Acidobacteriota; class Vicinamibacteria; order Vicinamibacterales; family CAVVIG01; genus VFZL01. The sequence goes on along the minus strand of JBKPSC010000227.1, from coordinate 6,360 downwards.
TGTCGATCACCTCGTCTGCGTAGGCCACCGTCAAGTGGTTGTAGGTGTCGACGTACAGTCGCCAGAGCAGCTCCTCCTTCCACGGCGTCAAGGTTTCGCGGCTGACCGCCTCGACGTCGGCGAGCGTGAGCAGACAGAGCATCTTCAGGCGTTCCTCGGTCCCGACGAGCGCCGCGAACTGACGGACGATTTCCGGATCCTCCGTGTCGCGGCGGAACGCGACCACCGACATCTTCAAGTGCTCACCGACCAGGAAGCGGACGATCGCACGCGACTCATCGTCGAGGCGCAGCCGATCGCACATCTTTGCCGTCATCCGATCGCTCTCGGCGGCGTGGTCGTCGCTTTCACGTCCTTTGCCGACGTCATGATAGAGCAGCGACAGAACGAGCAGCTCGGGACGGCCGACTTCGTTCAACAGGCGCTGAAACCGCTGCCGGTCCGGGCTCGCTTCGAGCAGGCGCTCGATGTTGCGCACGGTCAGGAGCGTGTGCTCGTCAACGGTGTACTTGTGATAGAAGTCGCGGACCACTCGGCAGTCGATGGCCTTGAATTCGGGCAGCATCTGGCCGAGCAGCCGGGCGTCGTGCATCTCCGACAACCGCTCGTACAAGCCTGGTCGCGGCTGCAGGAACCTCAACAGCGCGAGGCGATGGTCGGCCGTGGGCATGAACGCGTCATGTGAGTAGCGACCGGCGTTCTGCTCGATGACGGCGAGGGCCTCGTCCGACACGCTGCAGCCGCCGTCGATTGCCGCCTGGAAGAGCGCCAGCCACGTCTCCGGATGGTCCGCGGCCTGTCGACTGTCGACGAAACGGATGCCATCGGTCGCCCGCACGAGGTTGGGGCCGACCGGCGCTGGCGCGGCTCGCAGCGCCCACTGCAGCGACCGATCGATCACCCGGGCGTGCCGGAAGTAGTCGCCCATGAAACGCTCGACCTGCTGTCGCGCGCTCGCGCCCTGGTAGCCGAGACATTCGGCGACATGTTCCTGCGCTTCGTGGCGCAGCAGGTCATGCGGCCGTTTGGCGTCGAGATGGAGCACCGACCGGACACGGAGCAGGAACTCTTCGGCGTCGGCAAGCGCTCGCGCACCGGAGCCGCCTTGCGTCAGAAGCGCTGGGTCGGTCAGAAGCGCGATCGTTTGCGCGCCGAACAGATCGCGCAGGCCACCCGGCGACTCCTTCACGTCCGGCTCGAGCTGATACAGCGTGTCGTTGTAGCGGGCATGACGCTCGGCGATGAGTGTCTTCAGGGCGTCCAGCGTTCGCGTCGCCGTGCGCGCGGTATCGGCCTGCGCGAAAAACGCGTCGAGCAGCGTCGCGTCGCCGACCACCGGTCGGGCGTCGGTCAGCGCCAGCAGGAACTCCGGATTATCAGACTCCAGCCCCTCGCCGTCCTGCACTTCGCGGACGTGGTGGCCGACCGTCAGGCCGAGATCCCACAAAGGATTGAGAAACCCATGCAGGAACCGCTCAGCGGCTGCGTCGATTGCCCTCGAGAACAGAATCAAAATGTCGATGTCCGAGTAGAGACACAGCTCCCGACGTCCATAGCCGCCCAAAGCGAAGACGGCGACTGGCTGAGCGACGACGCCGGCGTCGGCGAACAGCTGCTGGATGAGCGCATCCATGCGATGCGAGTACTGACGCATCGCCTGACGCCCGCCTTCACCCCGCCCGGCCGCTTCAGCGAGCTCGCTTCGGGCAGACGCCAACCGTGCCGCACGCAGGGCGCGCGGATCGGAAGGCACGGCTGCCGCCGACATTTGGGTATCCGACATAGATAATTGCAAGGCATCGACCGGTAGTAATCCGGGCCGGCCCCAGCCGAGCCTCGTATGGTAGTCGGAAACCAGAGTTCCGAACAGCGTCTGCCGCGCCGCCTCGCCGACAGCCACGATGGACGTTCGCCGCATCAGCGCAGCTGACGGCGGGCCAGCCGTGAACCCCGCCAGTTCCTGGTGGGCGTCGATTTCATCTGCAGTCGGCGCACGATTCCCTCCAGGGCGACCGGCACATCGCGAACGGATGAGCAAAAGCGGCACCAGAGCGGGCCGGTGCTCGCGCGCGCCAACTCGTTGAAAAGGCGGTGCGCTTTCCGATTGCTGATAAATTTCGACGCCTACAATCGTGTGGCCTGCGTTCCCGCTAGCTACATTGATGTACGATCCCGCCGTTTCGCTCGGGGGACGGCTCGAGGCGCCAAGAAAAAAGCCGCGACGTCATCGACGTCGCGGCCCGGAGAGGCCGCCTCGCGGTCACGAGTGTGGACAGAGCGCGCTAGTACGACACGCCGAGGCCGACGCTGCCGACCACCTTGTTCGAACCACCGTCGTTGATGGACTTGGTCGTATCGCCGAACGTGTAGAACTCGATGCCGCCGTGCACGTTCCACGAACCGAAGCGTGGGGCGATCGTACTCAACGGCATGGTGACGAGCCCGCCTACGTCGACATAGCCGAACGTATTGTCCTCACCGGACAGTTGGTAGTACTTGCTGAGGCTCAGGCCAACCTTCACCGGAGCGGTGATCGTGAAACCTCTCGGACCGAGCGGAATGGCTGGCGCGACACCCAGTTCGAGATACGTGCCGGTGCCATCGTCGTCGCCATCGGCAGCGCCGCTCAGCTCGAACGCCACCAGGCCGTATGGATTCACGTAGCCGCTCTTCGCCACCTTGAAGCTGATCTCCTTCACGGTGTTGAACATGTTGTTCGGACTGGTGTAGGCCGTGAACGTCACGCCGGTAGTGAAGCCCGCCGCCGGGGCAAAGGCGAGCGTCGCGTAGAAATCCTCCTCGTAGTGAATCTTGCCCGAGGGGCCGTCCGAGCCCGATGATCCAGTCTGCAGACTGTGCCAGGTGCCGAAGTTGACCGTCGTCGCCCGTCCCAGCGAAATTCCCAGGTCGCCGGCCGGGAACGCCGTGAATTCCGGATCCAGCTCTTGAACGATGCCGCGGAAAACATAGAGCGACGCGGCATCCAGGCTACCAGTGAAATGAATGGCCCCGCTGTTCGTTCCTGAACTCGCTGTCTGTGCTGCCGCCGGCGCAACGCCCCAGAGCGCCAGCGCGAGTCCGGCGAGCAGTCCAGGCAACAGCGCACACGATGTCCCGAAAGCGGGTTCGTCGTTCATCGCGTGAGTATACCCGCACGGGCCTGGGCCAGGCCCGCGCGGCGGGCCCTAGTTCAAGACGATGCCGTAGTAGACGAACAGCGCACGATTGCGGTTGTCCGACGTCCCGCTGTCGTTCCCGAGGCTGTAGCCAATATTGAGGAGCGCGCTGTGCGGCAAGGCCACGGAGATGCCGGGCGTGAAGTAGCCGAAGAAGTTCTTGCCGCTGAACCAATCCGCAACGATGCTAAGTCTGCCAGCGACCGGCACCTCGGCACCGAGCATGACGCCGCCCTTGTCATCGGCATCGATGGACGGAGCGCCGTACCCGCCGAAGGTGAACCGTGACCCCTGGCTGATTTTCTTGCTGAAGTTGCCGTAGATGAGACCAAAGTCGTCCGCGTCGTTGTTGCCAGTGTAAAAGACGAACCCCGCGGAGGCCGCCAGTCCTTTGTCGTCGTCTGCCCAGAACTTGTATTTGGCGTTCGGTGAGGTGTAGGTCGTGGTGCCGCCGTCATCGGCGTAGTGCGTCACCGCGACGTTGATCCCGACTTCAAGATTCGGTACTACGCCGACCACCCCGCGCGGCGCGAAGGTCTGCCATTGATTCTCATCCGGCTTCGGCAACTGCAACAGATAGTCGAACTCGAAATAGACCTTCTTCGGTGCGACGGTGTCTGTGGAAGGAATGTTGAAAATCGTCGACTGCGCCGCCGCCGGACCAGCGCAGGCCAGCAGCACTAAGCCGGTCAGAAGCGCCGGCATCAACCATTTCACAGTCGCCGTCATCGTCATCGTCGTCACTCGCACGCGTCACCTCCGTCTGAGTCCGCGTCGCGTGGCTGGTCGTACGCCGTCGCGTGTGGCGGTCTGCTCGAGAAACCGTCGATCCCCACCGTGAGGAGTCCATCGGTGCACCGCGGCACCGACCTCAGCCTTGTGCAAGAGAAACGCCACGCGATGCCGCAGTCGACACACGCGGGGAATTCCTTCTTTGCGCTGCGAATGGCGGGCCGCAACTGACGGTGGGCTGTCGACTGGCGCGCGGCAGCTGGCGACAAAAATGTTGCGCCTGTGTCGTTACCGGCCGCTTTTGTAGCTTTGCCGATACCGCCCTACTAGAATGGCCGGCGGCGCAGCGGACGGTCATGGCCGCTGGGCGCGCGCACAGGGAGATTGACGTCCGCCGAGTAGCGAGCAGTCAACGACGGATATGACATGTTTGTCGGATTTAGCCTCCGCGATCGACACAATTGTTCTCGCTTTGGCAACCACATCTCGCTACGATGTGCTTCCGGTTCAGGCATTTAGCACGGGTCCACGGCACCTCGGCCGTGGCGCAAGGCTTGCGACAGGATGTTCGGGAGTGCGCGCGCGGAATCCGCGCGCGTGGACATCGGCGCAGTCCCGGCTGTGGCGTCGGGACCTCAACAATCGAGGTGTGTGCATGAACGCTGCGGATACCGCATGGATGCTCGTGGCGACGGCGCTGGTCCTGTTGATGACACCAGCCCTGGCCTTCTTCTACGGCGGGCTCGTCCGGTCGAAGAACGCGCTCAACACGATGATGATGAGTTTCATCGCGTTCGCCTTCGTCGGCGTCCTGTGGGCCGTCATCGGCTACTCGCTGGCGTTCGCCGCCGGATCGGATTGGATTGGCGACCTCTCGCGGCTCGGCCTGCGCGGCGTGGGTCTCGAGGCGCAAGGCTCGATTCCGCATCTGCTGTTCATGTGCTATCAGGGCACCTTCGCGATCATCACCGCGGCGCTGATTTCCGGGGCGATCGTCGAGCGGATGCGCTTCAGCGCGTACTTCATCTTCATCGCCCTCTGGTCGCTTTTCGTCTACGCGCCTATCGCGCACTGGGTGTGGGGCGGCGGTTGGCTGGCCAAGATGGGCGCGCTCGACTTTGCCGGTGGCACGGTGGTGCACGTGAACGCCGGCGTCGCGGCGCTCGTTACCGCTATGGCCGTCGGTTCGCGGCGTGACTACAAGAAGTCGCCGCTCCTGCCGCACAACGTCCCGTTCACGCTGCTCGGCGCCGGCCTGCTGTGGTTTGGTTGGTTTGGATTCAATGCCGGCAGCGCCCTGGCCGCCAGCCCCTCGGCCGCGCTCGCGTTCACGACGACGTTTCTGGCCCCGATGGGGACGCTGCTCGTCTGGACCCTGCTCGATATGGCGCGCACCGGCAAACCGACCGCGGTCGGCGCCGCGACCGGCATCGTTGTCGGTCTCGTCGCGATCACGCCGGCGGCGGGCTTCATCGGGCCGATGAGCGCCATCGCGCTCGGCGCGCTCTCGGCGTTCCCGAGCTATTTCGGTCTCCTGTGGCGAGCCCGCACGACGCTCGACGACTCGCTCGATGTAGTGGCTGCGCACGGCATAGGCGGCACTATGGGCGCCCTCCTCACCGGCGTCTTCGCGCAGAAGAGCCTGAACGGCGTCGCCGATGGTTTGCTGTTCGGCAATCCGGCGCAGCTCGGCATTCAGTTTACCGCCGTCGTCGCGGCGATCGTCTACAGCGGGGTCATCAGCTTCATCCTGCTCAAAGTCGTGGGCGCCGTCACGCCCCTGCGCGTCGGCCACGAGGACGAAAGCGTCGGCATGGACGTGAGTCAGCACGGCGAGGAAGCCTACGTGCAGACCGGCGGATCCGAGTCCCCAGCTTACTGAAGTCGCGATTGTCGGCCGGAATCATGCAAGTTCCGGCCGACTTCCTTTGTCGCGCGCCAATCCGGGCAACGGCCGTATCCTTGCGCCAGGGCAAAGAAAGCCAGAAGACCAGCGAGCCCCTGGTGTAGTCTCAAGAGCCAGCGCCCGGAGGTATTCGTGCCGAATCAGTTGTTCCTGAAAAAGCCGCTGTCGATGCTCCACGAGGAGCTGAAGAGCGAGAGTCAGTTACGTCGGATTCTCGGCCCCGTTCAACTCTCCAGTCTTGGTGTGGGAGCCATCATCGGGACCGGAATCTTCGTGCTGACCGGGGTCGCCGCCCACGATCGCACGGGGCCCGCTCTGATGCTCTCGTTCGTCTTTGCCGGGCTGACCTGCGTCTTCGCCGCCCTCTGCTACGCGGAATTCGCGTCGATGGTGCCCGTCGCTGGCTCGGCGTACACCTACGCCTATGCGACCCTCGGTGAGCTGTTGGCGTGGATCATCGGCTGGGACCTGATTCTCGAGTACGCCGTCGCCTCTTCCACGGTCGCTCACGGCTGGTCGCATTACTTCCAGGCCTTCCTCCAATTC
>JBKPSC010000226.1:0-8957 GCA_046734915.1 Acidobacteriota bacterium | reverse complement strand
GACAGATCCACCCGAGCGGCTCCGGCGCTTCGCCCGTGTCCACCTCGGACGGTTGGGCCGCGACCGCAATCTCGCGATCGTCTTCCAGGTCGAGCTGCGGCAGTCGGTCAAGTTCATGGAGCGATTCTCGACGTCGCTGTTCAGCGAGTATCTGAGCCAGATCCGAGCGGCCATCGTCGACGGCCAGGAGACCGGCCAATTCCGCCGCGACGTGAATCCAACGACTGCAGCCAAGGCTTTCTTCGGCGCGCTCGACGAAATGGCGACGAACTGGATTCTCAGCCGCCGCCGCTATTCGCTCGAGAGTCACGCCGAACCGATCGTGGACCTGTTCCTCAACGGAGCTCGCACGCGATGACGAGACGCCAGCCCGTGCGCTCTGCGGTCGTGCTCGGAGCGGGCACCATGGGCGCGCAGATCGCCGCCCATCTGGGAAACGCAGGCGTCCGGGTCCGGCTGCTCGATCTGACCGTCGAGGTCGCCCGTGAAGGTCTCAAACGTGCCACGGCGCTCAAACCCGACCCGCTCTTCACGAAAGAGAGCCTTGCGCTCATTTCCACCGGCAGCCTCGACGACTTGTCGAGCCTGGCGGCAACGGATTGGATCATCGAAGCAGTCGTCGAACGCCTCGACGTCAAGCGCGAGCTGCTTCAACGGGTCGACGCCGCGCGAACGCCGGGGACGCTGGTCTCTTCGAATACTTCTGGGATTCCGATAGCCGCGCTGGCCGAAGGCCTGAGCGATGACTTCCGCCGCCACTGGCTGGGCACGCATTTCTTCAACCCACCGCGGTATCTTCACCTGCTCGAGCTGATTCCGACGGCTGACACCGACCCCGATGTACTGGCGCGCGTTGCATGGTTCGCCGATCACCGCCTTGGCAAGGGCGTCGTGATTGCGAAGGACACTCCCAACTTCATCGCGAACCACGTCGGCTTGTTCGGTGTCATGCAGGTGTTGCGTTTGCTGGTGCGCGGCGACTACACCATCGAAGAGATCGATGCCATGACGGGTCCGGCACTGGGCCGGCCGAAGAGCGCCACGTTCCGCACGATGGACATCGCTGGTGTCGATGTGCTGGCACACGTCGCGGCCAATCTTTCCGAGCGCCTCGAAGACCCGGCCATCCGCAAGGTCTTCGAAGTGCCGCCGCTCATCCGGCAGATGCTCGAGCGTGGGTTCGTCGGCGAGAAGGCCGGACAGGGCTTCTACAAGCGTGCCAAGAGCGCCTCCGGTGGATCCGAGATTCTCACGCTCGATCCGTCAACGCTCACCTACCGGCCTCGCCAGTCACCACGTCTGCCCGCCTTGGAAACCGCACGCAGCCTCGACGATGCCGGTCAGCGGATTCGGACGCTCTTCCTCGCACAGGATCGGGTCGGCGAATTTCTGCGGGCCACACTCGGGCCGATGCTGGTCTACACCGCCATGGTGACGCCTCACATCGCGCATTCGATTGATGATGTGGACCGGGCGATGCGGTGGGGGTTCGGCTGGGACCTGGGCCCATTCGAGACCTGGGATGCCATAGGTCTGAAGGATGTGCTGGCTTCGGTTCCAGACACAGCCGTGCCGCCGCTCGTAGCCGAACTGCAAGCGGCTGGCCGCGATCGCTTCCGCGATGGCCCTGTCCCTTCAGCCGCGCCCGACCTGCAGATTCTCGCCGAGGCGCGACGGCGGCAACGAGTCCTCAAGAGGAACGCCGGTGCGAGCCTGGTCGACCTCGGCGATGGTGTCGTCGCCGTTGACTTCCATTCCAAGCTGAACACCATCGGTGGCGATACGGTCCAGATGCTGCAGGCGGGCCTCAAGGAAGCGTCGGCCAACTTTGCGGCGCTGGTCATCGGCACCGAGGCGCCCGAGTTCTCGGCTGGCGCCAACCTCATGCTGCTCCTCATGGAAGCGCAAGAGGGCAACTGGGACGAGATCGATCTCATGGTGCGTCAGTTCCAGGGCATTAACCTGGCGCTGCGGCAATCTCCCGTGCCTGTTATCGTCGCTCCGGCCGGGCTCGCGCTCGGAGGCGGCTGCGAGATCGCGCTGCATGGCGACCGTGTCCAGGCCGCGGCGGAGACCTACATCGGCCTGGTCGAAGTCAGCGTCGGGTTGATCCCAGGAGGGGGCGGAACCAAGGAGATGCTCGCGCGCGCCATGGAAGCCGCGCCACCGTCGGACGATCTGCTGCCCTTCGTGCAGCCGGTTTTCGAGACCATCGGGTTCGCGAAGGTTGCCACGAGCGCCCGCCAGGCGCATACGCTCGGCTATCTCCGCTCGGTGGACGGCGAGACGATGAACAGGGAGCGGCTTCTCGCCGACGCGAAAGCGCTGGCGCTCGCACGCGTGCGGGACGGTTATCAGCCCCCGTCACGTCGGACTTCGATTCCAGTCGGCGGCGAGAGCCTTGCCGCCGCATTGAAGCTGGGCGTCCACCTCGCGTGGCGCGCCGGACGGATCACTGATCACGATGCGGTCGTCGGGCGCGCGCTCGCCGGCATCCTGTCCGGCGGGTCGCTGCCGCACCGCACCACGATCAGCGAAAGCGAGCTCCTCGATCTCGAGCGCGAGGCCTTCCTGCGTCTATGCGGTGAGCGCAAGACACTCGAGCGGATCCAGCACACGCTCAAGACCGGGAAGCCCCTTCGCAATTGAGCGCGAGCGGGTAGGTTGGTGTAGGGCATGAACGTAGTCGACATCGGAACCGGGCCGCCGCTCATCCTTGTCCCGGGCATCCAGGGCCGATGGGAATACATGCGCCCAGCGGTGGACGCGCTGACGGCGCATTTCCGGGTGCTGACCTTTTCGCTGTCGGGCGAGCGCCAATCCGGCCGCCGATACGACCCTGCCCGCGGCTTTGATGACTTCGCCGAACAGGTAGAAGCTGTCCTCGATGCCTGCGGTCTGGCGTCGGCCGTGGTCTGTGGCGTCTCGTTCGGTGGACTGATCGCGCTTCGCTTCGCGGCGCGCCGGCCCGATCGGACACGAGCCCTCGTCCTCGTCTCAACGCCGGGTCCGGGCTGGCACCTCCGCCGCCACCACGATGTCTACGCCCGACTCCCTTGGGTATTCGGTCCCGTATTCCTCGCCGGTGCTCCCTGGCGGCTCCGCGACGAGCTCCATGCCGCCTTTCCCGATCGCGCCGAGCGCCGGCGCTTTGCGCGCGCCCAGCTGCGGAATCTGCTGGAGGCGCCGGTGTCCGTGACCCGGATGGCGTCGCGGGCGCGGCTCATCGCGCAATTCGACACGGCGACCGAGTGCACACGAATCACGAGCCGAACCCTCGTCGTGACGGGTGAGCCGGAGCTGGATCACGTGCTCGCATCGCGCGAAAACTCGGCGTACAACACTCACATCCCCGGAGCGCGGGCCGTTGTGCTCGAGGGCACGGGCCACCTGGGATTGGTGACGAAGCCCCATCTCTTTGCGTCGGCCGTGAAGGGTTTCGTCGACGAGGTGCTGCCGGCGGACGGGACCGCGGCAGACACCCCGCGAAACCAGGATGCGCATGATGCTGCGTGAGATTCCCGGTCCCGCCGGTCGTCTGGAAGCGCTACTCGATGAACCGTCCGCCAGCCGGCGTGTCAACGGCCAGGGACTGGTCGAATCGGGGGGGCCAGATGGGTTGAAAGCGGCCGTCGTCTTTGGCCATCCACATCCGCAGTACGGCGGCACGATGCACACCAAGGCGACCTATCAGTCCGCCAAGGCCCTGGCGCGCGTCGGCTGCGCGGTGCTGCGATTCAACTTCAGAGGCGTGGGCCTCAGTGAAGGGGCGTTCGACAACGGCATGGGTGAGCAGGACGACTTTCGCGCCGGCCTCCATTTCATGGCCGAACGCTACCCCCACACGCCGCTGTGGGCCGCCGGAATGTCGTTTGGGTCCTGGGTCGGCCTGACCGTCGGTGCCCAGGACGATCGCGTCTCCACGCTCATCGGCGTTTCGACCCCGGTGAACCGCTACGACTATGGCCCTGTGGCGCGCAGCCCGAAGCCCAAGTTCTTCATTCACGGAGAACGAGACGAAATCTGTTCACTTCCGTTGATACGAGCGTTCTATGCACAGGCCGCGGATCCGAAAGAGCTCGTCGTCATCGACGCCGCCGACCACCTGTTCGATGGAAAGGTGGGGGAGGTGGCGGACGCCGTCGAGGATCTGCTGGCCGATTGGCCTGAGCCTGAGCACCCCTAGGAACCCACCATGGAAGACGCTGTCATCGTTTCCGCCGTCCGGACTGCCGTTGGCAAGGCCCCGAAGGGCGCCTTGCGCGGCACCAGGCCCGATGAGCTCGCTGCCACCGCGATGGCTGAAGCGCTCGAGCGCGCGCCGGGTCTCGAGGCCGCCGACATCGACGATGTGATGCTCGGCTGTGCGATGCCGGAGGCCGAGCAGGGCCTTAACGTGGCCCGCATCGCCAGCCTTCGCGCCGGCATTCCAGTCAGCGCTTCGGCCGTTACCATCAACCGCTTCTGCTCTTCCGGCCTGCAGGCGATCGCGTTTGGCGCCGAGCGCATCATGTGCGGCTCGGCCTCGGCCATCGTCGCCGGGGGCACCGAGTCCATGAGCCTCGTCCCGATGGGCGGCCACACTCTCTCGCCAAATCCTTCGCTCGTGGACCGCTATCCGGATGTGTATCTGAGCACCGGGCTGGTCGCCGAAAACCACGCCCGTGAATCGCACATTTCGCGCGAAGAACAGGACCTGTTCGCTCTGAGGAGCCATCAGCGTGCGGTGGCGGCCATCGATGCCGGCCGATTTGCCGACGAAATCGTCCCCGTGACGGCGCGCACGGTCGACCTCTCGACCGGCAAAGCCACGACGGTCGAGACCCGGTTTTCCGTGGACGAGGGTCCACGTCGAGACACGTCGGCCGATGCGCTCGCCGCGCTACGTCCGGCCTTTCACGCGCACGGGACCGTCACCGCCGGCAATTCCTCGCAGACGAGTGACGGTGCGGCGGCCGTGGTCGTCACCTCGGCCACGATGGCCAGGGAACGCGGCCTCGAGCCGCTCGCCCGATTCGTGGCGTTCGCCACAGCTGGTGTCGAGCCCGAGCGTTTCGGCATTGGTCCGGTACCGGCGATTCGGAAGGTGCTGAAGCTGGCCGGGCTCGATCTCGGCGCAATCGATCTCATCGAGCTGAACGAAGCGTTTGCGGCCCAGGTGCTCGCGTGCCTGCGCGAGCTGCCGATCGACCCCGACCGGCTGAACGTCAACGGCGGAGCGATTGCGCTGGGCCATCCGCTCGGCTGTACGGGCGCCAAGCTGACCACGACGCTCGTGCACGAACTGCGGCGGAGAAAAGCCCGGTACGGGTTGGTCACGATGTGCGTCGGCGGCGGCATGGGCGCCGCCGGCATCTTCGAACGGATGTAACGCAGAACCATCGCCGGCTGCGCGCCGGCGGGAGCCCAACACATGGCCACGACGACAACACCTGCACCAAGTCTGCTGCGCGGCGCTGAATGGCTGCTGAAGGCAACGGATCCGGCCGGCATGTTTACGCCGGAGCGGCTGACCGACGAGCACCGTCTGATAGGTCAGACGGTGACCGACTTCGTGAACGGCGAAGTCCTGCCGGTGCTCGATCAGCTCGAGGAAAAGGATTGGACTCTCGCCCGGACGCTCATCCAGCGCTGCGGCGAGCTCGGCCTGCTTGGCGTCGACGTGCCCGAGTCCTACGGTGGTCTGCAACTGGACAAGGCGACCTCCCTGGTCGTCTCCGAACGGATGTCGCTGTCGGCATCGTTCGGCGCGGCATTTGGCGCCCAGGCGAACCTTACGATTCTGCCGCTCGTGCTCTTCGGGACCGACGCGCAGAAGCGGAAATACCTGCCGGGCCTTCTCACCGGGGAGATCGTCGGCGCGTACTGCCTGAGCGAGCCTGGATCCGGATCGGATGCGCTCGGCGCCCGGACGAAAGCGATACGCCAACCGGACGGCAGCTTCGTGCTCAACGGCGAAAAGATGTGGATCACCAACGGCGGCTTCGCCGACATCTACATCGTCTTCGCCAAGGTTGTCGAGAACGGCGCTGAACACTTCAGCGCGTTCATCGTGGAGCGCGCGTTCGCCGGCGTGAGCTCTGGCAAGGAAGAACACAAGATGGGCCTGCACGGGTCATCGACGACGCCCGTGCTCCTGCAGGACGTGCACGTTCCGGCGCACAATCTGCTGGGCGAAGTTGGGAAAGGTCACAAGATCGCGTTCAACGTCCTCAACTTCGCCCGTTACAAGCTGGGTGCGATGTGCGTCGGCGGCGCACGCGGCGCCATCGCCGAGTCGGCCCGCTATGCGGCAGAGCGGCGCCAGTTCGGACAACCGATCGCCCAATTCGGCGCGATCAAGCACAAACTCGGGGAGATGGTGGCACGCGCGTTCGCCATCGAGAGCCTCATCTACCGCACCGCCGGCATGATCGACGACCGCATCGCGTCGATCCCTCACGATGCGGGCGATCAGACGGCGGCCCTCGAGAGCTTCGAGGAATATGCCATCGAAGCCTCGATCGCCAAGGTGGCCGGCAGCGAAACGTTGGATTTCGTCCTCGACGAAAACATTCAGATTCACGGCGGCAACGGCTTCGTCCGCGACTACCCGGCCGAGCGCCACTATCGCGACTCACGCGTCAATCGAATCTTCGAGGGGACCAACGAGATCAACCGGCTGCTCATTCCGGGCATGCTGGCCCGCCGCGCCTCGAAAGGCGCATCACCGTTCATCGCCGCCGCGAAAGCGCTTCAAGACGAGTTGATGGGTCCGCCGTCGATGCCGGCCGAGGACGACTCGGTCCTCGCCGGCGAAGTCCGCGCCGTGGAGTCGCTCAAGAAGGCGGCGCTCATGATCTTCGGTCTGGCCCTGCAGACCTACGGACAGCGTCTCAGCGATCAACAGGAAGTGCTGACGTGGCTTGCCGATATCTGCATGGACGTTTACGGCGCCGAGAGCGCCGTCCTGCGGGCGCGGGCGTCGGTCGCGGCGGGTTACGGCCGCGCCTCGTTGCAGGTCGATGCCGCGCGGGTCGTGGTGAACGATGCGTCCGCACGCGTCGAATCCTGCTGCCGTCAGGCCCTCGCCGCGATGGTGGAGGGTGACACGCTGCGCACGATGCTCGCCGGCGCCCGCCGCCTCTTCAAGTGGACGCCAATCGACACCGTGACGCTGCGCCGACGGCTCGCCGACGAGGCCGTCGTGCGCCGCGGCTATCCGCTCTAGCCTTCGCTCGCGCCGCGTGTCGAAAACCGGGAATTTGGCATACGATGCCGTGCGTGAGTTTGCGCGGCATCGTGTTCGATTTCGACGGCGTCATCGCCAACAGCGAGCCTCTGCACTTCGAAGGCTACCGTCAGGTGCTCGAGGAACAGGGCATCCGGCTGCGCGAATCTGACTATTACGAGCGATACCTGGGTTTCGACGACGCAGGTGCCTTTGCCGCCATCGCCCGGGACCAGAGCCTGTCGTGGTCAGATAACCAGATTGCCGCTCTGGTCGAGCGTAAGGCGAGCATTCTGGAAGAGCTGGAGAGCCACCGAACGGTCCTCTTTCCGGGCGCGGCCGACGCGATCAAACGGCTTGCGGCCGATGGACCGCTCGCCATCGCGTCGGGAGCCCTTCGCGCCGAGATACTCCGGACGCTGGACCGCGCAGACTTGCGTCGCTACTTCGCCCTCATCGTCGCGGCGGAAGATACGGGCGAAAGCAAACCGTCACCAGCACCATATCTGAGAGCCGTCGAGCGGCTGGCCGCCGTCGCCACCGGCTCATCCGATCCGGCGCGTTACGTGGCGATCGAAGACTCGCACTGGGGTCTCGAGTCCGCCAGAGCGGCCGGTTTGAAGACTGTGGCCGTGACTCACACGTATTCGGCGGCCGAGCTGAAGGCCGATCTGACTGTAGCGAATCTGGACGACCTCACCTGGAGCCGCTTATCGGTGCTTACTGACGCTGTCTGAAATCGCTACGTCCGATTGGGTCTGAACTCATCGATTCGGTTGTCTACCATAGGCTGAGCCTGTGGCGATCGCGCCATCCGCCGATAAACGGAGAGGAGGATCCTCTTGATGCGACGGTTGAAGTCGACGCTGTTGCTGCTGGTCGCGACGCTGTTCGTGACCGCCGCGGCGTGGGCGCAAAGTACAAACGGGACCATTTCCGGGAAAGTCCTGGACAGTCAGAACCTTCCCGTCCCCGGTGTGGCGGTGACGGCGCAATCCTCGAGCTTGCAGGGGGAGCGGATCACGATCACCTCGGTGAATGGTGACTATATTTTCCCGCTGCTGCCATCGGGCACGTACTTGCTGACATTCGAGATCAGCGGCTTCGAGACCACGCGCCGTACTGTGACGTTGGCGCCGACAGAGGGCATGACGCTGGACGTTGAGCTCGGCCTCAACAATCTGCAGGAGACCGTCAACGTCGCGGCGTCTTCCGCCGAAGTCCTGACGAGAACCGCGCAGTTCGCGGCGAACTACAAGCAGGACCTCATCGCCAATTTGCCGACCAACCGCGACGTGACCTCGTCGTTGCTGCTGGCGCCGTCCGTTCACGCCACTGGCCCTGGCGGCAACTTCACGATCAGCGGCGCGCCCTCGTACGAGAGTGCGTATCTCGTCAACGGCGTCACGGCGACTGAGAACATCAGGGGCCAGATTCAACCGAACCTGATGATCGAAGACGCCATCCAGGAAACGACCGTTGCCAGCGCCGGCATCTCGGCCGAGTTCGGACGATTCACCGGTGGCGTCGTCAACGTCATCACCAAGTCGGGCGGCAACGACTTCAGCGGCTCGCTCCGCGACACACTGAACAACGACGATTGGCGCGCGCTGGTGCCGAGCCAGCCGGGCGACCTGTTCACCACGGACTCGAAGATCGACGACGTGGTGCCGGCTTACGAATACACCCTTGGCGGACCGGTGCTCAAGAACCGCATCTGGTTCTTCACCGCAGGTCGAGCGCAGAC
>JBKPSC010000225.1:0-13490 GCA_046734915.1 Acidobacteriota bacterium | reverse complement strand
TGGATTGCCCGGGCTGATGTCGTTGGTCAGGTCGGTCGCCGTGCAGCGGCGGCCGAGAATCTCGACGGTCGAGTGCACCGCCGGAGGTGGGCAGGGGACCATCCGCGGATAGATCCCGCGCACGCGCGCTTCGGCTTCGGGTGTCCAGTCGGCTCGCACGGCGCCTATTTTCCCTCCCAGCCGCCGTCCACGAAGATCGACTGGCCGGTGACGTAACTCGCCGCGTCCGATGCCAGGAAGGCCGCGACCGTCCCAATCTCGCGCGGTTGTCCCGCTCGTCCCATCGAGATCTGCGCCAGTACGTTGGGCAGTATCGCCGGGTCCTTCATCACCCATGCGGTCATGTCGGTGTCGATCAGACCGGGATGAATGCAGTTGACGCGGATCCCTTGCGGCGTCATCTCCGCGGACAGGTTTCGGGTCAGCGCTTCGAGCCCGAGCTTGGTCGGTGCATAGTGCGTGCGTCCGGGCAGCGCCTTGGCCGCCTGGATCGACCCGATGTTGATGATCGTGCCCGGCCGGCCTTCAGCCACGAGCCGCCGGCAGAACACCTGCGAACACAGCCAGGCGCCGCGCAGGTTGGTGTCGACCAGCCGCGTCCACTGCTCGTCTGTGAGCTCCAGCAGCGGGACGATGGTTTCGATGCCGGCGTTGTTGACCAGGATGTCGATTCGGCCGAGCGTGGACCAGACCTGGTCGAACATCGCCTCCACCTGATCGCGACGCGCGACGTCGGCCTGCACGACGCACGCACGGCGTCCTCGCGCGCGCACGTACTCGGCAACGGCAGCGGCGCCGTTGCTGCAATCGAGATCGTCGATGCCGACGTCCGCGCCCTGGTCAGCGAACACTTCGGCGATGCCGCGGCCGATGCCACGCGCCGCTCCCGTGACGAGCGCAACTTTTCCTTCGAGTGTCAGACGTCCTCCTATTTTCTGTAGGGGCCGGCTTTAGCCGGCCCGTCGCCAGGGCTCCCTAAAGGCAGCCCCCACGTCAGGCGCGGAACGAGTAGCCGAGCGCCGCCATCGCCATCTTGTCGATGCGCGCGGCCTCGAGCGGTGTGTGTGGCTGGCCCGGTGACGGATCCAGCTCGCACATGATCATCAGGTCGTTGCCGGACGATTCCAGCAGCGCCGCGACGCCGGCGATGTCGACCTTGCCCATGCCGAGCGGACAGTAACCGAGGTAGTGGGGGCCGCCGTTGAAGTCCTTCATGTGGACGTGATGGATGACCGGCAGGAAGTCCTTGACCACCTTCACCGGATCCGAGCCGCCCTTCTGCAACTGACCCACGTCGGGTCCGAACTTGACGTGCCGCGTGTCGACCGCTTCCATCACCGCGTAGGTCTCGTCGCGCGTCTCCACGCACGTGCCGGTATGCTGGTGCAGCACGCCGACGAGGCCGACGTCGGCGACCGCCTTGCCCATGTCGTTCAGCGCCGCAACGATGTCGGCTTTGTGATCGGCAAAGCGGTACTCGGAGCGCCGCACATTGTTCGGGCCGACCACCGCGACCGAACCGCCCGTCGAACGAATCAGTTTTGCCCAGCGGACCAGCGTGTCGATCTCGCCCTTGCGACGGTTGGGATCGGTCAGGTTCACGGGACAATACGCCGACCGCAGCGGCAGGCGATTGGCGTCGAGGACGCGTTTCAGTCCGCCATTCTTCTCCCAGGCTTCGAGCACGTCGCCGAACGATTCGTAGCCGTGAAAGCCGAGGCCGCCGACATCGGCGATCGCTCGTTCCGCATCGGCCGGAGCAAACCCCCACGTGATGCCCGTGTGCCCGACCTTCAGGCGTCGCGTCGCGGCCCTTGCGGCGCGCGAGTCGGCGAGCGCCGCGGCGACGCCGGCGCCGGCGGCCAGCGTGCGGATGAATGCGCGACGATCCAGATGGTGCGACGTGAGGGTCATGACGATCCTTATCAGCGCGCCGCCGCGGTGCGCTGGTCGGGCAGGGCAAACACGATATACGCGCTTGGGCCGGGCGCCGGGCC
The DNA here is from genome assembly GCA_046734915.1 of Acidobacteriota bacterium. Lineage (GTDB taxonomy): Bacteria > Acidobacteriota > Vicinamibacteria > Vicinamibacterales > CAVVIG01 > VFZL01. The sequence continues at coordinate 11,493 of JBKPSC010000225.1, read as the reverse complement.
GTCGGCGTCGGTCCACGGGCCGCTGTCTCGCGACACCTTGCCGAAGTTGAGGTTCGTGCTCGCGGAGACCACGAGATACTGGCGACCGTCGACCTGATACATCGCGGGCAACGCCTCGGTGCCGCGCGGGAGATCGCCGGTCCAGAGCACGTCTCCGGTATTCGCGTCGCGCGCGCGCACCTTGCCGTCGCGCGATGTCGCGAACAGCAGTCCGGTCGCGGTCACGATCATGCCGGTCCTGTTCCCGCCGCGCGGGACACCGGAGTCTTTGTCGCCGAGGCTGGTCGCGATCGGATCGACGCCGTGCGGCCGCTGCCAGAGGATGTTGCCCGTGTTGAGATCGTAGGCGGTGATCTGCGACCACGGACCCTTCATGATGTACGGAAAGGCGAGGCCATAGTCGGTGTAGTAGCGCACGGCCGGTGCGTCCACGCCTTCCGGATACGGGCCGCCGCGCGGACCGGCCTGCGGTCCGCGTCGCACCTCGAGGCCTCCAGGCGCGCCGCCGGTTGCGACGACCGGGCCGTCAGGCACCGTTGGCGCGCCGTCGCCGCGCGGCCGCGGTGGCACGCCGGTGATGAACTGCCACAGCGCCCGCATCTCGGGATCGGCGATCGACGGAAACGCCGGCATGTGCCCGCGTCCCGAGAGCACCACCTGGCGGAAATCCTCGAACTCGACGCGCGAGCCCAGGCCCGTCAACGGAGGAGCGTTGGCCGACCCGTTTCGCTCCGCGCCGTGACACGTCTGGCACGTTTGTGAATACGTGCCGCGGCCTCGCTCTGCTGTCGCGCCGCCAGGAGGACTGTCCGACAGCTGATAGAAGGACGGGTGGTCCTCGCTGATGACGTACACCAGGCCCTTGCCTGGATTGGCCGCGGTGTTCCCCCAGTTCGCGCCGCCATTCGCGCCGGGTGCCGCAACCGTTTCCCATTCGGTCGAGAGCGGGGCGAACAAGCCATGCTTCGCACGACGCAGACGCTCCGTCCACTGCGCACGCTCCGCCGGAGTGAGGAAGAGCGGCGTGAGATCCGCCTCGGTCATCGAATGGCGTGTGAACGGCGCCGGCCTGGTGGGGAAGGGCTGCGTCGGCCAGGTGACTTCGCCTGGCATGTCGCTCTTCGGAATGGGCCGCTCCTCTATGGGCCACAGCGGCTCGCCGGTGACGCGATCGAAGACGAACAGGAACCCGTGCTTGGTCGCCTGCGCCACCGCGTCGATCGTCCGCCCGTCACGGCGCACGGTGATCAGTTGCGGAGCGGCGGTCAGGTCGTAATCCCACAGGTCGTGATGAACGACCTGGAAATGCCACAGGCGCTTGCCCGTGCTCGCGTCGAGGGCGAGCAGCGAATTCGCGTACAGATTGCTCCCCACCCGATCCGCGCCGTAGTAGTCGTAGGTCGGCGAACCGGTCGGAAAGTAGGCAATGCCGCGCGCCACATCCACCGATATCTCGCCCCACGTATTCGCCGCGCCCGCATAGCGCCAGGCATCCTTCGGCCACGTCTCGTATCCTTCTTCGCCGGGATGCGGGATGGTGTGGAACGCCCACACGAGTTTTCCGGTGACGACGTCGTAGGCCCGCAGCGTGCCGGGCGCCGACAGATACCCCTCGCCGGGCGCGGACCCGAGCAGCAGCAGGTTCTTGAAGATCCGTCCCGGCGTGTTGGACTGGACGCGGCCGACGAGCGCCGGATCGCGCCCGACGTCCGGCCGCAGATCGACCAGGCCGTTGTCGCCGAACGTCAGAATCGATCTGCCGGTCGTGGCGTCGATCGCCTGCAGGTAGTCGTTGATCTGGAAGATGAGCCGCCGGTCACGATGATCCTCGCTCTCCCAGTAGTTGATGCCGCGCCTGGTGATGCCGCGCAGACCGGCGTGGATCCATTTCTCCTGTCCCGTCACCGCGTCGAGCGCCACCAGCGAACTGTTCTTCGCCAGCACGTACATCGTCGAGCCTGCGACGACAGGATTGAACTGGTAGACGTTGTTGTCGCCGATCGGATAGGTCCACGCCGGAACAAGCGTACCGACGTTGGCCGGAGTGATCTGCGTCAGGTCGACGTACTTCGAGGAATCGGGGCCGCCGCCGTAGTCGGTCCAGCCCGCCGACTTCGGCGATTGCGAATGGATGCCGTCGGCGACCGAGGCGATGGCCAGGCCCGTGAGCGCGAGCAACGCACAGGTGCGCAGCGTCATCACCGCCTCACGGAATGATCGAGCCCTTCGATTCCACACCGCCCGGCGGGACCTCGATGCCGGCCGACCACGCGATTCCGTTCAGCAGGAAGCGGCGGAAGTCGTCGACCGTCGAGAGCGTATCGTGGAAGTCGGGGCCGCCCATCACGAACGCGCGGCCGCCGCCCTCGCGCTCGTACGCCCACGACGCGAGCTGAGGCCCGATGGTCGCGCGCGCGGGCGTGCCGATGATGAGATCGGTCCGTTTCAGGTCGGGCGGCAGGAAGAAGCGGACGAACACCTCGTCGCGGTAATTCCACTCCTTCACGCCGCGCAGAATCGGGTGCTGCGGGTTCTGCGGCGTCATCCGCCACTGGTCCACCGGGTTCCGCGAGCCACCCTGGATCCACAGGCCACCGGTCCACTCGAGGTAGTAGCGCCGCGCCACCCAATGTTCCGCCCAATTCGCGTAGTGCAGGAGCGTGATGCCCATACCGGCCTTCATGCGGGCGTCGAGCATCTTCAGGAAATCGAGCTGCGGCTGGTCGTAGGTCCGATTCGTCGTGCGCTGCTCGGGCGGGAACAGCGGATGCGTTTCGCGTTCATCGCGATCGGAGCTGCTCTCGATCACGATCGCGGCGGCGTCGGCATACACGGCGGGATCCCGCGGCGCGGTGCCGACGTAAACTTCGGCCTTGACCCCGTGCAGGTTCGGTGCGGAACTCAGGGCGGCGGCGAGGCCGCGCAGGTCCTTCTCGTATTCGTGCCGTCCCGGATCGCCATGATCTTTCGGGCCCGACAAGAAGAGAATCTTCTTGATGGTTTTCTGCTCCGCCGGCCGAGCGCGGTCAGGTTGCTGCGCGACCAGCACCGTGGCCGCAATTCCGAAGGCGACCCCGACAAGGAGCATCGCGAAACGCCGCCAAGGCGTTTTGCCAGACAACGAGGGCGGTCTCATTCGTCCTCCACAGCTGGAATCAGAGTTCTTGGCAGCACAACAGACGTTGCGTATAGTGCACGGCGCCGCAAGGCGCGAATCTACGCGCCGTGACGCGGCAAGTCAAGGCGCGTCGTGAAAGGGGAGCCCGTGCCGCCGACGCGGCCAGTCATCGTCACGTGCGCCGTCACCGGCGCCATCCATACGCCGTCGATGAGCCCCTCTCTGCCGATCACGCCGGCGCAGATCGCCGACGAGGCGATCGGTGCGGCGCGGGCCGGCGCCGCCATCGTCCACCTGCACGCGCGCGATCCGGTCGATGGCCGCCCGACCGGCGACCTCGCCGTGTTCCGCGAGTTCCTCCCGGTCATTCGCGCGGCGTGCGACGTCGTCATCAACATCACGACGGGCGGGGGACAGAACATGTCGGTTGACGAGCGCATCGCCGGGGCGTTGGCATGTCGACCAGAGATGTGCTCGCTCAACATGGGGTCGATGAATTTCGGGCTCTACCCGATGCTGGAGAAGCCGACCCGCTTCGAGCACGAATGGGAGCGGCCGTATCTCGAGGGCAGCCGCAGTCACATCTTCCGCAACACCTTCGCCGACATCGAGCGGATTCTCGAGCGTCTTGGCAAGCAGGGCACGCGCTTCGAGTTCGAATGCTACGACGTCGGTCATTTGTACACGCTGGCGCACGTCGTCGATCGCGGGCTCGTCGCACCGCCGCTGTTCGTGCAGTGCATCTTCGGCATCCTTGGCGGGATCGGAGCGGAGGTCGAGAACCTGCTGCACATGCGAGCCGTGGCGCAGCGTCTGTTCGGAGACGATCTCGAGTGGTCCGTGCTGGCTGCCGGGCGGCAGCAGATGCGGCTGGCGACAGTGGGAGCCCTGTGCGGGTCGAACGTCCGCGTCGGCCTGGAGGACAGCCTCTATCTATCCAAGGGGCGGCTGGCGACGAGCAATGCGGAGCAGGTGGAGAAGATCACGCGCATCCTGGGGGAGTTCTCGCTCGACATCGCGACGGCCGCCGACGCGCGGCACCGGCTACGGCTGAAGGGTGCCGACCAGGTCGGGTTCTAGCGCAAATCCCGCTTGTGTCGAGCGATTCCTTGAATTTTGCATTTTGAATTAGAGAGATGATGTCGACTCGAGTCGTCAATGCGGGGGAGCCGTGCTGAGCGCCGAAGCAGGTGTGACAACGTCAACGGGGGGGAAGCCCACACGTGGTCTGATCGCGCGCGAAGTGCGGGAGCTCCCGGCGCCGCCGCGCAACTACTGGCGGCTGGTCGGCCCCGGGATCGTCGCCGGTGGCGTCGGCCTGTCGTCGGGCGAGTTCATCCTGTGGCCCTACATCGCGTCGCAAGTCGGACTCGTGCTGCTGTGGGGCGCGTTCGTCGGTGTCATCACGCAGTTCTTCATCAACATGGAGGTGGAGCGCTACACGCTCGCCACCGGCGAGACGGTACTCACCGGGTTCAACCGCTTCTGGCGTCACTGGGGGCTGGTGTTCGCGGTCATGGGCTACTTCGCGAACCTCTGGCCGGGATGGGCGATCAGCTCCGCGACACTGACCACGTACCTGTTCGGCGGCAACGCCACGACGATCGCCGTGGTCACGCTGCTCATCATCGGATTCTCGCTGACGTTTGCGCCGGTCGTGTACGTCGCCCTCGAGCGACTGATCTTCGTGAAGGTCGCCGCGGTGCTCGTCCTCGTCGTGCTCGCCGTCACCTTCGCGATCAGGCCTGAATCGTGGCGCGCGCTGCCGGAGGGATTCACGCACATCGGCACGCTGCCGCCATCGCTCGGCATCGCGCTCGTGTTCAGCGCGATCGCGTTCGCGGGATCGGGAGGCGCGCAGAATCTGTGTCAGAGCAACTGGATTCGCGACAAAGGCTTCGGCATGGGACAGTACGTGCCACGTCTCGTGAGCCCGGTGACTGGCGCGCCCGAAGCGAAACACATGGCGACGAGCTACATGTTCGAAACGACGCCGGCCAACATGGGTCGGTGGCGAAGCTGGTGGCAGTTTGCGAACATCGAGCAGCTTTTCAGCTTCGTGCTGGTGACGATCATCACGATCGGCCTGACGTCGCTGCTCGCGCACTCGACGCTGTTCGGCCAGGCGGACCTGCCGAACAACGTGTCGTTCCTGCGGATCGAGGCGCAGCAGCTTCAGCGGGTGGTGGCGCCGTGGTTCGGCGTCCTGTTCCTCGCTGTGGGTGCGTTCTCGCTGTTCGGATCGGCGATGGGCATCATCGATTACACCAGCCGGCTCGCCGCCGACATTCTCAAGACCACGTACGTCCCGCGTGCGTCGGAGAGCCGCATGTACTTCTGGCTCGTGTGGGGCATGGTGGGCCTGGGATGCACGATCCTGCTGGCGGGCCTCTCGCAGCCGCTCACGCTCCTCGTCATCTCCGCCTCGACCGGCGGGACGATGATGTTTTTCTACTCGTTCCTGCTGATCGTGCTGAATCGACGGATGCTGCCGCAGGCCATTCGCATCGGTCCGTTCCGCACCGCGACGTTGATCTGGTCGACGCTGATGTTCGGAGTGCTCGCGGCGCTCACGATCTACACGCAGGTTCAGGCCCTGATTCACTGACGCACGATGCGAGCGCTGCTGCTTTCCGAATACAAGAAGCTGTCGGTCGTCGACGTGCCGATGCCGGCGATCGCAGACGAGGAAGTATTGGTGCGCGTCAAGGCGTGCGGCGTCTGCGGCAGCGACATCCATGGCTATGACGGATCGACCGGCCGACGCATCCCGCCGCTGGTCATGGGCCACGAGGCCGCGGGCATCATCGAGCGCGTAGGCCGTGGCGTCGACACATTCGCAGCCGGCGATCGCGTGACGTTCGACTCGATGGTGTCGTGCGGCGCGTGTCACTTCTGTCGGCGCGGTCAGATCAACCTGTGCGACAACCGCATGGTCTTGGGCGTTTCGTGCGGCGACTACCGTCGTCACGGTGCGTTCGCCGAGTACGTCGCCGTTCCCTCGCGGATTCTCTACACGCTGCCCGACGGGCTGTCGTTCGAACGGGCGGCGCTGACGGAAGCGGTGTCGATCGCGGTTCACGCCGTCAATCGCCACGTGCCCACTCCAGACGACATCGTTCTTGTCATTGGCGCCGGGATGGTTGGCGTGCTGACGATTCAAGTGCTCACAGCCAAGGGCGTCCGAACGATCGTGGCGATCGACATCGATGCGCAGAAGCTCGATCTGGCGCGACGCCTGGGCGCGACGCATACGTTGAATGCGACAAACGGCGACGTGCAGGCGCGTGTGGCCGACATGACCGGTGGGCGCGGTGCTGATGTCGCGTTCGAGGTGGTGGGCCACGGCGACACGGTGGCGAGTGCGATTCGCAGCGTCAGGAAGGGCGGCACCGTGGTCGTCATCGGAAATCTGTCGCCCACGGTCGAACTTCCGCTGCAGTCGGTGGTCACGCGCGAGATCTCGCTGCTCGGCTCATGCGGGTCGAACGGAGAGATTCCCGAGTGCATCGACCTGCTGGCGCGCGGCGTCATCGACGTCGACCCGATCATCAGCCTCACGGCGCCGCTCGAGGACGGGCCAGAACTTTTCGCGCGGCTGTACGACGGTGATCCGCGCCTGATGAAAGTCATCCTCCAGCCATGAGCGCCTTCGACCTCACTGGCCGCGTGGCGATCGTCACCGGCGCGAGCCGCGGTCTTGGCCAGACGTTCGCGCGCGCGCTGGCGCGCGCCGGCGCTGACATCGTGATCACCAGCCGCACGCTCGCGTCGCTCGAGACGTTCCGCGGTGAAGTCGAATCGCTCGGGCGGCGTGCGGTGCCGCTGGAACTGGACGTGCGAAGCGAAGAGAGCATCCGTGCGATGGCGAGCGAGGCGGCGAAGGCGTTCCCGCGTATTGACATCCTGGTGAACAACGCGGGTTGCAATGTGCGCAAGCCGGCGGTCGACGTCACGTGGGACGACTGGAATCTGATGCTCGACACGAACCTCCGCGGTGCGTTCTTCGTGGCGCAGTCCGTCGCGCGGCTGATGATTCCGCACGGCCGCGGCCGGATCATCAACGTCGGCTCGCTCACCTCGGTGGCGGGCTACGCCGGCCTCGGTCCCTACGGCGCGAGCCGCGGCGGCATCCGCCAGTTGACGATGAGCCTGGCGGCGGAATGGGGATCGCGCGGGATCACCGTGAACTGCCTCGCGCCGGGATGGTTCAGGACGGATCAGAACGCGGTGATGTACGACGATCCCGCCTGGGTGGCGTCGCTGGTGGAGCGCATTCCGCTCGGCCGCCCCGGCGCGCCGAGCGACCTCGATGGGCCGATCGTGTTCCTCGCATCGGACGCGAGCGAGTACATCACCGGCCAGATGCTGCTCGTCGACGGCGGCATGTCGACGGGCGCCTTCCGCGCGCTGCCGACGCGCTGACCCGCGCGCAGCGCCGCGCGGAGCGTCGTCTTGACTCCCCACACCTCGATTGCTAGGATCCGCGCCGCTCCACGCGATGCATTATGCGCAACGACTGTTGCGCAAAACCCTGCCTCCAAACGCTCGAGAGAGGAGCCATCATGGTGACCGGTCGCAGCTGGGCCCTCGTGGCCGTTGTGGTGATGGGGCTGGCGACGAACGCGGCGCCACAATCGCTGTACGGGTCACTGGTCGGCACGGTGACGGACGAAACCGGCGCCGCCATCCCCGGTGCGACCGTCACCGTCACGCAGGTCGAGACGAACCTGTCCCGCAGCGTGGTCACGAGCGAGACCGGCAGCTATAACGTGCCCAACCTGCTGCCCGGCACGTATGAAATCGTCGTGTCGCTGCAGGGTTTCCAGACGTCGCGGACGCGCGACGTGGCCGTGCGGCAAGGCCTCGATCTCCGCGTGGATGCGCGTCTGAAGCTCGGCGCGATCGAAGAGTCGGTCACCGTCTCCGGACAGGCCGCCGTGCTGCAGACCGAGAGCGCTGCCGTGCAGTCGCTGACGACAAAGGTGCAGCTGGAGACGTTGCCAACCAGTGGCCGGGCCTATCAGACGGCACTCGCGCTGATGCCCGGGGTCGCGCAGCCGAACTACGATCAGTCCGGCGGCAGCAACAACCCCACGCGCGCCATGGCGATCACCGTCAACGGTCAACCGCCGAGCAACACGGTCGTGCGGCTCGACGGGGTCAGTCAGATCAATCAGTTCTTTCAACAGATCCAGGCCTACAGCCCGAGCCTCGAAGCCATCGAGACAATCAGCGTCGTCACCAGCAGCTTCGACGCCGATCAGGGGATGGCCGGCGGCGCGTCGGTCAACGTCCAGGTAAAAAGCGGAACGAACACCGTCGCGGGGTCGGCATTTGAACACGCGACTGATTACCGTATGAAAGCTCGCAACTACTTCCTCCCGCCAGGCGATCCGAAGGGCACGGGCAGCGTGCACGTGTACGGCGGGACGGTCGGCGGCCCTATCTCCAGGAACAAGGTGTTCTACTTCGCGAGCGTCGAACGGACACGGCAGCGCACCGAGGCCGGCAACGCGCTGTCGAATTCGAACGCGAATGGCCTGCGCAGCCTGCCGACGTTGGCCATGCGCCAGGGCAATTTCGCGGGCACCGGGACCGTGCTCTACGATCCACGCACCGGCGCCGCCAACGGCACCGGCCGCGTGCCGTTCGCCTTCGCGAACTGTCCCGGGCTCGCGTCGACGAGCGATCCGCGGTTCGACGCGTGCAACTACATCCCCGCCGACCGTATCAATCCAGTTTCACGGAATCTTCTCAGCAAGCTCGTGGCGCCGACACTGCCTGGATTCACGAACAACTACTTCGCGACCAACAGCTACGACACCGACTACAACAAGTACGACGGCAAGATGACCTGGACGCCCAACGGGCGGATGAACGTCAACCTTCGACTCGGGTACGCCGACAGCTACGAAGACAGCGCGCCGGAACTGCCGGCGGTCGATGGCGGTATCAATCCGATTTTCCAGGGCCGCATCTGGGATTCGACGGTCCACAGCCATTCGGCCGCGGTGACCTCGACGATCTCGAACAACATGGTCGTCGACGGCGTCTTCGGCTTCACGCGCACCGACATGCTGGCGCGGCCCCACACGGACGACTGCTGGGGCGAGATCATGGGCATCAAGAACAGTTGTCAGCCGCCGCGGTCGCGCGCCACCGCCATTCCGACAATCATGGCGTCCACGACCTATCGCCTCGCCGGCGGTGGAGAGCCGCGCGCCTACCGGGATCCCCAATGGAGCGGCGCGATGAACTTCGCCTGGATCCGGGGCGCCCACAACGTGAAGCTCGGTGGCGAACTGAAGCTGCTCCACCAGAACCACTACGAGACACAGACGCCGACGTTCACATTCTCGGGAGGCCGCACGGCGCTCGCTCCGGCCGGGCCGAACGCCTTCAATGCCTTCGCCGACTTCCTGCTCGGTGAGGTGAACTCGCGGACGTCGGAGTCGATGACGCCGAAGATCGGCGACGAACCGACCGTCGAGGATCTGCTCGACTATCGACCGGCGACGCTTCGAACCTCACAATACGGCGTGTACATCCGCGATCAGTTCGAGCTCACGCGCAAGATGACGGTGTCGGCGGGTCTGCGTTGGGAGTACTATCCGTTGTCGCGTCGGGCCGACCGCGGCCTCGAGGTGTTCGACTTCACAACCAGCGAGCTGATGATCTGCGGCGTCGCCAACAACTCGCCGACGTGCGGCATCACCGTCGAGAAGGATCTCTTTACGCCGCGCCTTGGTTGGGCCTATCGCGCGACCGAGTCGACGGTCTTCCGCGTCGGCTATTCACGCAATCCGGAGAACGACACGTCGGGCCGCAACCAGATGCCCCCGTTCCAGGCGTTTCCCGCCACCATCATCCTGACCGAGACGGCTCCCAACGCGTATGCCACGGTCGGCAGCTTGAGCGATGGTGTCACGGTCGTGCCGCAGTTCGATCTCACGGTGGGTCGTGTGCGCCCGAACGCCGGGCTTACGACGTATCGCGGAAAATTCGTTCGCGGCACGATCTCCTCGTGGAATGCGAGCGTGCAGCAGCTGCTCCCATTCGGCCAGAGCCTGACACTCGGCTACGTCGCGAACCGGCAACGAGGGATGACTCGGAATCTGAACGAGAACTACGGTCAGCTTGGTGGTGGCACTGCGAGTCAGCCGTACCGGGCGATCACCACGGCAGCGATCAACGTGCAGGGGCCGTACGGGCGAGTCGATTTCGATTCGTTTCAGGCGAGCGTCAACAAGCGGTTCTCGTCGGGCCTCCAGTACACGGTGGCGTACACTTTCGCCAAAGCGATCGACTGGTGGGCGGGGACGATTCCGCAGCCTGAGTACTGGTACCTGAACAAGGGAGATCAGGCCAACAGCACGCCGCACCTCCTGAATGTCTCGGTGATTTATCAGCTTCCGTTTGGATCGGGCCGACGGTTCCTGGACAATTCCGGCGTCGCGTCGCGGATCGCCGGCGGGTGGCAGATCAATGGTTTCTTCACCGCCCGCTCGGGCACGCCGTTTACGGTGACCGCGAGCACCGCCTCGCTGAACCCAGGAACCGGGACACCTCAGACCGCCGATCAGGTCAAGAGCTCCGTCGACATATACGGGTTCTCGCCGGGGGGCGCCTACTTCGATCCCACGGCATTCCGACCTGTCACCGATGTGCGGTTCGGGAGCGCCGGTTTCAATACGCTGCGCGGACCCGGGGTCGCCAACCTGGATCTGAGTCTCTTCCGCACCTTCGCGTGGAGCGAGAAGATGAACCTGCAACTGCGCGTCGAGGCGCTGAATGTCACCAACACTCCGCATTTCGCGAATCCGGCGTCGAACATCGCCAATTTGCAACTGAATCCCGATGGCACCGTGCGTAATCTCAACGGTTTTGGCGTGATTACGTCGACCAATCGCCTCGGCAGGCAGTACGACGAGCGCGAGTGGCGACTGGGCGTGAGGCTGGCGTTCTGAGGCCAACGATGATGATCTCGCGGCGACTGCTCGGCGGACTCGCGGCGGGCGTACTCGTGTTCGGGAGCCAGACGCCGCGCGTCATGCTTGGACAGTCACAGCCTCAGGCATCGTCCCAGGAGTTCGAGAAGACGGTCGCTCCTGTTCTTTCCAAGAGCTGCATCGCGTGCCACAACGATCGCGCTCGAATGGGCAACCTCAGTCTGCAGGCCTATACCGATCTGTCTGCTGCGCTGGCGCACCCCGAGGTGTGGCAGAAGGTCCTGAACAAACTGACGGCGGGCGAGATGCCGCCTCGTAACGTGACACCACTGGCAGCCGCGGAAGTGGCGGCTGTCATCGCGTGGGTCAAGAGCGTGCCGGGCGTATCCGACGTGACGCCAGTCCCGAGCACGGGCAGCGCCG
>JBKPSC010000224.1:0-6526 GCA_046734915.1 Acidobacteriota bacterium | reverse complement strand
GCTCAGGACCGGTTCGAGCTGGGGCAGCTCGTACTTCACCTCGGTCTTACCCTGCTTCCGCGCGATGAAGTCGTCGACCATGCCGGAGCGGAGCGGGCCGGGGCGATAGAGCGCATTCAACGCAATCAGATCGTCGAGACGTTCGGGCTTGGCCTTGCGCAGAATCTCGCGCATGCCGCTCGACTCGAACTGAAAGACGCCGTAGGTCTGACCATCCTGGAAAATCTGATACGTCCTGGCATCGTCGAGAGGAATGGCGTCGATATCGAGCCGCTCACCCGTTGTCCGGGCGATCTCCTCGATGGCGTCGTAGATCAGGGTCAGTGTCGACAGACCTAGGAAGTCCATCTTGAGCAGGCCGACCCGCTCGATTTCCTTCATCGACCACTGCGTGACGATTTCGTCGCGGGCCCCCTTGTAGAGGGGCGCAAACTCGGTGATGGCTTTCGGCGCGATCACGACTCCAGCAGCGTGGACGGAAGCATGGCGCGTCATCCCCTCCAGCCGGCGCGCGACGGCGAGCAACTCTTTGACCTTCGGGTCGTTCTGCTCCAGCTCCTTGAGGCTCGCGTTCTCCTCGAGCGCCTTGTCGAGCGTCATATCGAGGGCCGGAGGAATGAGCTTGGCGACTTTGTCGACCTCGGCAAACGACCACTCGAGCACCCGGCCGACGTCGCGCACGACCGCCTTCGCCTTCATCGTCCCGAACGTGATGATCTGCGCAACGTTTTCCCGACCGTACTTCTGCGTGACGTAGTCGATCACTTCGCCGCGACGCCGCTCGCAGAAATCGATGTCGATGTCGGGCAGAGAAATGCGCTCCGGGTTCAGGAATCGCTCGAAGATGAGCTCGAAATCGATGGGGTCGACGTCGGTGATGCGCAGGCAGTACGCGACGAGGCTCCCCGCAGCGGAACCACGACCTGGTCCGACCGGAATCCCCTGCTCGCGGGCGTAGCGGATGAAGTCCCAGACGATCAGGAAGTACCCCGGGTACTTCATGTTCTTGATCATCTCGATTTCGTAGCTGAGCCGGCGTTCATACTCTTCGATCGTGTGACGAAGGCGCCCAGCCGCCGTGAGGTCGCGGAGCCGCGGCAGCCGCTGCGCAAACCCTTCACGCACGACGTGCTCGAAGTACTCGTCGAGCGTGAATGGCGGCGGAACGTCGAAGTTGGGGAGGAAGTTTTCCCCTTCACCCAGCGTGACGTCGCACCGCTCGGCGATTCGCACCGTGTTCGAAAGAGCGTTGGGGAAATCCTTGAACGCCTCGGCCATCTCTTCCGGCGTCTTCAGGAAGAACTGCCTGGCTTCGTAGCGGAGCCGCTTCGGATCATTGAACGACTTGCCCGTGCCGATGCAAAGCAGCACGTCGTGCGGATGCGCGTCAGACGACCTGAGATAGTGGACGTCATTGGTGCAGACGAGAGGAAGGCCGAGGTCGCGCGCCAGGGCGGGGAGACCTGTGTTCACCGTCCGCTGCTCCTCGATCCCGTGCCACTGCATTTCGAGGAAGAAGTTGTTCGCGCCCAGGATGTCGCGATAGGCGGCGGCGGCCTCGAGCGCCTTTCGTTCCTGGTGATGCGTCAACCCCTCGGCCACCTCGCCCTTCAGGCAGCTGCTCAAGCCGATGAGGCCCTTGGCGTGCCGGGCGAGCAACTCCTTGTCGATCCGTGGCTTGTAGTAGAACCCCTCGGTGTAACCAGCCGAAACGAGCTTGATGAGATTGTGGTAGCCCTCGAGCGTCTCGGCGAGCAGGACCAGGTGGTTTTGCGTCTCGCCCGGGTTGCCGCTCTTGACGCGGCGGTCACCCGGCGCCACATAGACTTCGCAGCCGAGAATCGGATTCAACCCACGAGCCCGTGCATGATCGTGAAAGATGACCGACGAGAACATGTTCCCGTGCTCGGTCACCGCAATCGCCGGCATCTTCAGCTTCACGGCCTGATCGAGAAGCTCGTCGATGCGGCAGGCGCCGTCGAGCAGCGAGTATTCAGTGTGCAGATGCAGGTGGACGAATTCGGGCACTCTGGATTCCCAACGTCTTAAGTCTTGGGTCTTAAGTCTTAGGTCGTAAGTCTTACGGCCGGCCTAAGACTTGAGATATAAGGCCTAAGACCTCTGTGTTCACTCCCACTCGATCGTCGACGGCGGCTTCGAGCTGATGTCGTACACCACGCGGTTGATGCCGCGCACTTCGTTCACGATACGAGAGGAGATGCGCGCCAGCAAATCGTGGGGCAAACGGGCCCAGTCGGCCGTCATCCCGTCTCGGCTTTCGACGGCGCGAATCGCGACCGTGTATTCGTAGGTCCGCTCGTCGCCCATGACCCCGACACTCTGCACCGGCAGGAGCACCGCAAAACTTTGCCAGAGCCGCGCGTACCAGCCGTCTCGCTTGACTTCTTCTGCCACAACAGCATCGGCGCGCCGTAAGAGATCAAGGCGCGGCGGTGTGATATCGCCGAGGATGCGGACCGCGAGGCCGGGTCCAGGGAAAGGCTGGCGAACGACGAACTCTTCATCCAGACCGAGCTGGCGCCCGACTTCCCGCACTTCATCCTTGAAGAGCTCGCGCAACGGCTCGACCAGCTTCATCCGCATCCGGTCGGGCAATCCGCCGACGTTGTGGTGGCTCTTGATGAGCGCCGACTGGCCGACGATGGAGACCGACTCGATGACGTCCGGATAGAGCGTGCCTTGAGCCAGGAAGTCGACTGCGCCCAACTTCCGCGCCTCGGCTTCGAAGACGTCGATGAACGTCGCGCCGATGATCTTTCGCTTCTGCTCCGGATCGGTCACGCCCGCCAGGCGGGTCAGGAAGGTTTCACTGGCATCGGCAAACACCAGCGGCAATGACAGCCGCTCGAACCGCCGCCGGATCTGGGCCGCTTCGTTCAGCCGCAAGACGCCGTTGTCGACGAAGATGCATGTCAGCCGGTCGCCAATCGCGCGATGGATGAGCAAGGCGGCGACCGTTGAGTCGACGCCGCCGCTCAGGCCGCAGACCGCACGGCCCGACGCACCCACCTGCTGCCTGATGCGAGCCGTCGCGTCCTCGACAAACGACGCCATCGTCCAGTCGCCGATGCACCCGCAGACGCCATAGGCGAAGTTTCTGAGGATATCGAGCCCCTTCTGTGTGTGCACGACTTCCGGATGGAACAGCAGCGCGTAAAGACCCCGCGCCGGGTCAGACATGGCCGCGACCGGCGCATTCGCGCTCGTCGCCACGACCGAGAATCCGCCGGGCGGGGCCGAGACGAAGTCGCCGTGGCTGGCCCAGACGCGGATCTCCGATGGGACACCGGCAAAGAGCGCGGCCTCATTGCCCGAGCCGGTGACGGAAACGACGGCATGCCCGAACTCGCGCTGCGCGGCAGGCGCAACGCGGCCACCGAGCACGTGGGCCATGAGCTGCATGCCGTAGCAGATGCCGAGCACCGGCCGCCCGAGATCGAAAATCGCCGGATCGCACATCGGCGCACCGGCCTCGGACACGCTGCGCGGTCCCCCGGACAGGATGATCCCCATCGGGTGGCGAGCGCAGATGTCCTTGGCCGGTGTGCTCGGCGGCCAGATCTCCGAATAGATCGAGAGCTCACGCAAGCGCCGGGCGATGAGCTGTGTGTACTGCGATCCGAAGTCCAGAACGATGATCGTTTGATGGGTCACGGAGCCGGCCTGCCTCGAACCGCGGATCGGACTGGAAAGGTTAAACGCTATTATAGCGGGGTGAGGAAGCGCATCACCACAATATGTTGTAGTGCACTTGCCCTTACCTTGGCTTTAGCGACGGCGGTCGCCGCCCAAAAATCGATCGCTTCTCTCGGTCTCTTTCCGGTTTCGCCTCGCTGGTCCAAGACGCTCGACGTGGGCCTCGCCGGCTCGCCGGCCTTCGATGACGCCCGGGTCATCGTTCCGCTGTCTGATGGACGATTGATCGCGTACGACCTCTTCAACGGCGATGAGGTCTGGAGCATCAAGCGAGACACGCTGCCCGCGCCCGTCGCCGCTGATGGTCACGTCTTTCTGGCCACCGACGCTTCGCTCGTCGCGTTGGATGCCAAGTCTGGTGGCGCAGCCTGGGAATCCGCGCTCGAGACGCCGCTGTCGGCGCCAATCACCGCCGATCAAGGCTGGACGCTTCTCGCCGGGGCCACTGGCGTCGTCACGGCTCTTCGCACCTCTGACGGATCGCGCGTCTGGTCACGCGATGTGGCAAGTCCGCCTGCCCACTCGGTCGCGATGTCTCCTGCTCACGTCTACGCGTCGCTTCGCGACGGCCGCGTCGTCGCGCTGAACATCGCCGACGGCACCATCGCCTGGGAGCGTCGCCTCGGCGGCACGCCACAGCCCGTGCTCGCGCTCGACGACCGCCTCTTCGTCGGCTCGGACGACAACTACTTCTATTGTTTGCTGGCCTCGAACGGACGCGTGGACTGGCGCTGGCAGACCGGCGGCGATATCGTCGGACTGTCAGCCTTCGACGATCGGCGCGTCTACTTCGTGTCGAAAGACAACGTGATTCGTGCGCTGGACCGGCGCAGCGGAGCGCAGCGATGGTGGAAGCCGCTGCGCTTACGAGCGACGCATGGCCCGATTGCGGCTGGCGACGCCGTGCTGGTCTCGGGCCTTGGCCCTGCTGTACAGGGATTCCTGATGCGGGACGGCGCGGCGGCGGGCGATTTCAGCGCCGGCGGTCTGCTGGCCGCGCCACCGCACGTCATTACGTCTTCGACTTCACCAGTTCCGATGGTCGTCTACGTGACGCGGTCACTGAATGCGGCTGGGCCCACGATCACGGCAGCAGCACGCAATGTGGAGCCCGCAATCAGCCCACTGGTGCCGTTACCCAATCCGGTGCCGGTGACACCGCTGCCGAGCAGCAACACGCCACCGAGCGAGGCGGACTCGCCGGCCGCCGAGCCGCGCCTCAGGTAACCGAGGCAATCGCGGATTCGACGGCGCGGCCGCGATCGACGCGATGTGCCAGGACATGGTCGCGGTACAACGTCAAGTAGGCGCCCAAGGCCGTGAGCCCGATGTACTCGAACACCAGGCCGCGAATCAGCCACGCCGCGATTTGCAGCGGAAAGACCGCGAGTCCGACGAGCGGCACGAAGGCGATCAGGCCGACGCCCGACCAGGCCAGCGCCGACGCGAAGGTGGCGCCGACGACCATGCCGAGCACGATGACGAAGATACCGCCGAGACTGCGCGCTTCGGCGCGGGCGAAGCGCGCGACGACGCGCGTAGCGTCCAGCAGGCGGACTCCCTCGACCGCGATTGCCATCTGCAGGAGCAGGTAAACCAGATTCACGAGCGTGATCCACAGCACGAGCGCCACCGCGGCCAGGGCTGCCACGAAGGTCCAGCCGATCAGCACACGGTTCTCGCCGATCGCTCGATAGCCGTAGACCACCAACCCCAGGTAGGCAAGACCGGTCAGCGCATAGACGACCATCAGCGCCAGACCAAGGGTCAGGTACGAGCGGAAGAATCGAGTGCAGCCGTGGAGAAAGACCGGCATGCTGAAGCGCGCCGCAGACTTCAGGCCTTCGTACGTGATCGGATCGTGCTCGACGGGTCCGGCGTGTTCGTTGGCGTCGATGAGCACGGCCATCGTCCCGCCCTTGACCAGGAACATCAGGACGGAGCCTCCGAGCAGCACGATACCGAAGGCGGCGACGAAGGCGCCGAGCGCGACCGGTTCGGCGGTCAAGGCGTCGGCAACCGAGGCAAACATGTCCCGAATCGGACCCTGCACGAAGTTTGCGACGTCGCCACCAAGCAGCACCGCGACCATCAGCGCCGCGCCGACGATCGGGACGGCCAGCAACATCTGAAACGTCGTCTCGGCGACGAACTGGATGGCGACCGTCTGCCAATTCGCGGCCGTGATGAGCGCACCGCGCTTGAGGAGCCGCTTCAGATCCAAATCGGTGTCACTATAGCATTCGTGCATCCCGAGGACGGGCCGTGCCGAGCGGGCTGACGAGGCGTCTCCTCGTCATCGCCGCCGCTGGTGCCTTCGTCGCGACAGGCGTGGGCCTCGCCGGTGCGCTCCTGCTGCGGGCGCGTCTCGGCAGCTCGGTCGATGCGTCGTTCGCCAGGATTGAAGCTGAGGTGCACGAGCGCTTGAATTCGAGCGCCTCCGCGCTGGCCGACGTGTCGCGACGAGTCGTCGGCGCGCGGGAGCTGGTTCGCGCGGTGCCGCACGACGCGGCGGCCGCGCCGGCGCTTTTCGACGCGCTCGCCCGGGCCATTCCGAGCGATCTCGCCAGCACCACCGGGGTGACCGTCTATGATGCCGGCCGGAACGCCGTCGCCTGGACCGGCCGGGTCTTCGAGTTCCCGACGAACCATCCCGACGATCCGGCCGGCGTCTTCGTGCAGGCCGACCCCTTCGGACTCCGGCTGATTCGCATCGAGGCGCTCGTCGATCGCGATCGCGGTGTGGCCGGGCGTCCACCACTCATCGTCGCCGAACAGCGGCTCGGCGACATCCGCACGGTCCCCGGCC
>JBKPSC010000223.1:0-19278 GCA_046734915.1 Acidobacteriota bacterium | reverse complement strand
GTGGCGTGGCGTGCCGATACGGCGGCGACGAATTCGCCATCGTGCTCGATGCTTCGGGACCGGCCACTGCGCGGGCCGTGGCCGATCGACTGCGTTCTGAGGTGCAGGCGGCCGCGCCGGTGCTCGATGGCACCGCCTTTCCAGCGGGAACGCTCTCAATCAGCGTGGGAGCAGCCAGCTGGTGGCCTGGGGCACCGCAACACGACTTGCCCTATACCGATGAGAGCTTGCTGGGAGAAGCGCTCTTCAAAGCCGCCGACCGCGCGCTTTACCTGGCGAAGGGGCGGGGACGAAATCGCGTCAGCGTTGCGTAGCGGGCTCCGGACGCCGGACTCCGGGCTTCGGGCTCACCAGACTTCAGGCTCCAGGCTCCAGGCTTCGGGCTCTAGGCTTCGAGGCTCTTCACTAACTTCTGCAGGCCCTTCAGTAGCTCTGTGTAGCGGCTTCCCAGATGGGTTCGCGTTTCCGCTGTGACGAGACCAAGTCGAAACGCGATATCCAGCAGGTGTTCAGACTCTGCCGCTGAGCCTGTCGCGACATTGAGGAAATGGGCGTACTCACGAGTAGTGCGTCTCGCACAGCCCTCTACGATATTCGATGCAGCCGACAGCGCTGCGCGCCGGACTTGCGATCGCAGCTCGTACTTGTGCTCCAGCGGAAACGTGGCCGTCATTCGGTAGACATCAATAACCAGAGCGTCGGCCAGGTCGAATACGCGTGGCTTCCGAGGATCCCGAGCCATCTCCCGAGACGGATGCAAGCCCGGAGCCCGGAGTCTGAAGCCCGAAGCCAAGAGCCTGGAGCCTGGAGCAAGACGAGGCACGCTGAACGCCTCTCCGGGCGGGTTGACCTTCCCGTCGGGACTCGTTACGCGGATGGGCCATAGCGCAGGTAGACGGCGGCCATGTCGTAGCGGTCGCGGTGAATCGGTTGAGCGACGTCCTTCTTCCAGACGACCTCCCATGCAACGACCCGTTCGTTCTCGAAGAGCTTTTTCACCCCCTCACGAGGGAACGCATGCGGGTACTCTTCAGCGACCATGGCCGAAACGGCAGCGGCACATATGGCGACGACGACAAGCGCGGCAGCGGTCGGTTTCATAGCCGCCGATGATTCCGGAGCCGACGATCGGGCGGCGCATTTTCATCGGAATCATGCATCGGTCCGGCGCAAACATTGCTACACTAGGGCGCTCAGCCGACATTTTCCAGAAGGGGCGGGACATGAGTATGCAGCACACGCGTCGCGACATTCTTCGTGGCAGCCTTGCCGTCGCCGGACTCGGCATCCTCGGCTTCCCTGAATGGGCGCTGCCCGTGCTCGCCCAGGGCGAGACGCTGGTGCCGTTCACCGACCTGCCGCCGACCTTCAACCCGACGCCGACGGCCATCACACGGCTCGTCGACATCCGGAAGATCGACGGTCCGTTCACACCGCCCGAGCAGTTCTATACGACGCAGCACTATGGTCACCCGGACGTGGATCCAGCCGCTTTCCGCCTGAAGGTCACCGGGCTGGTCAACACGACGCTGTCGCTCTCGCTCGACGACCTGAAGGCGATGAAGCCCCGCGACTTCGTTGCCGGATTCGAGTGCTCGGGCAACCGGCGGCCGTTCCAGGGGCTGGCGAGCAATGGCAAGTGGACCGGCATTCCGCTCAAGTCAGTCCTCGACAAGGCCGGCGTCAAGGCCGAGGCTCGCGAGTTCGTCTTCTTTGGTGCCGATAAGGGCGAAGAGGACGTGGAATTCCGCAACGACAAGTTCAAGGTCGAGCAGCAGTTCGGACGCTCCCTGCCGCGCGAGAAGGCGCTGTCACCCGAGCTGTTCCTCGCCTGGACCCTCAATGGCGCGCCGCTGACCAAGCATCAGGGTTCGCCCCTTCGCCTCATCGTGCCGGGCTGGTACGGCGTGGCCAACGTGAAGTGGCTGTCGCAGGTCCACGTGCAGCAAGAGCAGTATCTGGGCAAGTATCAGGCGCGCTGGTACCGCACGCTGCGCGGCGAGACGATCAACGGCGAGGTGAAGTGGAAGGAAACCGCTGTCACCCACATGCAGCTCAAGTCGTTCATCGCCCGCGTCAGCAAAGCCGACAGCGGCAACAAGGTGCTGATCGTCGTGCTCAACGACGGCACGCCGATCAAGTCGGTCGAGGTGAAAGTCGACGATGGACCGTGGCAGCCGGTGACGACGCTCGACCCGGCGACCAACAGCAAGTACTCGTGGAAGCTCTACACGTTCACGTGGACTGGAGCGACACCAGGCGAGCACACGCTCGTGTCGCGCGTGACCGATGTCACGGGTGCGGTGCAGCCGACCGCCGAGGAGATCGCGAACAAGAAAACCTTCCTCGAAGACAACTCGCAGTACCCGCGGAAGGTGACGATTTCGTAGCTTCTCGAGCGGCAAAGGTCGATATCATGAGATCACATGAATCACACGCTTAGCAGGCCGCGCACGGCGCACGACGTGGGCGATGTATGGACCCACGTCGACGCCGCCGAGCTGTACGAGATCGACCGCTGGGGCAAGGGATATTTCTCGGTTGGTGAGAACGGCCAGGTTCGAATCCATCCGACCAAGGAGCCAGGACGCTCCATCGACCTGAAGCAGCTCGTCGATCACCTTCAGTTGCGCGGCATCCACCTCCCGACGCTCATTCGCTTCCGCGACATCCTCCGGCATCGCCTCCAGGACATTCACGAAGCCTTCCAGAGCGCCATTACCCAGCACGAGTACACCGGCCAGTACGTCTGCGTGTATCCGATCAAGGTGAACCAGCAGCGCCAGGTCGTCGAGGAGGTGCTCGAGTTCGGCCGGCCATTTCATTTCGGCCTCGAGGCCGGCTCGAAGCCCGAGTTGCTGGCAGTCGCGGCCCTGGCCGACAACGACACGCCGATCATCTGCAACGGATTCAAGGACGGCGAGTTCATCGAAATGGCCATGTTGGCCCAGAAAATCGGGCGTCGGATCATCCCGGTCGTCGAGAAGTACACCGAGCTGCCGCTCATCCTCGACTACGCCGAGAAGGTCGGCGTCCGGCCCACGATTGGCATGCGCGTCAAGCTGGCGGCTCGTGGCGGGGGCCGCTGGCAGTCGTCGGGCGGCTATCGCTCCAAGTTCGGCCTGACCGTCGGCGAAATTCTGAAGGGACTGAACGAGCTCAAGGCCCGCGGCATGGAGGACTGCTTCCAACTGCTGCACTTCCATCTGGGCAGCCAAATTCCCAACATCCGCATCGTCAAGGGGGCCCTGAACGAAGCCGCGCGCGTTTACGTCGAGCTGGTCAAGGCTGGCGCGGGTCTGAAGTATATGGATGTGGGCGGCGGCCTGGGCGTGGACTACGACGGGTCACAGACCAATTTCGAGTCGAGCGTCAACTACACCCTCCAGGAATACGCCAACGACGTCGTCTATCACCTCCAGACCGTCTGCGACGAGGCCAAAGTGCCACACCCGACCATCGTGTCGGAGAGCGGCCGTGCGATCGTCGCTCAGCACAGCCTGCTCGTGTTCAACGTTCTCGGCGTGTCGCATCTCGGTAACGGCGATTTTCCGACCGCGCCGACTCAGGACATGGAGCAGCCGCTCGTCGACCTCATCGAAACGTACAACGGTCTGACGACCAGGAATGCCACGGAGAGCTACCACGACGCCCAGCAGGCGCTCGACATGGCCATGAATCTCTTCTCGGGCGGCTACCTGCCGCTCGATCAGCGATCCCAGGCCGAGAACCTCTACTTTGCGATCTGCGCCAAGTTGCAGAAGCTCCTGCAGGGGCAGGACGACATCCCTGAAGACCTTCAGAACCTCGACGAGTCTCTGTCGGATACCTACTTCTGCAATTTCTCGTTGTTTCAGTCGATTCCCGACAGCTGGGCCATCAAGCAGCTCTTCCCGATCATGCCCATCCACCGGCTGAACGAAAAGCCCACCCAGCATGCCGTGCTTGGCGACATCACCTGCGATTCCGACGGCAAGATCGATCAGTTCATCGATCGCCGCGACGTGAAGCGATCGCTGCCGCTCCATGCGTTCGACGGATCGCCGTACTATCTGGGCGTCTTTCTCGTCGGCGCCTATCAGGAAATCCTCGGCGATCTGCACAACCTGTACGGCGACACGCATGCCGTTCACGTCAGCCTCGACGAGAACAATGCCGTTGTCCTCGATGCCGTCATCAAGGGTGACACCGTCCGAGAGGTGCTCGATTACGTCGAGTTCGATGCAGAGGCGCTGATCACACGCTTCCGGGCCGACGTGGAGGCTGCCGTGCGGTGCGGCCGCATCAACTACGAGGAATCGGGCCGCGTGCTCCGCTTCTACGAGGACGGCCTGCACGGCTACACCTACCTCGAAGAGCGCGGCCGGTAAGTCTGGGCGAGCAGCCCTAGCCCCGCTCAAGCTCCAGCCCCCAGCCCCCAGCCCCTAGCCCCTAGCCCCTAGCCCCTAGCCCCTAGATGATGAGCCGCATCTGTTCGAGCCGCCTGCGTTGCTGCGGATCGAGGGCGTACAGGTCCCGAATGCTCGGCGCAAAGTAGTTGAAGGGAGAGGCGCCGTCCTCGTAGGCGCGCTCCTGGTACCCCAGCGCCTTCGATCGCTCGCCCAGGCCCGCGTAGACGTACACGTAGGCCTGCGGCGGCACGTACATCTCGCGGCTCTGGCGCTTCAAATCGGCGATGAGCTCGAGCGCCTGGGTCCGCATGCCAGCCTCACCGTAGCAGTGCCCCAGCATGCCGACGTAGAACGGGGCGCGGAGAGTAAGCGCGGCGCTGTGCTCGAGGTCGGCCACAGCCTCACGAAACATGCCCTTCAGCTCGTAGCACTGGCCGCGGAGCGAGACGGCGAACACGTAATCCGGATCGTGGCGCAGGCACTCGTCACAGAGCTCGATGGTTTCGTCGTAACGGCGGGCGAGATAGAGCATCTGTGCCATTCCGCAGGTCACGAAGCGCGAGGCCGGCGCCAGCGCACAACCGGCTTTCGCCTCGGCGGCCGCAGCGTCCTCCCGGCCCAGCAGCACCAGCAGCCAGGCGTAGCACACGTGGGCGACCGGGTCGTTGGGATCGAGCTCGAGCGCGCGGCGGAACGCATCCTCGGCCCCCTCCCAGTCCCAGTCGCCGCCGAAGCGGATGAGCGCCAGCTCGGTGTGGGCCTGCGCCAGCCGGTCGTCGAGCTCGAGCGCGCGATCGACGGATCGACGTGCGACGGCGAACGCCAGGTTCGGTTTCATCAGCGTGTAGAACCCGAGAAACTCGTACGCCGAGGCGAGCGCCACATGGCCGAGCGCGAAGCGATTATCGCGCTGCACGGCATACTGAAACTGCTCGATGGCCTGCCGCCACCCGCCGGTGAATCTTGTCCGCCAATGATGTTGACCGCGCTTGTAGGCATGGTAGGCCTCGGCATCCTGTGTCGGCGGCCGATCCTGCAGCGCCGCGAAGGCGGCGGCGATCCGGTCGGCGATCTCGCGCGCGACTTCATCCTGAACCGTCAGCAGTTCGTCGAACTGCCGGTCGAGGCGAACCGCGGGCACCACCGGCTGCTCCGTGGCCGCGTCGACGAGCGTCGCGATGACCCGAAGGCGATCGCCGACTTGCTGGATGCTGCCCTCAACGATGGTCTGCACGTTGAGGCGAACGCCGATGTCGCGGGCCGAAAGCGCTGCGACCGAACGTATCGACGTGCGCGGTGCCACCCGAATGCCGCGAAGGCTGCTCAGGCGGGCGGTGAGGTCCTCGACCAGGCCGTCGCGGAACGCCATGCTCCGGGCGCCGTCGCCGATCGATTCGAACGGCAACACGGCGAGCGACGCCGTCGCGCTCGTGCTGCGCGCCACCGGCGGCTGCAGTCGTGATGTCTCGCGCTGCACGGCCTCGAGGTCGGCCCTCAGCAGCCAGGCCGACTCGTACCGGTCGTCGGGACGTTTCGCCAGCAGGCGATCGACGATGAGCTCGAGCTGGATCGGATGGTGCGGAGCCAGCCGCCGCAGCGGAATCTGCGGCTGCTCCTGGATGAGCGCGGTGATCTCGTGCCGCGACTTGGCCTCGAAGGGCTTGGCGCCGGTCGCCATCTCGTAGAGCACGGCCCCCAGCGAAAACAGATCGGCGCGCTGATTCACCGGCGCGTCGGACTGCAGCCGCTCTGGCGCCATGTAGTGGAGCGTCCCGACGAGCGCTCCCGTTTCCGTCATGTCGTCGGTGACCGAGCCATCGTCGGCGGAGGTGCCGAAGTACTTCGCGAGTCCGAAATCCAGGAGTTTCACCAGCCCCGCATCGGTCAGAAAGATGTTTCCAGGCGTGATATCGCGATGGACGATGCCGTGATCGTGGGCATTGGCCAGCGCGTCGGCCGCCTGGATGGCGATCGACAGCACTTCGTCCAGACCGATGGACCCGGCGCTCAGCCGCTCCTTCAGACTGCGCCCGCGCAGCAGTTCCATCGCGATGAAGCACAGTCCGTCGCCCTCGTCGACGTCGAGCACGGTGCAGATGTTCGGGTGGTTCAGTGACGAAGCGAGGCGCGCTTCGCGCTTGAAGCGCCGGATCGCCTCCGTGGCGCGCGAGAGTGCCGGCTTGAGAAACTTGACGGCAACCGACCGCGGCAGCCGCGTGTCCTGGGCTTCATACACGACGCCCATGCCACCGCTGCCCAGACTGCGGATGATGTAGAAGTGCGAAACCCGGCGGCCGATCACCCGTCCGTCCTCGCTTAGACCGGTGCCGCCATCTTCGGTCTGGCGAAATCGTCGATGCCGGTCGGCTCACGGCGCGCCACGCCGTTCCGACCGTGGCGGAACTTGGCCATCTCGAGGTAGACGTCGCGCCGCGCTTCGTTGATGCGACCGAGCGGCCGGTGCACCTCGAGCGCGTGCCACGGATTGAAAACCACGTTTTCGGCGAAGGCCATCTGCGCGGGCGACGTGAACTCCTGCGCCAGGATCTCTATCGTCGCAACGGTCACGAACGGCGATCGCTCGGCATCCCACTCGACGGTTGGATCGTCGACCGGCATCTCCGGCAGCCGACGCTGCACCTTGAGAGCGAACGTGAATCGACCGTTCCGCAACGTCTCCACCATCGCCGCACGCAGATAGTTCGGGTCGGGATTCGCCGCGGCTTCGACGACGCTGAGCGGCCGATCCAACTGCTGGGGCTCGGCAAGATATTTGACGATGGCGGAACCACCGAGCGCGTAGGGCGTCTGGCTCCAATAACGCTCTTTCAGTGGATTACGGATCGTCTTCTGCAGCGCCGACGCCAGCCCGAAGCGCTCGGTCAGTTCCTTCTCGATCTCGGCGGTCGGCGTCCCTGCGGCTTTGGCCGCCGCGAGCCTCCCCCGCAGCAGGAGGAAATCCAGGAAGCCTTGCGGCGTGGCGGTGAAGAAGATCG
Organism: Acidobacteriota bacterium; assembly: GCA_046734915.1. GTDB lineage: Bacteria > Acidobacteriota > Vicinamibacteria > Vicinamibacterales > CAVVIG01 > VFZL01. The sequence goes on along the minus strand of JBKPSC010000223.1, from coordinate 11,891 downwards.
GCGAGTTGACCAGCACGAAGTCCTGCGTCCGGGCTTCGTCGTCGATGAGTTTCTTTCCGTCGATGCCCATGACCTTGATCGCCATACCGCGTGCATCAGGAACGCCGTCGTGCCTCGGATCGCTGCTGGCGTTCGAAAACCGCACATACGCCGGATACTCCCCTTCCTTCGCAAAGAGTCCCAGCGCGAGATCGGCGTTGGCGCCGCCCTCTGGGCGCGGTGGGACACGAAAGGTCGCCCGCACGATTCCATGGTGCTTGGGATGGGCGCCACGCTGCATCGCCGGGTGGGGTTGTCCCGCTGCCACCGCTCGGTCGAGTCTCGAGGTCGATTTCTGCTCGAAGGCGGCGATGATCCCTCGCCTGGCATTCGAATCGTCAGGCATCGCCATACGGACTTCCTTCGGTCGCTGGGCTTCAAAGCTGGCGTGTGTGAACGAGACCGGCGGCGCGTTGCGCACGTTTCTGGCAACGATGTTGTCGAGCGACGTCGTCTTCGCGATGCAGTCGAGCCCGATCTCCGAAAACGTCGTGTCCCGATAGACCTGGTCCGAGATCAGGGGATTGGTCAGGGCCTGCGAGAACGCGTCGATCCCAACCAACCGGCCCATGAGCGGCGCCAAGGCCGACCGCGGCCGAATATCCTCGGCGAAGAGTCCCGTGTACAGCTCGATGGCGTCGACGTGGCCGTAGACCGCCATCAGGCCGGCGCGAACATCGGGATTCGACGAAATCTGATCGACGCTCGTCACCCGCGGGAAGCCGCACCACTCCCGATAGTCGTTGTAGCTCGCCAGTTGCGCCCGGCGTCCGATTTCGAGGCTCGGCCGGTCGGCCATCTCGGCCAGCCAGACTGGCGTGTTGAAGAGGCCGATCTCGCCGGCGTGCTGCCGCGTCGCACCGTCGAAGGCCTGCGCCAGGCCGTGATCGATGAGGAGCCGGTTGTTCCACAGCGCCTTCGTCATCGGGCAGCGCGTTTCACCCATCCAGACTTCCTCGGGTGTCAGGCTGTGCCAGCGGTAGAGCAGGTTGAACTCGAGCGTCACCCAGTTCGGCCGATGCCAGGCGTTCCTGACCCTCCGTCCCGCGCCGAGGCGGAACTTGAAGTGATACGGCGCGATGTGATTGATGTAGTCCTCGACCACAATCTTCAGCAGCAGGACGATCATCACGCTACGCGCCGTCTGGAACAGACGTTCGTCGTCCCACGATCGGTAGGTGCGCTCCAGCAGGCCGGCGATGCGATTGTGCTCTCTCAAGAAGAGCGTGTTCATCATGGCGTAGCCGGGCGTGATGTTCGCCCGCTCGCCACCCATCGCGAAGAGATGCTTGCGCTGTTCGTCGGAGAGCGGAAGGTTCGGCGATTCGAGCGGCGCTGGCAGGCCCGGGAACGCCGGAACCCACTTCCCCGGTTCCTCCTGGAGGAGATCGCCGTCACTGTCCCTCCGGTAGTAGAACGGCGGGTACTCGTCGCCGCCGATCATCTGGCTCTTCAGACGGCCGCCGTGACGTTCGCGGAGCAGCGCTGTGTGGCTCTCGACCAGGCCGTAGAGATTGCAGAGATCGATGTCGTGGTTCGACGTGTTCTTCAACGGGTTGCGCGGGAACACGCTGAAGTCCGAGCGCAGAATGCCGTCGGTGAACCACTGCGCGAAGTACGAGAAGAGCGCCGTCGATTTCTGGCAGGGGCGCATTTCCTTGCCGCGCACGAAGAGCGGCAGCACGTCGCCGACCGGCTTCAGGCCGCGCAGCTCTCGCGGCGGCAGATGCCGCCCGAACCACGTACGATCGGTGAGCGACGCCCAGCTGGTGTACGGCGTTCTCATGCTGAGTGGATTCGGCCGGTTCGCGGCGTAGTCGATCGCCCGATTGATGAGCGCGGTGTTGACGATGCCCTCGAGCACCGGCACGCGCTGCACGAACTGCCACGCGCCACGTCCGCGAGTCAGCGCGTAAAACCACAACCGGTTCATGAACCCGTCTCGTGACGGGTCCCGTCTGAAACGCCGCGGCGCCGACGCCGGCATGTCGGTGACGCCCTCCGGCTCACCGCCTGAGGGTCTCGTCTGATCGAGACTGACAACGCGGAGCGCAGAAGTGGCGGCCGGTGCCGGCTGCGCCACCTGCGCCATCCAGCGCGTTTTCAGCCAGCTGACGACTGCCGGATCGATCGTGAAGGCCTCGGCGAACTTCCGCAGATCGTCGATCTTGCCGAGATCGTCGACCTCGAAATTCGTGCCGGCGGCGAAGTGCGGCTGAATCCGCTGGTAGTTGTCTTCGGTCAGCAGGCGCCGGCACTGGTAGTCGGCGATGCCCACTGTACCGTCCATGGCCAGGTGGACGAACTTGACGCCCCAGCGGAAGACACCCCAGCGTCTGGTCTTCCCCGTCACGTATTTGAGATTCAGCCCCGAGCCGATCGATAGGAGGATCACGCCACCAGTGTCTCGGGACGGAACGTTGTACCGCGTGTCGAAAACCTGGGCGAGCGCGCACATGCTCGGGTTGTTGGAGTAGACGCCTCCATCGATGAACCCCTCGGCTGTCGGGAAGTAGACCGGTCCAGCCGTGGTGTACAGCGCGACCTTCCAGGCGAGCTCGTCGCGGTCGGAGTTCTCACCCTCGAAGTTGTGAAAGAGCTTTGGCTCCCACCGTCGGTCCTCCGGCACGCCTTCGTTGTTGTGCCCCTCGTTATCGAGATCGAAGGTCGCGATGAGGACGTTCTTTTTGAGATCGCGCAACGTCACGTCGCCGAGCAGTCGGTGGAACTGTGTGCTTCGCGCGCGCGAACCGTACTTCGGCCACAACAGCGTCCCACCGAGCAGCCAGTGGAGGCCGGGGCCAAAGGTTCTGCGGCCGTCGGTGAAGACATCGACGATGGCATCGACGGTCTCGGCCATGGTCGGACGGCCAAGACCATGCGCCAGTCCGAGGGCGATCAGACCACCGCTCGACGTCCCGGCAATCAGGTCGACGGGCTCGAGAAAACCCGCGAGCTCCGGGTCCGAGCAGAGCTTCTTCAGAATGGAGGCTGTGAGCAGGCCGCGGATACCGCCGCCGTCCAGCGAGAGCACGCGATACACGTGGCACCTCCTGGGCACAACCGATGAGGCGATCGCGTTTGGGGATTGTTCCCCCAGCTCGGCCGCACGTCAAAGACTGTGTCGTGTCGAGTAGCGTGAGACTCCCATGGCCCAAACGTTAATGGACTCGGAGGCCAACAGCGCCGGCGAGAACCCCGTGGCCGTGGGCCAGTTGCACCTATAATCGCTGGCCAGAGCTTGCGGCGTCTATGTCAATCGAACCATTGGATTCATCCAGGCCAAAACACACGGAGATGTTCGAGTCCACGATCCACGTCCTGGAGCGTGCGCGCCTGGGCGATCATTCGGCGGCGCGCGTACTGATCGAGCGGGCGCTGCCATCACTGCGGCGCTGGGCGCACGGCCGCATCCCGGCGTATGGCCGCGGGCCAGCCGACACCGAGGACGTCGTCCAGGACGCGGTGCTGCGCACCCTCAAGCGAATCGAAGCCTTCGAGCACCGGACCGTCGGTGCGCTCCAGGCGTATCTCCGTCAGGCGGTCGTGAACCGAATCCGCGACGTCGTGCGGCAGGTGCGCCGTCGCGGCGTGCCCGAGGAGCTGCCAGAGCGACTGGACGACGGCAGCGCAACGCCGCTCGAAATCGCCATCTTGCGGCAACGTCTCGACGGATTCATCGACGCGCTGGGACGCCTTCGCCCCTCCGATCGACAGCTCATCGTGTGGCGGATCGAGCTCGGGTACTCATCTGAAGAAATAGGCCGCCGGCTGGGGAAGACACCAGAGGCCTCGGGCATGGCCGTCAAGCGAGCCCTGGATCGGCTGGCCCGCGAGATGGCGATCGATGAGAGGCTGGACTGACGGGCTCTCGGCGGGAGCGAAAGACAACAGCGGGATCGAGTGCAGCGAAGAGACGGTGGGGCCGGGATCCGGTTCGCACCGTCCCCAGCCCCAAGCCTCCCGTTCCTAGATCCTAGATCCGAGTCTCACCGCGTGGCGCTGCGTCCGGGCCACGTCGTGCCCTGACCCGTGCCAGGCACCGCCGCGACGCCCTTGAACGTGAACTTCTGTAGCCGCTTGCCTTCCCAGGTTTCGGTCGTGTACAGGTTGCCCTTCGAGTCGATCGCGATACTGTGCACACCGAAGAACTGTCCCGGCTGACGGCCGCCGTCGCCGAAGCTGGTGACGACCTGCATCGATTGCCGATCGATCACGTGCACGCGCTGGTTCATGCCGTCGGCCATGAAGATGTACTTCTGCTGCGGATCCTTGGAGAACGCAATGTCCCACGCCGAGCCGCTGCCGAGCGTCTCCTTTTCGTAGAAGGCTTCTTTCACGAACTTGCCTTCGGGCGTGAACACCTGAATGCGATCGTTCAGGCGGTCGCACACGTAGACGAATCGGTCTTTCGATACGTCGGCACAGTGGACCGGATTGCGGAACTGTTTCGCCGGCTCCGCGGTCGGGCGATATCTACCCTGGTCGGTGTCGTCGGGTGGATTGCCGTAGGCGCCCCAGATGCGCTTGAACACGCCGGTTTCCGTATCGAGCACGACGACCCGGTGATTGCCGTAGCCGTCGGCGATGTACGCCTCTTTGCTGCCCTCGTCGACGAACACCTTCGCCGGCTGCCGGAACGCCCACTTGTCCGTGCTTCCGGCGTTCGCCCAGCCGAAGCCGAACTGCTTGATGAACTTTCCCTCACGCGTGAACTTCAGGATCTGGCCGTCCTGGGCGCCGTTGCCGGCGATCCAGACCGTGCCGCCGGTCTCGACGAAGATGCCGTGGTTGCTCTGCGGCCATTCGTAGCCCTGCCCCGGCCCGCCCCATGACTGCACGAGCGCCCCGGCCTGGTCGAACTCCAGCACGGGCGGCGCCGCCGAGCAACACGCCTTCGTCAGCTTGCCGCCGGCGGCGTTCTCGTTTGCGTCGAGCGTCGACGCGCCGCGGTGGATGATCCAGATGTGGTCCCGGGTGTCGACCCAGACGCCAATCGCCGAGCCGAGGATCCAATGGTTCGGCAGCGGCTTGGGCCACATCGGGTCGACCTCGAACTTCGGCGCCTGCACCGACGCCGCACCGGCCTGGGCGGCCGCCGTCTGCTGCAACCAGTACTGGCCGGCGCCGAGCGCGCTCAGGACGACCATCAACACTGCGATTCGTTTCGCGATTGAAGCCACAACCCCTCCTTCAGTCTGCGCACTGGTTCGGCGTCCTCGAAATACTACTTGCTCCCGGAGTCCGGCAATGCAAAGGCGATGTACTCGCCCGAGTAGTTCCCGCCGCTGACCGCGACGATGATGTACTGCTTGCCGTTCAGCATGTACGTCATCGGCGAACCGCTCTGCTGAGCCGGCATGAACACCGCGCCCACCTCTTTTCCGGTCGCCTTGTCGTACGCGCGCAGCATCGCGCCGCGCGGCCGGCCCGGCAGCGTCGTCGCCAGCGGCTCGCCCGCGATCGCCAGCGTCTTGGTGACCAGCACACCGAACGCACCGGATTGGCCCGTGCGCGGAATCGTCACGCCCTTGAGCGCCGGGTTGTTGCGTACCGAGTCCGGCGTCTCGCCGTGGGCGACCTGCCAGATGTGCTCGCCTTTCTTCATGTCGATGGCGGTGATGCGTCCGTACGGCGGCTTGAGGTAGGGCAGCCCCTGCGGCGTCGGCGACGACGCGCCGCCGCTGCCTTCGCCGCCTGTCCCAGCACCTGCGGCCGCGCCTTTTCGCACGGCATCGGCGCCGGCATCTTCGCCCGGCCCCGTGATGTAGCGCACACCGGCAATCGCATTGCCGACTACGTAACGGATGTCCGAGAACGCCGCGTCCGGAGGCGGCATCAGCCCGACCGGCACGAGCGATGTGTACGAAGGCACGTACAAGACCTGCGTTTCAGGGTCGAATGCACCGCCCGGCCAGTTGGTGCCACCGGAAGAACGGAACGAAGCAATCGGGCCTTCCTTCTTGCTGAGCACCGGCGGCGTGAAGAGCGGGCCCATCTTGTACATCGACATCAGCTTCAACGCCTCGGCGTGCAGTTCGGGCGTGAAGTCGATCAGGCTTTCGGGTACGACGCCCTGATGATCGTAGGGCGGCGGCTTGGTCGGAATCGGCTGCGTCGGCGAGTACTTCTCGCCGGGGACATCGCCTTGCGGAACGGGCCTCTCCGGCATCGGCCAGACCGGCTGTCCGGTGACCCGATCGAAGACGTACACCATCGCCTGCTTCCCCATCACCGACACGGCCTTGATGGCGCGGCCGTCGACGGTGATGTCCTCGAGAATTGGCGCGCTCGAGATATCCATGTTCCAGATCGGGTGGTGCACGAGCTGGAAGTGCCACTTGCGTCGGCCGGTCTTCAGTTCGACGGCGACGAGCGATTCGGCAAACAGATTGTTGCCGGGACGATGCCCGCCGTAAAAGTCCGAGGTGGGCGTCTCGACCGGCAGGTAGGCGAGACCGAGCTCCTCGTCGATCGCCATCTGGTTCCACACGCCGACGTTACCGTTCACCGCCCACGAGTCGTTATCCCACGTGTCGCTGCCGAATTCGCCCGGCCGCGGGATTGTGTTGAAGGTCCACAGGCGGCGTCCCGTGCGGACGTCGAACGCTTGCACGAGACCCTTGGTGTTGTTGTGCGTCTTCGGCGTATGGCCCTCGCGGAACGCCGAGCCGACGATCACGGTGTCACCGCCGACCGCCGGCGTCGCGTGCAGACCGATCTCGCCGTTGATGAGATCGATGGGCTGTCCGGTGCCGAAGACTGCCCCGGCCTTCAGGTCGACGGCGCCGCTGGTGCCAAACGCGGCGATGCGCGTGCCGTTCTTCGCATCGAGGGCGACGAGTCGGTAGCCCGGCGTGACGTAGAAGATGCGTTCGTCCTTGCCATCGGTCCAGTAGGCCACGCCTCGACCCGACAGCTGACGCGGCGCGGCGGCGCCGCGAGCTCCTTCGGGCTCACCGTGAATCCAGCGCAGCTCGCCGGTCGCGCCGTCGAGCGCGATGACCGCGCGGCGGGTGCCGGCCGTCGCGTACACGACCCCTCCGATCATGAGCGGCGTCCCCTCGAGCTTGAACTCGGCTCGGCTGCCGAAGCTGTCGGTCTTGAGGCGCCACGCCACTTCGAGCTGGTTGAAGTTCGCGGCCGTGATCTGGTCGAGCGGTGAATAGTGGTGATTGCGGAGGTCGCCGTGATACGCCGGCCACTCGCCGCGCGCCGTGCCAGCCGGCCGCGCCGGCGACTGAGCGGGTGTCGTGCGACTCGTGACGAGTGCGGCGGCGGCGACAAGGGTTGACGCCAGGAGCACGGTCGAGACGGCGTTCCGCATGGTCCTTCTCCTGATGGATGGCTACTTCTTGACGTGCCGTTCGAGCATCTGCCGGCGGACGACGGCGCCGTAGACGTTGCCCTGCGCGTCGACGCCGACGCCTTCGGCGCCCGAGTGGTCGCCGGTCGTCGACTCCATGTCCTCGATGAACGCCCGGACCGAGCCGTCCTTGGCGCTGCCGATGCGAATGCCCTTCTTGATGCCAGGCAATTCGCGCGCACCGGTGTCAGGGCCTGATTCGGAATCGGCGACGTAGATCGTGTCATCAGCGGTGATGAAAATGCCGCTCGGACGCCCGAATTGCCGCCACTCGTCCAGGTACTTGCCGTCCTGGTCGAAGATCTGAATGCGGTTGTTCTCGCGATCGCCCACGAACAGGCGACCGCGCGAGTCCATCGCGATTGTGTGCGGCTCGCTGATCTGCCCGGGCCCAGAACCTTTCGTGCCCCACTCCTTGATGAAGCGGCCCTCGCGGGAAAACTTTACGACGCGGTTGTTCTTGCCGTTGCGGTGACTGTCGGTGACGAAGATCTCTCCGCTCGGCGCGACCACGACGTCGGTCGGCTGGTCGAAGAGATCGGGACCGCTGCCGGAGACACCGGCCTTGCCGAGCGTCATCAGCACCTTGCCGTCGGGACTGAACTTGAAGACCTGATGGCCTTTGCCGTTCTCGCCACGCGCGTCGGTCAGCCAGAGATTTCCCTGACGGTCGACCGTGGCGCCGTGCGGGAAGTTGAACATCCCGGCGCCCCAACTCGCCAGCAGCGTGCCGCGGCTGTCGTACTTCAGGATCGGCGCCTCGCTTCGCCCGGTGCACGAATTGGCGAAACACCGATGCACGACGTAGATCGTGCCGTCGGGCGCTGGCTCGACCGCTGTCACGGCCGCCCACTTCACGCCTGGCGGCAATTGTCCCCAGTCGCGAGTCGTGCGATACGGCTGCGGCAGATCGTTGCGCACGCTACCGGGAGCCTGTGCCCGGCCGACGTGCGCGCAAAGCAGCACCGGCGCCGCCACGACGAGCATCCGCCACATCGACGTTTTCACGCCGGCATCATAGCGCCGCCGGAGCCTGCTCGTTAGGAATTCTGCGGGCTCCACCGTCCGCGATCCCGCTCGCCGCGGATCGACTACGATAGCCGCATCCTTCAGTGAGTACGGACGCGTCGCCGCACGCCATTCAGGCCCGGCACGGGGCCTTTTTGTCGCGGCTCAGCCGCGATTTGAGTCGGATTGCAGACGCCGGCGAGATGATCCGGCATGTCTGCCAGGCCGTCGGTGAGTACCTGCATACCTACCGCGTCTACTTCGCGGAGGTCAACGAGGCCGCAGATACCATCACCGTGAACGGCGACTGGACGCGCGACGGCACGTTGACCGTCGTCGGCACCTACCGGATGTCCGATCTGGGCACGCTGGAGTTCTGGCACGGCCTCCAGGCGCGGCGGCTGGGCATCGATGATGTGACGCGCCACCCGCTGACGCGTGGTCGACTCGACGTCCTGAACGCCTTCAGCATCCGCGCTATCGCCAACACGACGTATGTCCGCGAAGGACAGTGGCTCGTGCACCTGGCCCTCAACGAGCCGCAGCCGCGCCAATGGCGCGAGGATGAACTGCTGCTCCTCGAAAGCGTGCTCGCGCGTGTCTGGCCGCTCGTCGAGCAGGCCCGCACGCAGCAGGCCCTGCGAGAGCGTGAAACGAGCTGGCATTCGGCGCTGAGCGCCGCCCGCCTGGGAACCTACGACTGGGACCTGCGGACGAATCAGATCATCTGGAATGAGGCACAGCATCAGATCTTCGGCACCGACCCGGTGAAAGACGCCCCCGCCATCGACAACATCTGGTCACGCCTTCACCCGGACGATCGCGAGCGCCTCCAGCGCCGGCTCGAAAACGCCTTGACGACCGGCCAATCGTACGAGGCGGAGTTCCGGCTGCTCCTGCCCAACGGCCAGGTGAAATGGTGCGTCGGGGGAACGGCGGTCGTGCTCGACGCGCGAGGCCGGCCCGTACGGGTGAGCGGCGTCACCTATGACATCACTGGCCAGAAACAGATCGAGCAGGTGCTGCGCGAGAGCCGTGACGTGCTCGCGCTGGCGATGCGCGGCGCGCGCATGGGTGTGTGGTCCCGGAACCTGTCGACCGGCGCCGTCTGGTGGAGCCGGGAAGTGGAGGAGATCTTCGGCCTCGCGCCCGGCGGATTCGAGGGCACCGAGGAGAGCTTCCTGGCGCGCGTACACAGCGACGACCGGGAAGAATTGCGGCAGGCGGTCGCCGACTCGGTCGCCACGGGCACCGACTATGCCGGCGAGTTTCGTTTCCGTCACGCCTCAGGCGAGTGGCGCTGGATGAATTCGCGCGGCCGCACCGTGTACGACAGCCACGGCCGGCCCCAGACCCTGTACGGCATCGGTATCGACATCACCGAGCGCAAGCGGGCCGAAGAGTCGCTCGCCGCAGCTCGTGACGCGGCGGAGTCCGCCAACCGTATCAAGGATCAGTTCATGGCGACCCTGTCGCACGAGCTCCGGACGCCGCTCAACGCCATCCTCGGCTACGCGAGGATGCTGCGCACCGACGCCTTGCCTGTCGAGAAACGGCCGCGGGCGATCGAGATCATCGAGCGTAACGCCATCGTGCAGAACCAGCTGGTCGAAGACCTGCTGGACATCTCGCGGATCGGCACCGGGAAAGTACGCCTCGAAGTCCAGCCCATGGTCGTGGCGGCGCCGCTGCGCGAAGCCATCGAGAGCGTGCGCCCGGCGGCCGAGGCCAAGCGGATCGCGCTTCAAGTGCAGGTCGAGGCGCGCGGGGCCGTGCGCGGCGACGCCGGCCGGCTGCAGCAGGTCTTCTGGAACCTGCTCTCGAACGCGGTGAAGTTCACCCCCGACGGCGGTCAGGTCACGGTATCGCTGACCGAGAGCGATGGATCGGTGCACGTCGCGGTCCAGGACTCCGGCGCCGGCATCTCACGCGATTTCCTGCCTTACGTGTTCGAACCGTTTCTGCAGGCGGATGGCCGCTTCTCGCGCGAGCATGGCGGGCTGGGCCTGGGCCTGGCAATCTGCAAGCAGCTCGTGCAGTTGCATGGCGGAACGATCGGTGCGACCAGCAATGGTGCGGGCAAGGGGGCCAACTTCGTCGTCAATCTGCCGCTGGCGGCAGACCTCGCCAGCCCGCAAGCCCCGGGCGAGAGCATCGACCCACGCGTGGACAGCCACCTCGCCGCCAGCTCGGTGCCACCGGCGGTCAGACTGGACGACCTGGACGTCCTCATCGTCGATGACGAGGAGGACACGCGAGACCTCTTTCGACAGGCGCTGGAGAACGCCGGCGCCGCTGTCCGGGCGGTGGCGAGCGCGCCCGATGCGCTGCGCGAGTTTGACACGCGCGCTCCGCACATTCTGGTGACCGATCTGGGGCTGCCGCGGGTTGACGGGTACGAACTGCTGCGGCATGTGCGATCGCGCTCTCCCGAAGACGGCGGCCGGGTGACCGCCATCTCGGTCACCGCATATGCACGTCTCAACGATCGCGCGCAGGCGCTGGCCGCGGGCTTCGACGCGCATGTCGCCAAGCCAATCGCCCCTGACGATCTCGTCGCCGCGATTCACTCGGCTGTGCGGCCGAAGGCGTGATCGGTTGGCCGCTTCCGAACGCAGCCTCATGGCGACGCGCGGCGATGCCGGCGAGCGCCTCGATCTCGTGCTGCGCCGCCATCTCGACGGCGAGATGCGGGTGACGAGAACCCGCGTCCAGCGCTGGATTCGCGACGGCGCGGTTCTCGTCAACGGCCGGCCGGTGCGGCGCCCGGCGACCCGCGCGGCGCACGGCGACATGATCGTCGTCTCGCTCCCGGCGCCGCGCCCTCGCATGACGATGCAGCCCGAGGCCGCCCCGCTCGAGGTCATTTTCGAGGACGAGCACCTCCTCGCCGTGAACAAGCCACCGGGCCTCGTGGTCCATCCGACGTTTCGCCATCCGTCGGGCACACTGATGAACGCACTTCTGTGGCGCGCGCGGACGTGGCCTGGCGCGCAGCGGCCGTCGCTCGTCGGCCGGCTCGACCGCTTGACGTCGGGCATCGTCCTCGTCGCGAAGACGCGAGCGATGCACGCCGCCGTCCAGCGGACGCTGGCCCGGACCGTCAGTGAAAAGTCCTATCTTGCGGTCGTCTATGGACGGGTGCCGCGGCCACGCGGCACCATCGACGTCGGACTGCGTCGCGACGCGGATGATAGACGTCGCGTGGTCGCGTCGGCACGAGACGGAGCGCCGAGCCTGACCGAGTTCGAGCGGCTCGCACGCGTGGCGGCACCGCGAGCGGGTCTCAGCCTGCTCCGCTGTCGGCTCGTCACTGGGCGCATGCACCAGATCCGCGTGCACCTGGCGGCTCGTGGCTGGCCCATTGTCGGCGATCCGCAGTACGGCGAACCACGCTGGAGTCATGTCGCCGACCCAGCGCTGGCTGAGGTGCTGCACGAGTTTCCCAGGCAGGCGCTGCATGCGTGGAGGCTATCGT